>JAZDKM010000248.1:0-8125 GCA_043803085.1 Planctomycetota bacterium
AGAGTCACGGCGGCGATCCGAGGCGAACTCAAGGGCCAGAAGATCACCATCATCAAGAAGAAGCGCCGCAAGAACTACCGCCGCAAGCAGGGCCATCGCCAACGGTATCTGCGCGTGCAAATCGAGAAGATCGAGGCCTAGCTGCCCGTGGCAAAAGTTGTGGCACAGGCTTCCAGCCTGTGTTTTCACGGGCAAGATGCCCGTGCCACACTGCTCTTGGCCACTTTCAACACGGGCTCCTAGGCCCTCTGGTGGACTGTGCTTGGGCGGACATGATCATGACCTCGAACGCATCGGGATCGGATCAGTGCGCGTAAATCCCAGGTTTGGTTAGGGTCTGGCCCAGGGCAGCAGCTTATTACACGGCCAATACAAATGGCCGGTTGTTCAGCAGTAGAAGGTAGATTAGACTGCTCGGTTCGGAACCGCCTGGCGACCTGCGTGGCGAAGAAGAGAAGGGCGGTGCAGTGGGTCAAGAATCATAGGGAAATCCTGGTGGAATAGAAAGGTGCAAGTATGAGGGCAAACTGGATGGCACGAATGCTGATGGGGGCGGTGATGGCGGGCGTGTGGATGTGCGCAGGTGCGAGCGCCCGGGCGGAGGACAAGCCCGCGAACGTCGAGGAGTTGAAGAAAGGCCAGGAGGAGCTTCGAGCAGAGTTGGCCTCGGTCAAGACGGAACTCGCGGCGGTCCGCGGCGACCTCCAGAAGATCCTGGCCCAACTCACGGAAATGAGAAAGACCGCCCAGCAGCCCCCGGCTCAGAAGCCGCAGCCCCAGCAACCGCTGCCGGACACGACGGTCTATGATGTCCAAGTCGGATCTTCGCCGGTCCGGGGGCCGAAGGACGCCAAGGTCACCATCGTGGAGTTCGCGGATTTCCAGTGCCCGTTCTGCATCCGCGAGTGGCCCAAGCTCCAGCAGGTGCTCAACGACTACCCCAAAGACGTGAAGCTGGTCTTCAAGCACTATCCGCTGCCTTTCCACAAACAGGCCAAGCCGGCCCACGCCGCGACGGCGCTGGCGGCCAAGAAGGGCAACGACGCGTTCTGGAAGATGCACGACGATATCATCGCCAACCCCAAGAACCTGGCGGTGGAGGACCTACGCAAGTATGCCGAGTCGCAGGGTCTGGACCTGGCGGAGTTCGACAAGGTCATGGCCGACGAGGCCCAGCAGGACGCTTTGCTGGAGACGGACAAGGGAGAAGCGGGCAAGTGCAAGGTGAGCGGGACGCCGAGCATCTTCATCAACGGTCTGAAGTTGTCGGGGGGGCGGGCGCCGGAAGACTACAAGGCCCGCATCGATGCGATTCTCAAAGGGGAGGACAAGGCCTCCGCGCCCAAGGCCATCGAGCTCAAACCGGCCGGCGAAAAGCCATAGGGAGGGTGGCAAGGCTTCACGCGATCCAGGTTTACCGGGGGTCGCGGGTAGCCATGCAGAGTACTCTCCACCTTGGTCATGCTCACCCGAGGTTACGCGTGGTGTAAGCATGCCATGACGAGCGCGCTGAAGATCACCCCGCTGGTGGGCATGGAAATCCACGTGCAGTTGGCCACGCGGAGCAAGCTGTTCTGCGGCTGCGCCGTGGAGGTGGGGGCGCCGCCCAACAGCCGGGTTTGTCCGGTATGCGTGGGGATGCCGGGCGTGCTGCCGGTCATGAACCGGCAGGCGGTGGACTTTGCCATCGCCGTGGGGCTGGCGCTGAACTGCCGCATTGCCCGGCACACCAAGTGGGACCGCAAGAGCTACTACTACCCAGACCTGCCCAAGAACTACCAGATCAGCCAATACGATCTGCCCCTGGCCAAGGATGGGTACTTCGATATCCCCTCCGACGGCGCGATGCGGCGGATTCGCATCCGCCGAGCGCACCTGGAGGAAGACGCGGGCAAAAATATCCACGATACCCCCGGATGCACGCTGGTCGATCTCAACCGGACGGGCACGCCGTTGCTGGAGATCGTGACTGAGCCGGACATCGTCTCGCCCGACGAGGCCTACGTCTTCGCTACCGAGTTGCAGCGGCTGGTCACCTACCTGGGCGTGTCCGAAGGGGTGATGCAGAAGGGGCAGATGCGCTTCGAGCCCAACGTCAACGTGATCCTCGAGCGCGACGGGGTCGAGTACCGCACGCCGATCGCAGAGGTAAAAAACCTTAATAGCTTCCGGGCGGTGCGCTCAGCCATCGCGTTCGAGATTCGGCGGCAGGCGGCCGATTGGCAGGCGGACCCCGATTACGTGCTGGGCAAGTGTCCCAACGAAAACCGTGGCTGGAACGACGAGCGCGAGATGACCGAGTTCCAGCGCGGCAAAGAGGCGGCCCGCGATTATCGCTACTTTCCCGACCCGGATCTGGTGCCGGTGGAGATCGACGACGCCTGGCTGGAACGCATCCGGGCGGCCGTCGCGGAGCTTCCGCTCACTCGGCAAGCTCGGCTGGTGCGACAGCACGGGTTGGCCGACAAGGACGCGAACACCATCGTCTCCGATCGGGCGACGGCCGACCTGTTCGAGTCGGTGCTTGCTACCGGGGCGTCGGCCGCCGTCGTGGGCAAGCAGTTCGTGAACATCTGGCTGAAGCTGGCCAATGGTCGGGGGACGACGGTGGCCCGACTGGGCGTGGACGCTGCGCGGATGGGAGAGTTGGCCGCGCTTGTTCAAGCGGGCACCATCAGCGCGACGGCCGCCAACCGGATCGCTGAAGAGATGCCAAACACGACGGATTCGCCGACGGCGCTGGCCAACGCGCTGGGGTTGGTGCAGGTGCAGGATACGGGGGCCTTGGAACGATGGATCGACGAGGCCTTCGCCGCGAGTGAGAAGGCGGTCCACGATGCGCTGACTAATCCCAAGAAGGCGCCCAAGTCGATCGGTTTCCTCCGCGGGCAGGTGATGCGTTTTTCCGGCGGCAAGGCCGACCCGAAACTGGCGGGTGAACTCATCGAGGCGCGCCTCAACCGGATGAAAGGCGAGTAGGTCGGGCTCTTCCCGACACGCGGGACAATGTCGGGCGGAGCCCGACCTACCAAGCTCAAGCGCATGGCCGATCAGTAGCTGTAGGCGACAAGTTCCGCGGGTTGGGCGCGCAGCGAATGCAGAATGGAGAATGGAGAATGGAGAATGAAGACCGGCGCAGGCGATGCAGGCGCGGTGTGCCCTGCACTTTTTCCATTTCCCATTTCCTATTCTCCAGGCTTTGTGCGGCGCCGATGTTGACACTGCTTTCGTTGGCCGGGTGCGGGCCCGACGAGCCCAATACCCTCGAGAAGATGCCGACTGCCATCGTCCGCATCAAGGACCACTCGTTCAAGGTGTGGATCGCCGACGACCCCCAGGAGACGACCCGCGGCCTGATGTTTGTCACCAAGGAGCAGATGGCCCCGCTGGCGGACGGTACCGAGCGGGGCATGCTCTTCGTGTTTGACTACGATCACTCCACCGGCTTCTGGATGCGGAACACGATGATCCCGCTGGACATCGCGTTCATTCGCGTGGACGGCACCATCGTGACCATCCGCACCATGGCCCCATTCGACGAGCGGAGCTATCTGGCCAGCGAACCCTACCGGTACGCGCTGGAAGTCAACGCCAACGTGTTTTCTCGGATCGGGATTCGCGCGGGCGACCACGTCCCAATCCCGGACTCAGTTCTAAAGAGGCCCTCGTAACCCGCCGAATCTCTGAGAGGGTGCACAACCGGGCGGCTCCCGGGTCTCGGGGCGCCTGGGCGCTACTGCTTCGTCAACGCTGAATCTGCGGGTGCGTCGTGACCGTCGCCGTGTGCCACTGCTCTTCAGCTGTGGCGTCAAAAAACCGCGGAGAATCAGCCGGGCCACACCCGCAAGTTGAGGCGTGACAGAGCACTAGTGGTTCGTCCGGATGGCGCTTTGCGGCCTACGCCGCGGCTGGTGCTATCGCTCCCATAGGGCCCGGATGATTTGTGGCCGATCCTCCGGGATAGAGGTCCGAGAATGCAGGTTCTGCTGGTCGACCCCGAAACGAGCCTGCCCCGCGGAATGGCAACCTGCCTGGCCGAGGACGGATGGACGGTTTCCACCACGGCCGACTACAAACGCGCCACCGAGTTGACCCATCAAGACCACCTCGCGGCCGTGGTCGTCCCGCAGCCTAAAGCCGGCCTGGCCGATGCCTCCGTCGAATCAGATTACCGCAATCTGATCCGGGCGCTCGACGCACGGCGGATCGCCGCAGTGCTCCTGACCGATACGCCGGGACGGCGAAATGGGCGGGACGGCACGCTGATCGACGTCGCCGGCCGCGAGATCACCAAGGAGGAACTCCGCGGGCGGTTGGCGACGATCCGACGTTATCACGCCCTGGTCCGCAGGATGGAGCAGGAGGTCGCCAACCTTCAGCGGATCGGCAAGCGGCTCAATCAACACTTCAATGAGGTAGAGCAGGAGATGCGGCTGGCGGGACGGTTGCAGCGCGATTTCCTCCCGCGGTGCGTGGGGCCGGTCGGTCCGGCGCGTTTCGCGCCGTTGTACCGACCGGTGGCCTGGGTTTCCGGCGACATCTACGACATTTTTCGGATCGACGAGCGGCACGTGGGTTTCTATGTGGCCGACGCGGCAGGGCACGGGATGGCGGCCAGCCTGCTGACTATGTTCATCAAGCATGCGATGTCCGGCAAGGAGACGACGCCCGGTGGATACCGCATCCGCGAGCCCAGCGAGACACTGACCAACCTCAACGAAGCCCTGACCGAACAGGACTTGCCCAACTGCCAGTTCGTGACCGCGTGTTACTGTGTGCTCAACACCGAGACGCTGGAATTGCAGTTTGCCCGTGGCGGTCATCCATACCCGCTACTCATCACGCGCGACGGTCAGATCACCGAGCTGAAATCGCAGGGCGGCCTGATGGGACTATTCAAGGGGGCCGCGTTTCCCACCGCCAAGATCCAGATGCATCCTGGTGACAAGCTGATTCTGTACACCGACGGCATCGAGGTGTCGTTCGCCCCAGGCGACAACGAGGCCCGTAGCTGGGAGCATTACCGTAGCGTGTTCGAGAACCTCGCCCATGAGCCGATCGAGGAGATCGTGCGGCAGTTGGAGGCCCTGCTGAACGCCGAAACCGGTTCACTCCATCTCAAGGACGACGTAACCATTGTTGGGATGCAAATCCATACTGAACAATAGGTTACATCGCTCGGCGTTGTCGCTCAGGCGACAGGGAATTCGAGACGCGGCCGTCAGGGAGCGGACCAGGGCAAGCAAGGGCAAAAAGAAGGGGGCCGGCGCTTGCTCCAACCAGGATCGGGTCTATAATGAAGGGCTCGATTGGTATCCCGAGACGAGGTAAGCCGAGCCGATGAAAAAGGACATTCACCCCCCATACGTGGCGTGCAAAGTGAAATGCGGCTGCGGAAACAGTTTTGAGACACGCAGTACCGTGCCGCAGATCAACGTGGAGATTTGCTCGGCCTGTCACCCCTTCTTCACCGGCCAGCAGAAGTTCGTCGATACTGCCGGACGGGTGGAGCGCTTCCAGAAGAAGTTCGGGGGTGAGTATTTCAAGCAAGCCAAGAAGCCCGCCAAGGCCAGGTCCTAGCGGCGCTATTCAGGACAACCACGCGCGTTGCACCGGATTGAGACGGTGGCGGCCGCGTGGTTCTTGTGTGTTGCATGCTCATGGCCGAAGACATTGACAGCCGGTTCATTCGCAAGTTGCAGGAGATCGCCGACCATTACCAGAGCCTGATGGACCGGATGGCAGAGACGTCGATGGCGACCGATCCCGCCAAAAGCATGGAGATCACGCGCGAGATGGGCCGACTGAAGCGCGTGGTGCAGCCGTTCAACGAATTTCGCAAGCTCCGCCAGCAGTTGGAAGAGGCCCGGAGTCTGAGCGGCGACGCGGGGCAAGAGGCGGACCTCCGGGCGCTGGCCCTGGAGGAGGTCCCTGCCCTGGAGAAGGAGTGCGCCCATCGGCTGGAAGCCCTGAAGGAAACGCTGGTCATCAGCGAGGACGCGGCCATCACCTCCGTCCTGCTGGAGATTCGCGCGGGTACGGGGGGAGACGAGGCGGCCCTGTTCGGGCGCGACCTGTACGAGATGTACCTGCGCTACTGCGAGAAGAAGGGCTTCAAGGTCGAGGTGCTGGATCTGTCGGCCTCGGACCTGGGCGGGCTGAAAGAGGTGATCCTCAGCGTGAAGGGCGAAGGGGTATACCTGGGCCTGGGGTACGAAGGCGGGGGGCATCGCGTACAACGCGTGCCGGAAACCGAGGCCCAGGGGCGAATTCACACTTCGGCGGCCACCGTCGCAGTGCTTCCGGAGCCGGAGGAGATCAACATTGACATCAACTGGGAGACGGACGTGGAGGAGTTCGTCTCGCGGGCGGGCGGGCCCGGCGGTCAGAATGTCAACAAAGTGTCGTCAGCCATCCGCCTAGTGCACAAGACCACCGGTATCGCGGTCTCGATGCGGGACGAGAAATCGCAGCACAAGAACCGCTCCAAGGCCCGACGGGTGCTGCTCAGTCGGGTGTACGAGATGCGGCAGCGCGAACAGCAGCAGGCCCGGGACTCGGCCCGCCGCACCATGATCGGCAGCGGAGACCGGTCCGAGCGTATTCGCACGTACAACTTCCCGCAGAACCGCTGCACCGACCACCGCATCGGGCTGACCTTGTACACCCTGGACCGCATCATGCAGGGTGACCTTGACGAGCTCATCGCCGCGCTGCAAACCTCCGATAAGGAACAGCGGCTCAAGAACCTTTGAGGCACGGCGGCGTCTTTGCCACAGTGTGCGCGTATTCGCTTCAGTGTAGCTGCGTAGGGCGGGCTTCGCCCGCCGAAGCACAGTGTCGGGCGGAGCCCGACCTACGGTCTATTCTCACAACAGAGCACGCGGAGATGCTGAACCGGGCTCCGGAGGAACAGATCAGCCATGTCCATCCTTACTCATCGGTGGTGCGTTGGGGCCCTGGTGGTTCTGTTGGGCGTGCCGGGCGCCCGGGCACAATGGACACATCTGGGCGCGGTGACCTCGTGCGAACGGGGTGAGGCCGTGCTGACGCTCCAATGTGGCACGGCGGCGGTTCGTATCGAGGCGGTCAACGAGTACGTCGTGCGGGTGCGCCTGGCTTCCGAGGGGCGCTTCGGCCGGGATTACTCCTGGGCCGTCACCGACCTGACCCCCAAAGGCCGATTCGTGACGTTTGAGGATGGCCCCGATCAGCTTCGGGCGACCACAGGGGCGCTGGCGGTCGTGGTTCACCGCAATCCGTGTCGCCTTGAAGTGCTCGACGCCGAGGGTCACCTTCTGACTGCGGACGAACAGGCCCGCGGAATGGCCTGGTGCGTCGGAGAAAAGGGTCAGGACCCTCTGCTGGCGAAGAGCTCGCCGGGAGGCTCGCCCTCCCAGTTGCCCTCCTCTTCCGCAGTGCGCGTGTGGCAACATCTGCCGGGCGAAGTTGCCATTTACGGGCTCGGAGAAAAAACCGGACCGCTGAATAAAAACGGCCGGGCTTGGACCATGTGGAACACGGATACCCCGGCCTACGGCCCGTCCACCGACCCGCTGTACAAATCGGTGCCCTTCTTCATCGTGGCGCGCGAAGGGCGGTATCACGGGGTCTTTTTCGACAACCCGTGGCGGACCTCGTTCGACTTCGGCCAACTGGACCGCGACGTCCTCAGCTTCGGGGCCGAGGGCGGGGAACTGAACTACTACGTCATCGCCGGTCCGGGCCCGAAGGACGTCGTCCAGCGTTACACGGATCTGACCGGCCGAATCGAGCTGCCGCCGAAGTGGGCCATCGGCTACCACCAATGCCGGCACAGTTACTTCCCCGAGGCGCGGGTCCGCGAAATCGCCGCGACCTTTCGGGAGAAGAAGATTCCCTGCGACGTGCTCTACTTCGATATCGAGTACATGAACGGGCATCGGTGTTTCACATGGAACCCCGAGTGGTTTCCGGACCCAGCAGGCCTGATGGCCGACTTGCACCGCATGGGCTTTCACACGGTGGCCATCATCGACCCCGGCATCGGGCGGGAGCCGGGATACTTCGTGTACGACGAAGGCACCAAGATCGGCGCCTGGCTGACCAAGCCCGACGGCGAAGCTTACGTCGGTAAGGTTTGGCC
>JAZDKM010000249.1:0-2002 GCA_043803085.1 Planctomycetota bacterium
GTATTGGAAAGGATGGATATGAACACCAGCGAAACGAGTCGTTCGGAAGTTTCCACGTTGATGGAGCGAATCCTCTATGAAGTGAAAAAGATCGTCGTCGGACAGGACCGTTTCCTCGAGCGCGTACTCGTATCCATCCTGGCCCAGGGGCATTTGCTGGTGGAGGGGGTGCCGGGCCTCGCCAAGACCCTGACGGTCAAGACCCTCGCCCGGACTATTCGCGGAACCTTCCGGAGAATTCAGTTCACCCCCGACCGGGTGCCGGCGGACCTGGTGGGGACCCGCATCTACAATCAGAAGACCGGGGAGTTTTCCACCGCACTCGGACCCGTCTTCACCCACCTGCTGCTGGCCGACGAGATCAATCGGGCCCCGGCCAAGGTGCAGAGCGCCTTGCTCGAGGTAATGCAGGAATACCAGGTCACCATCGCCGGAGAGACCCACCGTGTGCCGCAGCCGTTCCTGGTGATGGCGACGCAGAATCCCATAGAAACCGAAGGGACCTACCCGCTGCCCGAGGCCCAGGTGGACCGGTTCATGATGAAGGTGCTCGTCGGCTACCCCAGCGAAGAAGAAGAATTCGTCATCGTCAACCGCGTCACGGGTATGGAGAATGAGGTCGCGGCCGTCGCCACCACCGAGCAGATAGGGGCGCTGCAGCGCGAGTGCCGGTCCGGATTCGTGGACCCTTCCCTCATCCAATACGCGGTGCGGCTCGCCGCCGCCACGCGGGACCCCCGCCGCTTCGGTATACCTGACATGGCAGTGTACCTGTCCTACGGCGCAAGCCCCCGCGCTTCCATTCACCTGATCGAGAGTGCGCGGGCCCTGGCCTACCTTCGCGGGCGTGGCTATGTGCTGCCGGAGGACGTGACCGACCTGGTGGCCGACGTCTTCCGCCACCGGCTGGTGCTTTCCTACCAGGCCCTGGCCGATGCCATGACGGCCGATCAGATCATTCACGAGGTCATGCAACACATAACGGCACCCGAAAAGCCGCTGGAGGCCCATGTCAGAATCGGCGCACGATCCTGAGAAGATCCTGTTGCGGCTGGAGTGGACCGTGATCCGCCGCCTGGACGGCCTGCTCCACGGCGATTACCGCAGTCTGTTCCGCGGGTTCGGGATAGACCTGGCCGACCTCCGCGAATACCAGTACCACGACGACGTCCGACACATCGACTGGAATGTCACGGCGCGGCTGCAGACCCCTTACGTGCGGGTGTACAATGAGGACCGGGACGTAACCGCCTGGTTTCTGCTGGACCTGAGTCCTTCGGTAAGTTTCGGCTCCGAGCGGGTGCTGAAGCGCTCCGTCGCCATCGATTTCGTGACCGTTTTGGCGCGGCTTCTGTCCCGATACGGCAACCCCGTCGGGGCACTTTTCTACGGCGACCGCGTGGACACGGTCATACCGTCGCGGAGCGGCCGGCGCCATGTCCTGCACATCCTTAGCCGGATGCTGTCCCGGCCCGAGCGCTCGCGCGCAGCCGCGACGAACCTCAAGGATCTTCTGCTGACCGGCCGCCAGGTCATGCCCCGGCGTTCGCTCGTATTCGTCGTTTCCGATTTTATCAGTACTCCCGGCTGGGAGGAGCCACTGGTGCTCCTGGCCCGGCGTCACGAAATCGTAGCGGTGCGGCTTTACGATCCTCTGGAGATGGAGCTCCCGGACCTGGGACTCCTGGTCGTTCAGGACGCCGAGACCGGCGAGCAGGCATGGGTCGACACCCACGACCGCGGCTTTTGCAGGCGCTTCGCGGCCGCGGCCGGGCGGCGCGAGGCGGATCTCCGCTCGGCCTTTGGCGATGCCGGCGTGGACGCTCTGGAGCTGTCCACTACCGACGACCTCGTCGATGCGATTCTGAGGTTTGCCGATCTGCGCAAGCGACGGCGGCAGCTTTCGGCGGGCGGCAGCCTGCCGCAGCACCTGGGAGGCAGCCATGACGTTCATATGGCCTGACATGCTCTGGCTTCTGACGGCCCTACCGGCTCTGATCGC
>JAZDKM010000250.1:0-11246 GCA_043803085.1 Planctomycetota bacterium
CCGCGTACAACGCCGGCCCGGTCCCGTCGTCGAACACGGTGAGGGCGTCGATGGAAGAGCTCATTCCGCTGCCCAGGGCCGACCACTGCGTGCCATCCCACTTGGCAATCCGGTCGGCCGGCACGCCCCCCGCCGTGGTGAACCAGCCCCCCGCGTACAACGCCGGACCGGTCCCGTCGTCGAAGACGGTGAGGGCGTAGACCCAGGTGTTAATCCCGCTGCCCAGCGCCGACCACTGCGTGCCATTCCACTTGGCGATCCGGTTGGCCGGCACGCCCCCCGCCGTGGTGAACTCGCCCCCCGCGTACAACGCCGGCCCGCTCCCGTCGTCGAAGACGGTGAGGGCGTAGACATAGACACTGGAGGAGTCCGTAACCCCCATCCCGCTGCCCAGGGCCGACCACTGCGCGCCATTCCACTTGGCGATCCGCTTGGCCGGCACGCCCCCCGCCGTGCTGAAATAGCCCCCCGCGTACAACGCCGGCCCGGTCCCGTCGTCGAAGACGGTGAGGGCGTAGACATCGGAGTTCACCCCGCTGCCCAGCGCCGACCACTGCGTGCCATTCCACTTGGCGATCCGGTTGGCCGGCACGCCCCCCGCCGCGGTGAAACCGCCACCCGCGTACAACGCCGGCCCGGTCCCGTCGTCGAAGACGGTGAGGGCGTAGACATAGTCATTCATACCCGGCAACTCAAATCCGGGTGTCCAGGCCGGCGGGCATGAGTCGCCCAGCACGCACGGGATGGGCAAAGCCGCGAGCAGGACGATTCCCAGGCAACCGCACCATGGGATGGCTGTCGTTGTCCGATCCATGATGGACCCTTTCCGATGAGTTGTTGATCGCGAGCCGTTTTGCGTCCGTGACCCCATCTTACCTTAAACCCAGCCTTAAATCCAGTGGGGGATCCAGGTTTGTCAAACGCCCCGCACACGGCTGCCTGCTGGTGCGAGAATCCTTTCTCGCACCCACCGCCGGGAATCCTTTCCCGCGAAGCCCGCAGGACGGGAATCCTGCCCTTACCCGGGGCGAGATAGGAATCTCGCCCCAGCGTGGGTACCCCGTGAACAGGACGGTCACGCCCCGGAGGGTGGTGGCAGGGGCCCGGGTGCCATGGGTCTGGTTCGCCTCGTCTTCGAGGCGAACCAGACCCGTGCTTCGGCTGACTCGGCGTTTGACGCACGGGTCCGTCGAAGGCCTCGCCCAAGGCTCGGCCTTTGACGGACCCATGCCACCCGCCCGGCTGATTGGTCCGCGAGCGCGGACCCTACTGTTGGAGATTCTTGGAACGATCGTGCGGCACCACATCTTCGTGCCTCCGTTGAGTTGCGTGTCAACTCCTGTACCGCGCCGGCCCGTCGACGCGGGGCCCTACCTTTGGGATTCGTGAGGTTCATGATAGCGAACCGGTGACACCCTTGCAAGAAAAAACCGTGAAACCCGTTCGCCGGCCAACCACCCGTCTCGAACTTGCATGATTGCCAAACGAACCCATTTGGGCTAGAAGACGGGGTGGTCGTACGATGGGGAGGTTTCTCATGGTGGCTGTTACGGAGTGGCGTAGGCGCATCAGTATCGATCCTGCTGTTCACCACGGCGATCCCTGCATCGCCGGCACGCGGGTGCCGGTGAGCGTCATTGTTGGGAGCATTGCCGATGGCGATACGTTCGAGCAGATTCTGGCAAGCTATCCGCAACTGACGCGGGAGGACATCCAGGCCGCCCTGCTCTTTGCTGCGGAAGCCGTCAATCGCTTCGATCTCGTGCCGCTGGCCACGTAAGTCGTCCTATGCCTGTTCCGATCAAAGTTGACGAGGATTTGCCCAGCGAAGTGGCCGTCCTACTCCGGAGCGCCGGGCACGATGCACGCACGGTCGCGGAACAGGAGCTAACCGGGACACCGGATGCGGGGCTTTGGCAGGCGGTACAGAAGGAGCGGCGATGCCTGTTTACTGCCGACAAGGGCTTCGCGAATGCACAGGTTTTTCCCCCAGGTTCCCATGCGGGCGTTGTGTTGCTACGCCTGCCGCGCGAGAGCCGCGCGGGCTACATTCGTCTGACCCAGTCGTTCCTCGCTCGTGGGAATATCGAATCAGCGATCGGCGCCATCGTCGTCGTAAGCCCGGACGCCGTCAGGATTCACCGCGGCTGAGGGGCATGCGCAAGCGCAGTCGAGACCGCCGCGGTCCCACCCCCCGAACAGCACGGTCACGCCCCGGGCGCTGTCGTAGGCCATGGCGTGGTCGTACCGCGGGCTGGGGCCGGGACGGTTCATCCACACCGGGTCGCCGGCCCGGGCCGCCTGGGGTTCGACGGTCGGAATCATCCCGCCCGCCAACGCGAATACCATGAGAGCCAGGTAGGGTGCGCGCTCGCGCACCCTACCGAGCATGGTGCGCGAGCGCGCACCCTACTGAGTGACGTTTGCGCTGCTCAGCGTCGTCGCCCGAGGCATCGAAAGCCGGCCAGTCCCAGGGAGAGGATCATGACCGCCGCCGGCACGCCGGCGCCGCAGGCCATGCCGTAACCGTAGGGGCCGGGGCCGTACAGGTCGCCGTACGGACGGTCGTACCACCGGGCCGAGTCCACGCAGCCCCACAGGCCCGAGTCCAGCAACTCCTGCTCGCTGAAGATGTCCAGGGCGGACAGGTCGCGCGGGTCGTCGCGGTCGTCGATGTCCGCCACCTTGAAGGCCTCATCGGAGAGCACCCACAGGCGCTGGTCCACGACTCCCGACCGGCGGACCAGCCCACGATGGGTCACTTCGCCGCGTTCGGCCAACCGGGTGGGCAGCAGATCAATCATTTGCACGCCGTCCTTCCACTCCAGGGCGGTTTGATCGTAGTAGGCGAACGGCATCAAGATGAGTTGCTCGTCCTCCAGGATCTGCACGGCCTTTTCATCGAAGTTGGCCTCGGAGGTGGTATGGCCTCCTCGTGTACCCAGCACGATGCGCGACATGGGCTGGGGCTCGTGGGGGTCGGACACGTCAAAGAGGGTCAGCGAGGGGCGCCGGACGTAGCTGTTATCAACGCCGATGTTGATCAGCCGGTCGCCCAGCGGCACCAGGTGCGTGCTGATGCCCAGGATCACGAGCTGGCCCGCAATGGCCGGCGCGGTCGGATCGGCGAGGTCGAGCACGAACAGCGGATCGCTTACGGTCTCCGTCGCGGCATAGGCGCGCGGGCCGTCAAAGCGGACCGAACGCATGCCTTGGTTGTCGACGAGCGGAAGGCGGGCGAGCCGTGTGATGTCGTCCGGGTCACGCAGATCATAGGTATATAAGGAAACCGTCCAGATCGTCGGATAAAACCCGTAAAACTCCTGGGCCACGATGCGGAACACGCCGGCGTACTCGTCCATGAAGTATTGGTTGCGGATCACACCCGGCACGCGGAACTGATCGCGCAGCCGAACCGCACCTTGCGGATCGGAGATATCCACATAAGTCACGAGCGTGGTCTCAGGGAGCGAAGGATCGACCCCGGCGACGAACATTGCGTCCTGCGTGGTAACATTAATCTCGAAGGATTCGCCGAAGAAGATTTCCCGGTCCACGAGGTAAGGATGGTCCGGGTCGGCGATGTTGATGGAAGCCACGAACGCCCGTGGGAAGCCGAATTGGTCGTTCGGATGGTTGTCCCCCTGGTCGTCGCCGTTGGTCGAGAGATCGCCGTTGGTGCCGACGGACCCGTTGGTGCCCGCGTCGTCGTCCTCCGCCGGCAGCGTATAGTCATCGGGCAAGCTGCCGGCGGCATAGATGACGTCGCCGACGCGCCGGGTGGCCGACACGAAGCCGTCAAGGTCGAACTCGGCCACCAGGGTCGGGTCCTGCTTGTCGGAGACGTCCACGACGGTGATACGGCTACCCTGGTAATCGGGCGTAGTGAGCGACGAGGCGGCGTCATCGTCGAAACCCACCGGCCGACCGGCGCAGTAGAAGAAATCCGCCGAGGAGAGAATGAACGCATGCTCATCGCGAACGAATAACTCGACCGCCCGGCCTTGCATGGGCACGCGGCCGGCCGGCAGCGGGCGCTCGATCAAGCGGGCGTCGATAATGCGTAGCCCGGTCCAGCGGTTGGCCAGATAGAAGTAGCCGTCTTCGAATTTGACGATGTCGGCTTCTTCGATCTCGCGGGCGAGGGTATCGTCCGGCGGCTCATTGTCGTCGGACGGCCCCGGCGACCCGCCGCCCGGCGCCCCCGCGGAACCACAACCGGAAAGACCCAGTGCCACCGTCAGGGCCAACAGGCCGACCCAGACCTCCACCGTGGTCGCACGGCACGGCGATAAAACGCCTTTGCGCTTGAGCGAAGACATCACCAACCTCCGTTGCTTCGAGATGATCGACCGCAACCGCAGCCTATTGTAGCGGCGGGCCAAGTGTCCCGCAGCCGGATAGCTGCGGGAGGACCCAGACCCGTGCGAACCGCCCTATGGACACGGGTCCGCCCAAGGGCTCGCCGCAGGCTCGCCTTGGGCGGACCCATGCCACCCCGCACTGCCACAATCCCTTGCCAGACCCTGGATGAAATCCCCGTGTTGCTCATACGCAACGGGAAGGCTATGCTCACTCGGTACACGGCGCGCGCACGGGGTACGCGGACATGAAGCTCACCTGGCAAAGGGTGACCCTGCACAGCAAGCACCCCTTCCGCATTGCCCGGGGCGGCGCCTCTCTCGAGGGGAGCGAAACCCACCGGGTCATCGTGCGATTCGAGTGCGCTGGAACTGTCGGACTGGGTGAGGCCGCCCCCAGCCCGTACTACGGTCAATCGTGCGAATCGGTCGAGGCGACGTTAGCGGAAGCGGCGCCTTTGCTGGGCGATGATCCCTTTCGCGTGATCCTCATCGTGGACCGTTTGCTGGAGCGGTTCGGCGACCAGACCGCCGCCGTGGCGGCTATCGACATGGCCCTGCACGACTGGATCGGCCGGAAGCTGGGCATGCCGGTCTGGCGTTGGTTAGGACTGGACCCGACGCTAACGCCGCCCACTTCGTATACCATCGGCCTCACCGAATTGCAGGACTTGCCGGCTCGCGTGGCGGAGGCCACAGGCTTCCGATCGCTCAAGTTGAAGGTGGGCGCCCGTGACGACGAGCAGACCCTGCGGATCGTCCGCGAGCATGCGCCCGAGGTGGGCCTCCGTATCGATGCGAACGGCGCCTGGTCTCCCGAAGAAGCACCCGGCCGCATTGCCGCGCTCAGCCGCTTCAACCTTGAGCTGGTGGAGCAGCCCATCGCAGCCGGACGAATCGAGGTGCTGCGTGCCCTCCGGCGACAGAGCCCCGTGCCGATCATCGCTGATGAAGACTGTGTCCGCGTCGCGGACTTGCCCCGGCTGGTGGGTGCGGTGGATGGGGTGAACGTCAAGCTCGCCAAGTGCGGCGGCATACGTGAGGCCTTGACCCTGATGCGCGTCGCCCGTCGCTTGGGCCTTAAGGTGATGCTCGGATGTATGATCGAGACCAGCCTCGGAGTGTCCGCGGCGGCCCAATTGGCCTCCCTGGCGGACTACGTGGACCTGGATGCCCATCTGCTGTTGGCCGACGATCCCTACGAAGGGCTCGTGCTTGCTGAGGGCGTGGTGAGGCCCTCCGATCGTCCGGGGCTGGGCATCACCGCACGCCCGTCGGCCCCCTAGCAGTCCGTGGTAAAAGCCCTTCTCCCGGCGTTCGGCGCGTTCACGCGGCGTGGCGCATCTGACGACGGGAATACCAGCCCTGCACGACATCCATCAGGTCTGAGACGCTGATCGAGCATATCCATCCCCAGAGCCGCAGTATCCCGGCGCAAAAACGCGCAGCCCAACCACGGGCCAAGCCCTGTAGACCCCGCGCCGGCCATCGCCGCGTGGAAGCACCGGGACTGGCCGCGCATAAAAAAAACGCGGCGCGGCTGGGTGTCCATCTCGCCTTCGTCGACGAGTCCGGCTACCTCCTGATCCCGCCGGTCCGCCGGACGTGGGGGCCGCGCGGGCAGACCCCTGTCATGCGGTACTCCTACAGGCACGATAAGATCTCCGCCATCTCGGCGGTGACGGTCAGCCCGACGCGCTGCCGGCTCGGTCTGTATTGCCAGTTCCACCGCAAGAACATCCAGCAAGCCGAGGTGTGCCGATTCTTGCGACACCTGCTTCGTCATCTACGCGGCCCTGTCATCGTGATCTGGGACAATGGCAAACCCCACAAAGGCGAGCCCATCCGCGAACTCTGTCGTCGCTTCCCTCGGCTTCACGTGGAGCGCTTCCCGGCGTATGCGCCGGAACTCAACCCCGATGAAGGCGTCTGGAACCAGATGGACAACGCTCTGGCCAACGGACGCCCCGACGATCTCGACGAACTATCGGTTGCCCTCCACAGAACGCTTCGGCACCTGCGTCGTTCCCAGCCCAAGCTCCGGTGGCGTGTCCCCCAGTCGGAGCTACCCCCCTTTTTGCCCTGACTATTGCATTATTTATGCAGATATCTATATGTGGGTGGGGGTCCGCTTCCAGGCGCGGAGCCCCAGAAAGTAATCGGATTCCCTCATGGGTTTGCGGGCGGCCCGGCGCCCTTCGGTTGCCGGGTCGCCCAAGAGGGAGTGCGTGCGACGTGCAGTATCCGCCGGACGATACTGAAATCTTCTGGGGTATGGCCACCGCTTTTCCGTCCTGAGCGCGGGGCCGCTTCTGGCGACACGCCGCGAGTCATGGGTACCCGCCTTCCAGGGAGAGGGTTGGGCTAACAGCCCGTGGTGAAAGTGGCCAAGAGCGGTGTGGCACGGGCATCCAAGCGCCCGCGGAAACACAGGCTGGAAGCCTGTGCTACAACTTCCGCCACGGGCTGCCAGGCTGACGTAAAGTGGCACTTCGTGCCGGCTGCCCCCTCGTGGTGCGTTGCCCCCAAGTTATCGTGGGTTAAACACAACTGGAACATGCCTTCATCTTGAGGATGGGAAATTAACCGGTGCCAGCTTCCTGTCTGTCATCAGGGAGGCTCCGTGTATGGCTCACGGCAAACCACGCGGTGTGGAAGGCAGGTCGATTCGAGCGTGAACCCGCCGGGATTCCCAGTTTCGCATCCGCCCCAACGGTCTCGAAGGACTCCAGCGAGCGTTTTTTTTGCCGAATCGGATTGACAGCGCGCGATGGCTCTGTCATAATCGTCCATCGCAAGTACAAGGGCGCTGCGATCATAGCGCGGTTGTGTTGGACAGGTCAAGGAGTGACGGCAAGTGAGGGGACGGCTTGTAAACACAAAGAGAGACTCTCATCGGCTGATCGTTGCAGTCACAGCGCGGATGAACGGACTGCGTTCGCGAGGCTCCGTGACGAATAATGGTCGCGGGTTTAATTTGTCAGACCCCGTAGGCGGAGGAGTTAAAGCGCCGCTGTTGAAATAGGGCGGAACGGGCTGGCGGTCGCTTTGGCAAAGTCGCGTCAGCCCGTCGCTGATGTTGCCCGCGACGGGTCGTTGCCGACCCACCCGTACAGTCCTTCCTGTTGCACCTTCTCGCTCAACGTCAACGAGCGGCGTGCATGGTCGCCAAGCAGGCTGGCGATGCGTTGGTTTTCTCATACCCGCTCGGGGCGCGGCACGGTACCGGTAACGAGGTGACAACGTATCACCGAATTAAGGAGGATGTCTTATGAGAACTCTAGCTTTGTGTCCGGTCTTGCTACTCGCCATGCTCGGTGTGGCCGCCCTGGGGCTAAACGGTACGCCGGCCGGCTCCCGGCCGGCCTCGGACGACGCAACACTCGTCGCGACGACGATCTTGGAGGCCCCCACGCCCAAAGCGAAGGAGAGTGCCATCGAGCGCAACGCGGCGGTCGCCGTGAAGGGTGACGAGGTGCCGGCGCTCGTGGTCACGAGTCAGGGGCAGGTGCCCGCCGATGAGGTTCCGGCGTTCGAGAAGGACGAGACGGGGGTGCTTTCCGACGAGGCCGCCGGTCCTCAGGTGATCGACCAGGGTCAGGTGCCGGCCGACGAGATTCCGGTGTTCGAGAAGAAAGGCGCGGGCGAAGGGATCGAGGAGACGCGCGGTGCGCGGGTCATTGACCAGGGTCAGATCCCGGCCGACGAGATTCCAGCGTTTGAGGAGAACGCCCACGTCGGCGAAGTGGGGGACCGGACCGGGGAGTGCCTGAGCGGGGGGTGCGGCAACTTCGTGTTCAACTACCCGCCGGGAACGCATTCAACCACGTCGTCGTCTTGGACGACCGTCTCGACCGGCACTTGGGCGGGCGACTATGCGTACTACAGCGTTACTTCCGGCAGCGAATACGAGTGGACGCTCTGCTCGGCCGATGGCGGCGTCGCGAGCTATGATAGCCAGTTGACGCTCTGGAATTCCGGCGGCACGACCAAGTACTGCTACAGCGACGATTACTGTGGTGATGACGCCAAAATCCGCTGGACCGCCACGTTCTCCGGAACGGTTCGGGTGCTGATCAGCGAGTACAACTGTCTCAGCGGCGCCACGGACTCGACCTTGAGGTGGCGCTGTTCCTCATGTGGTACGTGTCCGGCGTTGGAGGTGTACGACGCCTGGTGGTCGAACACGGTGGACACCGACGGGGACGGGTGCCTGGAGTCGGCGCGGCTGAACTGGGATCCGGACATTGTGAGTTGCAGCGGGACGCAGTCGGTGTACGAGAAGGTGTACTACCGGGTGAGCCCTAGCGGATCCTGGAACCTGCTGGTCACCACGTCGTGCCACACGATCACGGGGTGTTCAACCTCGGATGCCCAGTACGTGACTCTCACGGCGACGGGGGTGTGCACGATCTACGACTTCAAGATCGAGCTGTTCTGCTGCGGCTTGACAACGCCCAGTGACGTGTATGACGACACGGATGATTCGGACCTGGCGGATGAGGACTTTGAGGAGTGCCAACAAGATATCGATGTGTCTCCGCTATCGGTGACGATCACCTGCCCCGGTAGTCTGGCCGAGGAGCAAGGTGGAGAGGTCATCCGGCTCAAGAACGCCTCCATCCCCGTGCAGGCCATGAGCCGCAATGACCTGGCCGGGCGGGCGCCGGCCGAGCCGGCCCACGTACTCCTGCACTTTGCGCAGATGCCCGACGAAGCGGGCCTGACCGACCTGGCCGAGCAGGGTGTGTGGATTGTCGGCTACGTGCCGACCAACGCGGTGGTCGCGGCGGTTCCGGCCGGGTTCGTGCCCGCGGATACGTCGGGCATCGATTGGATGGGCGCCTTCGAGCCGGGTTACAAGGTCTCGCGGTACGTGCGCGACGGCGCGGCCGCGGCACCGAGCGAAACGACGCTCAAGGCGGTGATTGTCGAGTTCTTCCCGGATGTGACCGACGGGGACATCGACGCCGCGCTCACCGAAGCCGGCGTCGAGGTAATGGTTAACGACTACCTACCCACTCACGTCGTACCCGTCTGGGCCGATGCCCGGGCGATCGACCGCCTGGCGGCCGTGGACGGTGTGGCGTGGATCATGGCCGCCACGCAGGCTGTCATCGACAACGTGCCCGGGCACTGGTGTCCCGGACCGATGACGCCCTGGGGGTACGTCGGCGATTACGTGCCCCACGACGACGGCTGGGACGGCCCCGGGCAGGGGACGGCCTGCGACCTGAAGTATCACTTCGTCAACGGGACGCCGGACATCCCCGGCACCGGCGAGGAGACTGCCGTCGAAAATGGCATCAACGTCTGGACGAACTACGTCGCGGTCCGCTGGACTGAGACGGCCAGCGCGAGCCAGAGCCGCTCGATGGATATCATGTGGGCATCGGGCGACCACGGCGACGGATACCCATTCGACGAGGCGGGTGAGATCCTGGCCCACTGCTTCTATCAGACACCGGCCCCCGAGCCGCTCGCCGGGGACATGCACTTCAACGAGGCCGTGACGTGGAGCCTGACCGGCGACTTCCACCAGTTCACGGTGGCGCTGCACGAGTCGGGCCACGGGTTGGGATTGGGTCACTCGGACGTCCCGGAGGCGGTCATGTGGCCGTACTACACGGGGGTGAGGACCGTTCTGCACGCGGACGACATCGCCTGCATCCGCTCGATCTATTCGAGCACGCCGTGTACGCCGGGGTGTTTCACTATCTCCAATGTCGGCTGCGCCACTCTAACCGTCAGTGCAATCACCAAGCCGTGCGCGTGGGCCACGCTGAGCCCGGCCCCGCCGTACACGATTTTGCCCGGTGCCAACCAGCAAGTGTGCGCCACGGTAAACTGCGCGACGGCCTGCCCGGCGTGCGGTCCCGACCAGGATTGCACGCTGACGATCCTGAGCAACGATCCCGACGAGCCGTCAGTGCCCGTGGCGCTGCACGTCGTTTGTCCGGGCGGTTCGGTGCCGTCCGCTCCCACCGGCGTGACCGCTTCCGATGGGACGTACTGCGACAAGGTGACCGTCAACTGGAGCACGGTGACGGGAGCCACGAGCTATAAGATTTACCGTAGCACGAGCAGTTCGCCCTGCGCGTCGTTCTTCACCACGGATACCGCTCCACCTTACGACGACACCACGGCGACGGCGGGGACCACGTACCACTACTCGGTCAAGGCCACCAACGCCTGCGGCGACAGCACCTGCAGTAACGAGGACCCCGGGTACCGGGCGACCGTACCCTCCGCTCCCACCGGGGTGACCGCTTCCGATGGGACGTACTGCGACAAGGTGACCGTCAACTGGAGCACGGTCACGGGTGCCACGAGCTATAAGATTTACCGCAGCACGACCAGTTCGCCCTGCGCGTCGTTCCTCGCCACGGATACCGCTCCACCCTACGACGACACCACGGCGACGGCGGGGACCACGTACTACTACTCGGTCAAGGCCACCAACGCCTGCGGCGATAGCACCTGCAGCAACGTGGACCCCGGGTACCGGGCGACCGTACCCTCTGCTCCCACCGGCGTGACCGCTTCCGATGGGACGTACTGCGACAAGGTGACCGTCAACTGGAGCACGGTGACGGGAGCCACGAGCTATAAGATTTACCGTAGCACGACCAGTTTGTCCTGCGCGTCGTTCCTCGCCACGGATACCGCTCCACCCTACGACGACACCACGGCGACGGCGGGGACCACGTACTACTACTCGGTCAAGGCCACGAACGCCTGTGGCGATAGCCCGTGTAGTAACGTGGATCCCGGGTACCGGGCGACCGTACCCTCTGCTCCCACCGGCGTGACCGCTTCCGATGGGACGTACTGCGACAAGGTGACCGTCAACTGGAGCACGGTGACGGGAGCCACGAGCTATAA
>JAZDKM010000251.1:0-4177 GCA_043803085.1 Planctomycetota bacterium
GCTGGACCTTGCGCTGGTCGCCGGCGAAGAGCTTCAGGAAACTGTCTTGGGTGCCGGTGGCGCCTTTGACGCCGCGGAAGCGGAGGCGGGCGAGCCGCGTTTCGATTTCCTCCAGGTCGCGGACGAAGTCAGCGCACCACAGGGCCGCGCGCTTGCCGACCGTCGTGAGTTGTGCCGGCTGGTAGTGCGTGAAGCCCAGCGTCGGCAGCATGCGATGTTTCATGGCGAAGCGGCCCAGCCCGCCGATCACGTTGGCGAGCCAGTCGCGGACCAGGCCCAGGGCGTCGCGCATGAGGATCAGGTCGGCATTATCGACGATGTCCGCGCTGGTCGCCCCCAGGTGCAGGATGCCCCGGGCCGCCGGGGCCGCGTCGCCGTAGGTGTGGAGGTGGGCCATGACGTCGTGGCGGAACTTTTTCTCATAGCGCGCCGCCGCGACGAAGTCGATATTCTCCACGTTACGCCTGAGTTCCGCGACGGCGCGGGCCGGGATGCTCAGGCCCAACTCCCGCTGCGCCTCGGCCAGGGCGAGCCACAGCCGGCGCCAAGTGACGATGCGCCGCCGGGCGCCGAACAGTTCACTCATCGCCGCCGACGCATAGCGCGTCACCAGCGGCGATTCATACTCATCAGACCGAGGCATGGCGTTTTCCGGGACGAGGAGATGAATGGAGAATGGAGAATGAAGAATGAGGAATGGAGACGGGCGCGCACATAATCGTCCCGAGCGTGCTTGCTTTTTTCTCCATTCTCAATTCTCCATTCTCTACTTTGCGGATGGTTGGGCGCCCAGCCGCGCACGGGTCTCGTCGATCATCTGTTGGAAGCGCGGCGGCTTGATCCACTCCACGTGGCCGTCGACAAAGAGCACGTTGCCGCCCTCGCCCTCGAAGTCCGGCTCGTAAGCCAGCACGTTGCGCGGATCGGATTTCAGAGTCTGGCCGGCGAGGTAAACGTACGAACAATTCCCCGGCGGCGGATCACGCCCGTCGCGCGGCGAGACGAGCATCTTGTGCGTCACACTTCCCTCCGCCACCAACGTTTCCAGATCGGGTGGGAATTTCTCCTGGTGGTCGAAAGCATAGACGTGGCACGCAGTTCCAATCCCTTGCAAGTTTGCCTGGCTGACCGCGCGCTTGGACAACTCCCGCGCCCGCGACAGGCTGGGCAGCAAGATTGAAACCATCATGGCCGACGTCGCCACGCCGCCGCCCGCGCCGAACGAGGGGATTGGCAAGGGAAGCGGCCCATGCCCGACAAACAACACGCCCTCTTCGTCGCGGCTCACGCTCCGCACGTCCCCGAACAGGTGCCGGGTCATGACGGGCGCGCTGGGGATGGTCGAGACGTCGAGCGGGACGCCGTTGGCCGCGGCAAACGAACAGCCGGCTGTCGCCGCGGGCAGGAAGAGAGTATACAGATTCTCCGCCCCATCCTTGGTGTTGACATAGGCGACGGCGGAACTCGTCGGCGGAAGCAGCTTCCGGCCGCGGACGAAGTCCGGGTTGGCCAGGATGCAACGCTTCTGCACGTCCGGCGCCGCCAACTGGTCGAGCGTCTGGGCAACCATCTGCGGGAAGAGCGCCAGCACCACGCGCTTGCCCTGCGCGCCCCAGGCCGGCGCGACCGGCACCGGCCCCACAGTGATGGACACGTAGTGGATGGGGAGGCCGTTGTGCTCGTAGTGCTTCAGAGACAGTTTTGTGTCACCCACCTTCTTGCGGAGTACCCCGGCGAGGTTGTCCAGCATCTTCACGAACGCCTCGGCATCCTGGGTCTCCAGCACCAGATGGAGGCCGGTGAACCACAGCCCGCCCTGGCTGGGCGCGTCGAAAATCGCCCACCCGTCATCGAACAGCCCGAGCACGTCTTCACGGAGCTTCATGCCCGTCAGTTGCTCGAACTGCTGGGTCAAATCCGCGACCGCCTCGGGGGCCAACACGCCGGCGATCCGCACGGCCTCGTCATACGCGTTGCCCAGGGGGAAATTGCAGACCTCAAAGAACGGCGCATCGGCGGGGACGGCATGGAAATCCTCGTCCGTCAGGGGCTTGGCTTCGAAGAGCTTCAGGAGGCCCTTAGCCGGGCCTGTGGTGGCGAGGTAGATGGCGTTACGGCAGCCGCCGTCCGCCAACTGGCCCGTGAAGGTGACCGTCTGGAGGCTGTTGACGCCGAGTTCCTCGAGCAGAGTGGGGACGGGCGGCGGAAACTCCGCGCTGCCGCTGTGTCCGAGCAGGAAAGGCTTGATCTGGTCGCGCAGGCGCAGCAGATCGAGGTGCAGCAAGAGCGTGGTGTTGGCCGGCGTGGCGCCGAGCTTCCGCCGGGCGGCGGCGAAGCGTTCCTGGGCAGCCAGACCCGGGGCCGTCCCGCTTTTCACGTCCAGAATGTCCTTGACCACATCGGCGCCCATCGTCACCAGAAAGACATCGTCCACCGTGCCATAACGGATGGGAGGAAAGTAGGACAGATCCACGCGCTGGAACGTGTAATTACCTACGGTCTCCGCGTGTTTGGCGGCCTGCATGGTCGCCATGTTGAGCAGACCCTGAAACGCCGTCACGAACCCTTCGCCGTCTTTACCAAGCTCTACGGCCAGCGCCGCCGCCACGCTGGGTCCGGTGTCGGTGTTCTCCGTGCCGATGATGCTCAGTGCGACACGGTGGTGCCAGAGATGTTGCACCAGGGGCTTGGCCATCTGCGCCCCCATGCCGATTTTCTTGAGTTCGGGGCCGGCCTGCGGAGCGGCCACGAGCCGATTGACACCCTTCTCCAGTTCGGCCGCGAAGCGCTGCATCTCGGGCTCGCCCATCAGCTTACCGAGCGCGGTTGCGGCCTGGGCCTCGCGCACCGCATCGGTTCCGGACCATTCGAGGTACAAGACGCTCTCTTTCGGCATGATGCCGGCCAATTCGGCCGCGTGGCTGGGTGGCGCGCACAGGCCGACGACCAACGCCGGAAGAAACGCCAAGAGTCCGAACCTGCGGATGGTGGTTTTCATTGTCATCCTCCTGTAAGACTGATCCCTGGAATCCTGCCACAAAAACCCCAAGACGCGAAAAACACGGGTCCGGGGACAGGGCTGATCAATTCGGCCCCTGATTTCTGACCTCCACAATTCTCTTTGGGTTTTCGGCATCCATTCTTACCTCTTTTTTCCTTTGGGTCTTTAGGGCGGCGGGCAGAGCCCGCCCTACGCTACTTGGACGAACTTCTCCGCTTTGGCCCCGCAGATCGGGCATGAGGCCGACGGATTGCCAAACTCGAGGTGGCCGCATACCGGGCAAAGGTAGAAGCGGGTTTCGCTCAGGTCTTCGCCGCGCTGGGCCGCGGCCAGGGCCAGCTTGTACAACTTCGCGTGGACCGCCTCGGCTTTGACGGCGTAGGCGAACATGCGCTGGGCCCGGTGGCCCTCGGCTTCCGCCTGCTTCAGCATGGGCGGGTACATCTCGGTGTACTCGTAGGTTTCCCCATCGATGGCGGCCTGGAGGTTCACGGCGGTGGAGGCGATACCGCCCATGGCCGCCAAGTGACCGTGGGCATGGATGGTCTCCGCTTCGGCCGTCGTGCGGAACAAGCGGGCGATGTTGGGGAAGCCGTCCTGCTCCGCCTGCATGGCGAAGGCCACGTACTTGCGGTTCGCTTGACTCTCACCGGCGAAGGCTTCCTTCAAGTTTTCGGGTGTACCGGGCATGTCATATCTCCTCTGCCACTTATAGGGGTGTCCAAACTGCTACTGATGATGAGGGCAGGTCGCCGAACAATCAATGGGGGCCCAATCCTGGTGGGGGGCGTCCATTCTGCTTTTGAGCGCGGACGATCGAGTGCATCGCTTCGTCGCGGCGGAGCACCGTCGCGTTCCCAAAGCCCGTCGCCTCCAGGTCCTCTCGAATCTCATCGAACGTGTACGTCCCGCCCTCCTCGGTCCCCACCAGCATGTGGATCGCAAACAACGCGCCGGCGACCGGTGAAGTTCGCGAATCATCCATCAGGACGTCTCGGATGAGAAGTTGCCCCCCATCGGCGAGCGCCGCGCAGACTGCGGAGAACAGGCGGCGGTTCTGGGCCCGCGAGTTCTGGTGGATAATCGCGCTGACCCAGGCGAGGTCGGCCCCGGCAGGCAACGGATCCATCTCGAAGTCGCCAGCGACCAGCTTGACCCGATCGCGCAGCCCCGCCG
>JAZDKM010000252.1:0-6003 GCA_043803085.1 Planctomycetota bacterium
CACCTCCGCTGGGCTGACGATCCGCAGGGGCTTATAGAACCCCTCGAGCAGTGCAATGGCGTTGAAGCGCTCGGCGCGCCGAAGAGTAGCAATGTGCCTGAAGTTCCAGGACACCAAGGCGTCAAGTTCTTCCGCGAATCCAATGGCCACGTGGCGGGCGTCCTCGGGCTTGGCGGTAGGAACGACTCGTTCGCGGAGGAAGGCCTCGGCCAGACGCATCGCTTCGGCGGTGAGATCGACCGCCGTGGGGCGTATCTCCTGCACGAGTCCGATCAACCTGGCTCGCAGGGGCGGGTCGGCACGGTCGATCTCGTCCAGCACGACTCCTGAAACAAACGATTCAATCTCGTTACGCCGACACCGTCCAAAGAACGCCAGCGTGTCGGCCCGGTAGTCCGGGGCATCGTCCGCAAAGGCGAAACTCCACACGCTGGTTTCGACATATATTCGCAGGATTCCCACGAACCCATTATAGCAAACCTAAGGCGGCTTTCTACGCTCCAAGATTCATGGTCAGGCGTTGCTCGACCCGAGCACTTTCTCGCGTAGGCGGGCCAGGATGCGGGGTTAGGGCGATGAAACCGTGTTGCGGGACGGGCCTGCGGACCGACCCCCTCCCGTTCACTCCGGCGTTTCTTGAATCTGCTTCAGCCGGGAACGCAGGTCGGGCGGCAGCTTACGCAGGACAGCAGAATCGATCAGGCCGACGGAGAGCAGATCGCGGAGGTGCGCGCGGTCGATGTCGCGGAAGGATTGGAGCTTCATCATCACCAAGGCCGGTAAGTCAATCACGAGAAAACCGGTTTCTGCCCGAACGCTGTCGGTCAGGTCTGGAGCCGGATGGGCATAATGGGCGCGAATTCGCTCTTGGGCGAAGACTACATGCACGCCGGTTTTGGGATTCGGCCGGCGACGGTTCACGAACATGCTCACCCCGAGCACTTCGACGGGCATCAGCCCCAAGGGACGAAGGGCGGCGGACGCTGCGGCCAAATTCTCCCGGCGTAACAGTATGTCGACGTCTCGAGTGGCCCGGACGGCCCCCTCATCCACACTCGCCACCCAGGCGGCCACGGCATTCCCGCCGACGACCGCGTACGGGACCCGGGCGGCCTCGAGCGCCTTGGTCACCTTGCGCAGCAGTTGTTCGACGCGATTCACCGCCATGACCTGACCCCTGAAATCGGGACGCCGGGATAGTGCCATCCAAACATCATAGGTGGGCCTCTCGGTCCACGCAAAGGCTGCGGGGCGGTCCTCGCAGGCAGCGAGGTTGGGCGGGCAGTGCGGGTTCCGGTACCATTCCGCCTGTTGGAGACCGTCGTCTGATGCCGGACTCGTTCGCATGATGGAGCGCACCGTCACCGCCAAGAATGACCCGAAGACCGTTTTCGGCTGGTGCATGTATGATTGGGCGAACTCCGCCTACGCCACCACGGTCTTGGCCGGTCTGCTGCCGGCCTACTTCGAGGGGGCAGTCGTCGGCCCCGCGGGTGTCGAGATCGCCGGCAGCCATTACAGCGCTACCAGCCTGTGGGGTTTCGCCGTCTCGGCGGCGGCGCTGCTGGCCTTTCTGACCGCCCCTGTGCTTGGGGCCGTAGCGGACTTCTCCGCTGCGAAGAAACGGTTCCTGCTCGCCTTCGCCTACCTGGGCAGCCTCTTCACCATCCTGCTCTATTTCTGCGGTTCCGGGGACGTGACCCGGACGCTGGTTTTCTTCGTCATCGCGCAGTTTGGGTTCGTCTGCGGCAACATCTTCTATGATGCCTTTCTTCCGCAGATCGCCGGCGAAGAACTCATGGACCGGATCTCCGGCCGCGGCTACGCCTACGGCTATGTCGGCGGCGGGTTGCAGTTCGCCGTCGCCTTGGGACTGATCGTCGGCCACGACCGGTTGGGTCTGTCCGAAGCCACCGCCGCGCGCCTCGGGCTGGTGATGGCCGGCCTATGGTGGGCGGGGTTCACGCTGTTCACCGCGTACTTGATGAAAGAAGGGCGGTCCGTCGAAACGCTCCCGCAGCGGTATCGCGCCTGGCCCCGGCCCGTGGCCTACGCCGCGGTCGGAATCGGCCGTACCATAAACACTTGCCGCCACATCGGCCGGTTCCGGCACCTGGTTTTGTTCCTGATCGCCTTCATGCTCTACAACGACGGCATTCAGACCGTCATCAACATGGCCACCATTTACGGGAAGGGGGAGTTGGGTCTGTCCACCACGGTCCTGATGGTCACGCTACTGGTGATCCAGGGCGTGGCCACGGTCGGAGCGCTGCTGTTCAGTAGGATCGCCGAGCACCTCGGAACCAAGCGTACGGTCATGGTCACACTGGTGCTCTGGTCGGCGGTGGTGATCTACGCTTACTTCATTCATAGCACGGTCGAATTCTTCGTTCTCGGCGTCATCGTTGGGCTGGTCTTGGGCGGTTCGCAGGCGTTGAGCCGGTCGTTCTACGGCTCGATGATCCCCGCGGAGGCCAGCGCGGAATTCTTCGGTTTTTATACGGTCTTCAGCAAGTTTTCCGCGATCTGGGGCCCGTTTGTGTTTGCGGTCGTCGACAAGCTGACCGGCTCGGCCCGGAACTCGATCCTGTCGCTGATCGTGTTCTTCCTGCTCGGACTGGTGCTGCTGTATTTCGTCGACGAAACCAAAGCCCGGGAGGCGAAACGGTCCGGGGCGTTCTAGCGACGTTGACCGCCTCCTGCGCCCGCGACACAATGCTCGCATGAGTGCCGCAGGCGTGTACGTCACCATCGAAGAAGCCCAACGCATCGTCCTGGACCACACGAAACCGGGGCGGCCCATCACCATCTCGTTGGCCGAGGCGCTGGGACGGACGCTCGCGGAAGCGGTGCGCTGCGATATGGACTATCCGCCCTTTGACCGGGCCATGATGGACGGCTATGCCGTGCGGGCGTGCGACGTCGCCAACGCTCCGGTGACGCTGCGGGTGGTGGGGCAGATCGCGGCCGGCGTCAGCCCTTCCGCCGCGGTGGGGCCCGCACAGGCGATGCAGATCAACACCGGCGCCCCGATGCCGTCGGGGGCTGACGCGGTGGTACCCGTCGAGGCCACCGATCCGGATCAGGGCGGCGCCGCCGTGTTGATCAAGGCTCCCGTGAAGCTGAAACAGCACGTCGCCTTTCGCGGTGAGTACGTCCGTCAGGGCCAGGTCGTGCCGGAGGCGGGGCAGCGCATGGGACCCGGGCAGATCGGCGTCGCCGGGAGCGCCGGGGCGCATCACGTCCGCGTATACCCACCGCCGGTTGTGGCGGTCCTGTCCACGGGCGATGAGTTGGTGGGCGTCGATCAGGTACCCCGCGGGGCGCAAATCCGCAACTCCAACAGTGGCGTGCTGGAGGCGTTGATTACCCATGCGGGCGGACGCGCGGTGAACCTGGGCAACGTACCCGATGACCGGACCCGGACCGAGGCGAAAATCCGCGAGGGGCTGCAGGCCGACGTGCTCTGCGTCACCGGCGGGATTTCGATGGGTACCTTTGATCTGGTGCCGGGCGTTTTGGCGGATTGCGGGGTGCGTTTTCTGGTCCACAAGCTGGCTATCAAGCCCGGCCGGCCGACGATTTTCGGGGTGCACGCGGACGGCCCTTTGGTCTTCGGCCTTCCCGGCAACCCGGTGAGTACGTTTGTCGGCTTCTGGCTGCTGGTCCGGCCGGCGCTGGCGGCGATGCAGGGCCGCGTAGGCGAACGTCCGCGACTCCTGGCGGCGCGCCTCCGGGGTGCGTTCAAAGCACCGGGCGAACGGCAGAGCTATTGGCCGGCCCGCATGCAGGTGGACGAAAGCGGGGCATTGACGGCCGAGGCCTTGCCGTGGGGCGGATCGGGCGATCCGTTCGGGTTGGCGTGCGCGGACGGGCTGATCGTGCGCCCGGCGGGAGCACCGTCGGCGGAGGAGGGTGAGACTGTGCGCGTGATGCTCCTCGAGCCCTTGTAAAGTAGGTCGGGCTTTGCCCGACACAGAAAAACGTCGGGCGGAGCCCGACCTACGAGATGGGGTGGCACTCTTGAAATCCTCGTGGAGAAACCGAAATGCAGGTGCGAGCTCGACGCAGACGCGGGAACAGCGTCGGCCTTTTGCCGCCGACTCGGTGACGGTGATCGCCCTGCTGGCGGCGGTGACGGTCGGCCTGAAAAGCCTGATCTTCGCCCCGATTTCCATTGGGCCGCTGGCGTACCTCTGCCTGGTCCCCTGGTTGCTGGTGGTCGTTACGTCGAACTACCCCCGGCGGGTGTACCTGGCGAGCTTCGGGGTGGGTCTGGTTTTTTACCTGATTAACCTGTGGTGGATATCGCACGTCACGGGGGCGGGCTACGTAGCGTTGTCGGCGTACCTCGCAGTGTACTTTCCCTTGATGGCCTGTCCTTTGCGGCACTGGGCGCGCCGCCGACGGCTGCCGATGGCACTTGGTCTGCCGGTCGTCTGGGTGGCCTGCGAGTACGCCCGGGCGTGGATGCTCACCGGCTTCCCGTGGTTTTTCCTGGCGCATAGTCAGTACCGTTTCCTGAGCCTGATTCAGATCGCTGATCTCGGCGGGGCGTACGCGGTCAGCTTCATGGTGGCGGCGGTGAACGGCGCTCTCGTCGATCTGCTGCTGCCCCGTCTGGGCGTGGCACCGGAGACTGCGCCGCGGGGTCGGCGGGTGGGTCCGGTGTTTGCGGGGTTACTATTCGTGGCGGCGCTGGTCTACGGCCAGGTCCAACTGCGAAGGAACACCATGTCGCCCGGCCCGAGGGTGGCGGTGATTCAGGGGGCCTACCCGCTCTATCTCGACGACGACCTCAACCAGGACCGGCCGGAGGAGAAGGCCGCCCGCTATTTTGAATTCATGTCCGCCGCGGCGGCCGACGCGCCGGACCTGTTTCTGCTTCCCGAGACGCCCTGGCGAATGATCCTGAACCGCGAGTTCCTGGATCTGGACCCCGCCGAACTGGAGTCCAACCGGCGGTGGGACCTGCGCTGGTCGCGGCAATGCTCCAACCTGTTTCAGGCCTGGGCGCGGGAGATGCACGCGACCGTGGTGACGGGCGGGTTTTCCGCCGTAATGCAGCCGCTTAATCTACTGGCCGGGGAGCTCAACTACAACTCCGCCTTCGTGTTCGCGCCCGACGGTGCGCCGCTTGGGCGTTACGACAAGAACCACCTGGTGGTCTTCGGCGAGTTCGTGCCCTTTCGTTACGGGAAGCTGCGCCCGCTGTATCTCTGGTTGCACCAGTTCATGCCGCTGGCTTGGGGGCGTGAATACGAGTACTCCCTGACCTCGGGGAACGGGTTCCGCATTTTCACCATGCAGGCGGCTTCGCAGAACGGTCGCGAGTACCGCTTCGGGACCCCGATCTGCTATGAAGACGTCATGCCGTACGTCTGCCGCCGTTTCGCCACCGGGCCCGACGGCACCAAGCGCGCCGATTTCCTCTTGAACATCAGCAACGACGGCTGGTTCGTCTATTCCAACGAACTGCCGCAGCACCTGGCCGTCGGCGCGTTTCGTGCCGTAGAAAACCGGGTCGGCATTGCTCGGGCGGTGAACACGGGCATCAGCGGGTTCATCGACCCCGACGGCCGCATCCGCGATCTGGTGACGCGCGACGGGCGCTGCCACGGGCCGGGTATTGACGGGTTCGCGGTGTCCCAGGTGATGGTGGACGCGCGCCACCCGCTCTACTCGCGGATCGGCGACGTGTTCGCGCAGGCTTGCCTGGCGCTGGCCCTGGCGGCTTACGCCGACTACCTCGTGGTGCGGGCGCTGAGCGGCCGACGGGAGCGGCACCCATGAGGACCCTGCCTACAGTGTGCTGGGGTGTTTTGTCGTTGTGCGGCGGATGCGCCGCGCCGCTCGCAACGGAGCAGTACCCGGCGCTGCGCGACCGGGCACTCCTGGCGCTGAAGCAGGGAACGAACTACGCCGCCATGCCCTCGGTGCGGGCCCAAGCCGTGGAGGCCCTGCAAAAGGCGGCCCCCCGCGAGGGACTGCCCTGGGTGCGGA
>JAZDKM010000253.1:0-4663 GCA_043803085.1 Planctomycetota bacterium
GCTGAAGCGGCCACTCCTCTTTTCCGCTGTGGAAGTCGTAGCTATTCTCATTAATGGGAAACCAAAGTGATCGCTTCCACCGGGTGAGAAACGGCTTCGATCCGGTTCCTCGGGCGATCACCCGTTCAAAGATGCCGGGCGGGTCGTCGGTTCGGGCGTTTGGGACGCCGTCGGCGCGACGTTGACGACCGGAGACTCTCGGTCGTAACGATACCTCCGGTGGCAGCCCGCCAGGCACGAGCCGCCGGTCGGCGTCTCTTGGAAACGGACGGGCAGCTTCCACTCGCCGAAAGGCACGGCGTCGGCGATCAGCTTCGGCTGCTTACTGGCGTGCGGTTGATGGCACGCCCGGCATGTGCGGCCTTTGTCCCTGCGATTCACGTGCAGGTAATGGAGGTTCTGGTCCCCGTTGCGAAAGCCCGTCCGGGTCGTGGTCTTCTCGTCCCGGAACGCGTCGGAGTCGTGGCACTCGAAGCACAACGCATACTGCTTCTCGTCAAAAGGCGCGTAGAACGCGGCGGGGTACTCGCCGGCGAGCAGACGAACATGCTTCCCGCCGTGGACCTCGCGATGACACCCCACACAGTTTCCATCCGCGACGGGCCCGTGATGTTCGGGGTTGTCGGCCAACCACTTCTTGAAGTCCTCCAGCTTCCCTGACGGGGTCTCAAGGGACCGGTCGTGGCACGAGAGGCACAGAGTGAGGCCGTCCTGCTTCAGCAGGGACGCAAAGGCCGAAGCGTGGACCTCGTGGCAATTGGCGCAGGCGGCCCCTTGGCTGACGGCGGTATGACTCACCGTGGCCCCCGCCACCTGTTTGGCCAGATCGTCGTGGCACGAGAAGCACAGGGCCGGGGGCGCCGCGGTCAGCATCATCTTGTCATTCGCGCCGTGCGGCTTATGGCAGCCGGTGCAGTTGTCCACGGCGGGAGCGTGTGGATGGGACTTCCCGGCCAAGCGATCCTTGATCGCCTGGTGACACTTGAGGCAGAGCTCGTGACCGGGCCCGAGCAACAGCGCGGGCTGGTCCGCCGCGTGGGGATTGTGACAGGCCGTACAAGCCCCCGCCGCCACCGGCCCGTGCAAGTAGCGGAGCCCGTCGGTGATGTCGGTGTGGCACTCTGCGCAGACTTGTGCGACCGTCTCGCGCGTCAACAGGTGCTTGGCGGCGCTGCCGTGCGGATCGTGGCACGCCGTGCATGCCCCCTGCGCCACCGGGTCGTGTTTGACCTTCCCCGCCGGGGCGTCGTGACAGGCGGTGCACAAGTCCGCCCCCTCGGCCGTGAGCTTGAACCGATGCTTCTCGGCGTCGGAACTCTCGTGACACGAATCGCACGCGCCGTCGCCCGCGGGCCCGTGGACCACCGGACGCTTGACCAACGCGGCGTGGCAGGCGGCGTCAGTACAGCTACCCTGGTCATCCGGCCCGGGGATGCGTTTCGCATCCGCATCCGCCCAGGCCGTCGCGCATGACAACAGGAGACACGCGAGACCGGTCATGGGTGTGCTCCCGGCCCCGCCCCCTGCCCCGACGCTTGCCGGGCGGCGAAGGTGATGGTCAGCGGCCCGGCCGGCGTCGAGATGACCCTGGGCTGGTTCAAGCCCACCCAGACCGAGGTGGATCGGCCTTGGTCGTTGAGGACCTCCAATTGCAGCGCGGGGGCGCCGCCCTTGCCTTCGGTCGGAACATAGGTCTCGACCAGTCGGCCGGCCGGAACGAACCGGGCCACCTGAAAGGTATATGGTGACGGTACGACCTTGACCTTCTGGTCCAGCAGGAGGGACTTGGATTCCACCACGCCCTCGTACCGGGACCACACTTCGTGCGCGCTGCGCCCGACCGTGATCAGCACAAAATCCGGCGCGGTGCTCTGGGTCTCCGTCGGACAATCCAGTGTGATCCGGAAGGGCAGCGTGTCTCCTTCGCCCATCTTGAAGTCGGGGAATTTGCCGAAGACCCAGCGCTCTTCCGTCTTGCCGTCGGCCTCCAACTCGACTTTGACGGCCGGATTCAGACGCTTGTCCGACTGGTTGGTCGGCTGCTTCGTCTTCTCGTCCATGGCGAAATGGGGATAGAACTCCCGCACGCGGATTTGGCAGTCGAGGTCCGCCAGATCGAAGATCTCGCCGGCCCGGGCTGATACTTCCCGGATGATACTCCCTCCGGCCCGGCCGACCCGCAGTTTCGGCTCCCGCTTGAGCTCCTCCTTGAACTGCTCGAACACCGCGTCCCTTTACTCCCGCTTCTCCACCACCATGTAGCGCCAAGTGCCGATGAAGCTGACTAAGCGGTTCCGATCCGGGTCGCCCGCGATCAGCCAGCGCCGGAAGGACTGCGCGGGTCCGGTGATGGCCAGCTCAACCGCTGGTGCGCCGGGCCCTTCCTCCGCGGGCAGCACGTCTTGCTCGAGCCGCGCCTGGGGCAGGTAACGCTTCAGCCGCACGGGAGCGGCCGATGCCGGCACCTCTACCGCCTGATCCAATTCGGCTGCGGCCGCCGGAGAGGGCATTTGCACGACCGCTTCGGTCACGCTCGGCACCCCTCGGACCTCGCCGCGAAATTGAACGTAGTACTCCTGGCCGGGCGTCGGCGGATGGAAGCCGTGGTCCGCGGGCGGACCGCCGCAGGCCACGGAGGAGAGGAGCCCCGTCGCCAGTGCAAATGGAAAATGGAAAATGGAAAATGGAAAAGCAAGAGTGGCGAGTGTGTACGGGGTGGCTCTTGCGCGGACTCGCCACGCGCCCATGATCGATCGCAGACGGACCCCTCTCTCCATTTTCAATTCTCCATTCTTCATTTCGTGTCTTGGTGCCTTTGTGGCGCGCCATCCACGCTACCCGGACGAGGCGGGCTCCCCGACGCCTTTGGAGAGGCCCAGTTCCTCCATCTTGCGGTACAGGCTGGACAGCCCGATGCCCAACGCCTCGGCGCAGGCCGCCTTATTGGCCCCGTACGTCGAGAGCACTTTGATGATGTGCTGCTTCTCGAATTCGCGGATGGCCCTCCGCAGATTCATGGAGAAACTGGGGGTCGCGGCCGCGGGACTCGCGGCAATCGAGAGGTCCTTAAGCGTCACAAAGCTGTCACCCGCGAAGATCAGCGCCCTTTCCACGACGTTCTCCAGCTCACGCACGTTGCCGCGCCACAGGTGCGCCCGCATCGCTTCCAGGGCCTCCGGCGTGAACCCGGGGCAGTTGCACTTCAGTTCGGCATTGTATTTCCGCACGAAGTGCTCGACCAGCGCGGGGACGTCGTCCGCACGCTCGCGCAGCGGCGGCAAGGTGATGCGGATGACGTTCAAGCGGAAATAGAGGTCTTCGCGAAACTCCCCCGCGTCAATGGCCTCTTCGAGGTCGCGATTGGTCGCGGCGATGATCCGGATGTTCACCGGCCGGGGCCGGCTGTCTCCCACCCGGGTGACGGCCTTCCTTTCGATGGCGCGCAAGAGGACCGCCTGGCTCGGCCGCGGAAAGTTGCCGATCTCGTCCAGAAAAAGCGTTCCGCCGTCGGCGGCCTCGAAATAACCGACGCGATCGCTCTCCGCGCCGGTGAACGCGCCCCGGCGGTACCCGAACAGCTCGCTCTCCACGAGTGTGTCGGTCAACCCGCCGCAGTTCACCGCGATGAAGGGCTTGTCCTGGGTAATGCCGCTGTAGTGCAGCACCCGGGCGAGCACCTCCTTGCCCGTCCCGCTCTCCCCGCAGATCAGCACGTTGCTCATGGTGTGGGCAATCCGCTTGACCGTCTCGAGGATGGAGACCATCGCCTGCGAGGCGCCCACCATGCCCACAAAACCGTGTTCTTTCCGAATCTGTTCGCGCAGGAACTTGTTCTCCTTGGCCAGGTCTTCCTGGGCGAGCAGTTGTTTGAGCTTGAAGATGAGCTCGTCGAAGATCAACGGTTTACAGAGATAATCCCGCGCGCCTTTCTTCATCGCCTCGACCGCGGTTTCCACCTCGCCGAACGCGGTAATCACGATGAGCACCGCATCGGGCGCCAGTTTCTGAACGTGGTCGAGCAGGTCCATACCGGAAATCCCCGGCATCCGGAGATCGGTAATCACCGCGTCGATCGTGTCCGCCTTGAGCGCCCGCAGCGCGGCGATCCCGTCGGGACACGCGATGACGTCGTAACCCTCCTCGGTCAATACCTGCGCGAGGTTCCGGCGCAGCGTTTCCTCGTCATCGGCCAGTAGTACGGTTGCTCGACCCATTCCACGTTTCCTTTGGGGCTTGATCCAGGATCGGAATCTGGACCGTGAACACAGTGCCCTTCCCCACCGTCGAACTGAAATCCAGGCTCCCGCCGTGTTTTTGAATGATGCTGTAGCTCACCTCCAGACCCAGCCCCGCCCCCATGCCGGGTTCCTTCGTGGTGAGGAACGGCTCAAAAACCCGCCGGCCGAGCTCCGGCGTGATCCCGCAACCGGTGTCTTCCACCTCCACGATGATCTCTCTCAGCTTCTTCCGGACGCGGATGCTTAATCGCCCGCCATGCGGCATGGCATCCAGCGCGTTCAGAAACAGGTTGATGAACACCTGCTGGAGTTGCCCGCGCAACGCGTAGGTCGCAGGCAGCGACCACGGAGGCTCATACTGAATGTCCACCCCGCGCGCCCGCCGATCGAAGGCGATCAGACCCACGGCTTCGCTCAACGTGTTG
>JAZDKM010000254.1:0-13209 GCA_043803085.1 Planctomycetota bacterium
GGCGTACCGGAGCGACCTGATGGAAATTACCAAACAAACCCATTGTCCAGTCACGCTTTACCATGCCGCCCAGCGTCGTTCCGTGGTCAGCTCCGCGCGGCGCTCGCCGAGGGCCGAAGCCAAAGCTGCCGAGCGGCGTACGGCTCAGGAGCGAAAAGGTGAGGAGCGAAAAGGTGTCAGGATGATTTTCTTGACGTCGGGAGCCGCGAGCCGCGATGGTCGGATGCGGGGATGGGCGAGCCAGGGCCGGAAAAATCATCCTGACACCTTTTGCGTGGGCGTCACGCGCGCCATCATGCGCAGCAGGCGCTCCTGGTCCGCCTGGGCGCGCGGCAGCTCGCCGACCATCCGGCCCTCCACCAGCACGAGGATCCGCGTGCTCAGTTTCAGGAGCTCCGGCAGTTCGGAGCTGATCAGCAGAATGGCCCGCCCCTCCGTCGCCAGCCGGTCGATCCAGGCGTGGATTTCCGCTTTCGCGCCCACGTCGACGCCCCGCGTGGGTTCGTCCAGGATGAGCACCCGGCAGTTCTGGGCGAGCCACTTGGCCAGGGCGATCTTCTGTTGGTTGCCGCCGGACAGCCCGGCGACCGGCGCGTCCAGCCCCGGGGCCCGCACCCGGAGTCGTTCGAAGGGCCCCCGGGCCAATTCCGTTTCGCGGCGGTGGTCGATCAACAGCCACCGGGTCAGGCGCGGCAACAAGGAGAGGGTCAGGTTCTGCTTGCAGGTCATGGACAGCACCAGAGCCTGGCGTTTGCGATCCTCGGGCAGCAGTCCGATGCCGGCCCGGATGGCCTGGCGCGGAGTACGGATGGCCACGGTACGGCCGTCCACCAGGATGCGTCCGGTCGTGTACCGGTCGATGCCGAACACCGCGCGGGCGATCTCGCTCCGCCCGGCCCCCACCAGACCGGCCAGGCCGACGATCTCGCCGGCATGGACGGAGAAGGAGACCTCTTGAAAGCCGGCGGGCCCGCTGAGCCGCTCCACCTCCAAGAGCGGCGCGCCGCGCGGACCGGCGACGTGCTGCGGAAAGTATTCTTCGACGGGGCGGCCGATCATCAGCCGCACGAGTTCGTCCGAGTCCGTCCGGTCCGTCTCCAGGGTCGCCACGTGGCCGCCGTCGCGCAGCACGGTGGCGCGACCGCACAGCCGCATGACTTCCTCCAGGCGGTGTGACACATAGAGCACGGTCACGCCGGCCCGCCGCAAGCCATCGAGGAGCCCGAACAGTCGCTCGGATTCGGCCTGGGAGAGCGAGCTGGTCGGCTCGTCCATGATGATGATGCGGGCGCGGCGCCCGACCGCCGCGGCAATCTGGACGAGTTGCTCCTGGGCCGTGGACAGCTCGGACATGGGCGTCGCCGGGTCTATCGCCAGCCCTACCCGTTCGAGCATGGCCCACGCCTGGCGCTGCAACTCTCTGCGCCGGAGAAAGCCCGCCCGGGCCGGCATGCGTCCGAGCACGAGGTTCTCGGCCACCGAGAGGTTGGGGCAGAAGGCCAGTTCCTGGTGTACCATGCTGACGCCCACCTCGGCCGCCTCGGCCGGTGCGCGGAACGTCATCGGTTGGCCGTCCAGCAGCAGGCGACCGCCGTCCGGGCGATGGATTCCCGCCACGATCTTGCCGAGGGTGCTCTTGCCGGCGCCGTTCTCGCCGACCAGGGCGTGACATTCCCCCGCCGTAACCTCAAACGACACGTCCGCCAGGGCCGTGACGCCGGGAAAGCGCTTGGTGATGCGCTCGAAGGTGAGGATCGGGCGAGTCATGGACACTCAATGCTTGTCGTAGCGCACTGCTTCGGGTTACGGCTTCTTGCCCAACCATTTCGCCCAGTTCTTGCCGTATTCGGTCACGTTCTCGCGCGTGACGCGGTCCAGAGGTGCGATGTCCCGATCGTTCAGCGGTGCCTTCCCATCGTGCAGCTTCTCGATGAGCAGCTCGACGCTCCGGTAGCCCCAGTGGTACACGCGCTGGGCCAACAACGCTTGCACGATCCCCTTCTCCACGTACTTCAACTGCGCGGGCAAGGCATCGACCGCGACGATCTTGACTTCGCCCGGCCGCCAGTCCATCAACGCATCGGAGAACAGCGGCCAGCCGCCGACCATCGCCCAGCCGACCAGGTCCGGGTTCGCGGTCTGGACTTCCTGCACTTTGGCGGTGGCGTCCTGGGCGGTCTCCTTGTGATAGTAGACGTCTACCAGCTTGATCTGGGGGTACTTCGCCGACTCCTCCTGCGCGCCCCGGACCCGCGCCTGAAGGTTGGGCGCGTTCTGGTTCCCTGCCAGGATGGCGATCTTGCCGCCCGCCGGACCCAATGCCTTCGCGAGTTCCCGCATGACCTGCCGGCCGCAGTCCACGTCATCAATCCCGTGATAGACGAAGCGCTTGCTCTTGGCGGCGTCGGAGTCGAAGCAGACTACGGGGGTGCCGCGTTCCACCGCCCGGTCGATCGCCGCGGTGACTTTGGAGGCATCCGAGCAACTGATGGCGATCCCATCCACGCCCACCACGGTGAGCTGCTCGATGAAGCTGGCCTGCTTTTGGGCGTCCTCCTCCGCCGGGGTCCGCCAGAGAATCTCGATCTTGACGCCGTATTTCGCTCCCAATTCGCGGGCTGCGTCCTCGGCCCCCACCCGGGCCGCCATGAACACCGGGTTCCCTTCGCTCTTGGCAATGAGTCCGATCTTGTACTCCACCGCCGCCGGCCCCGCGGCCAACGCCGAACCGATCCCCAGACCCAACCCGACCGCCACCGCAAAACCTTTGCACTTGCTCATAGGGGTCTCCTTAGAAACGCAGGAATGAAAAATCGAGAATCGAAAACGAGGAAGGTCGGGCCGACGCTGGCTCTCCAGTTTCAGGCGTTCGTCCTTCGTACGCCACTCTTCATTTTCCATTTTCAATTTTTCATTTTCCATTTTTCAGCGTGCGGCGCTCGCCGACGTACGCGCTGAACCGATCGAGCACCACCGCGGCGATGATCACCGCGCCTTTGATGATTTCCGTGTAGTTCTGGTCGATCCCCAGGATCACAATGCCGTTGGCAATGAGTTGGATCACCAGCGCGCCCAACAGCGCGCCGACGGCGGTCCCGCGCCCGCCGCTCAGACTCGCTCCGCCCACCACGGCGGCCGCAATGACGTCCAGCTCGTACCCGCGCCCCGTCGAAGAGTCGGCTGATCCGAAAACGCCCAGGGCGATCACCGCGGCGATGCCGCCGGTGAGGCCCGCCAGCGTAAAGGCCCACAGCTTGATCCGCCCCACCGGCACCCCGGAGAAACGGCTGGCGGTCTCATTGCCGCCCACCGCGTAGACCGACCGGCCCCCCACCGTGTGCTTCAGAAAGACGTGCCCCGCCAACACCACCAACCCCATGATCCCAATCGGCACCAGCGTCAGTTCCCACACGGTGTGCCGAAAGACCTGCCCGAAGACCGGGGGATAGTCGGTGACGGCCTGCGCCCGGGTCGTGACAAAGGCGATCCCGCGGAAGATCGACATCGTCCCCAAGGTGATGATGAACGGATGGACCCGCAGCAACACCACCATCAGTCCGTTAGCCACGCCGCACACCGTCCCCACCAGCATGGTCAGTAAGATGCCCGCCGGAATGACCCAAGCCGGCGACACCCCCGGGTGCGCTCCCACCGGCCCGAGCCACTGCAAGAACATCGCCCCGCTAACGCCGGCCAGGCAATACACCGCCCCGACCGAAAGGTCGATGCCGCCCGCGATAATCAGAATGGTCGCTCCGACGGCCATGACCGCCGTCCAAGAGCAGTTTTTCAAGATGTTGTCGAGGTTCGCCCGCTGGAGGAATTTGTTGACCTCGACCTCCCCCGTGACCCGTTGCGTCTGGGGGTCACGCTGCTTGACGCGCACGCTCCCGCCCCAGACCGTCAGCAGCGCCCCGATGAGCAGAATGACCGCCAGCAAGCCGGTGGACTGCCCCCGGAAGATGCGCAGAAACACGTCCCCACCCATGGTCTACTCGCGATAGGATTGGCCGGCCTCGTAGAGCTTGAGCCGCGCGCGAATCTGCTCGGCGAGCTCGGTCTGGTGGCCACCGGAGGCCAGGTCCAGGGCGCGTTGGGCGGTCCGCACCGCATCGGCGTAGCGCCCCACCTCCGCATACGCCGCCGCCAGCGTGTCCAACACCTCCGCATCGTCACGCCCGATCTGCTCAACGACCCGTTCCGCCCAGCGCACCGCTTCCGCACCATTCCGGGCCTGGCCATCCGCGCTCGTGGCCAGTAGCCAGGCCAAGGCATTCATGACCGGTGGGTTCTCACTCTGCAAACCTAAGCTCTCTTGGTACTGGGCGATCGCCTCGGCCGCTCGACCCAGCCGTTGGAACGCCAGACCCAGGTTCGCCCGGTAGTTCGCATCCGACGGGGCCAGTTTCACCGCCTGCCCGAAGGCTTCCAGCGCCCCGTTTAGGTCCCCCGTCGCTGCCAGCGCCTGCCCGAGCAGATTGTGCGCCTCCGCCCGCCCCGGCTCGGCCTGAATCACTTGTCGTAGCGGGGCAAGCGCCTCCGCCGGCCGACCGCTGCGCACCAAGGAGGAACCCCACTCGGAACGCGCTCCGGGATAATCCGGATCCAGCTTCAAAACCTGTTCAAGCTCAAGCGCGGCCGCGGTGGCCTCGCCCTTCTGTAGCCACAGAACGCCAAGGTCGTAGTGCGCCCGGGCGTAGCCCGGCCGCACCCGCAGCGCTTCCCGGTATTCGCCATCGGCCGCCTCGATCTCACCCATGCGCAGGAGTGCCCGACCCAGATCGCAGCGCACGGTCGCGTCTCGCGGATCGATGCTCAAGGCCGAGCGGTAGGCCTGCACGGCCTCCGGCAAGTCCCCGCGCTGGACCAACGCCAGACCAATGTTCACATAGGAGGTCACGTGCGCCGGATCCAGCTTCAGCTCTTCGCGGTATTCCGCGATGGCCTCGTCGAGCTTGCCCTGGTTGGCCAGGGCCACGCCGAGGTAAAAGTGCGCCCGGGACGCTCTCGGGTCGCTCTGCAGCAGCTCCCGGCACCGGGCGATCGCCTCATCCCATTCGCCCCGGTCGATTAGCCGGGCGAACTCCTCGACGTACGCTTTCTCTTCCTCCTTCGGGGCTTTGAAGCGGCGTACCACTTCCGCCAGCAAGTTTTCGACGGGCGCATAGTCGTCGGTGAGCACGATGCCGCCGCTCCGCTCCACTAATTCGTCGAGTCGCTGCGAAGACAACACATCGCCGGGAAACTCGTGGGTACGGCGGATCGCGTCGGGGACCGCCGATAGATCCAGCGGACGCTTGGAGTTGACCACAATGAAAGTATCGCGTTCGTTGGGCATCGCCCCGGCATCGAAGACATAGACATGCGGGAAGACCTGGCGACAAGTGTGAATCACCGCGCCCAGGAACCGGCCCGAAGCCAGCATGTCGATCATGTTCAGCATGTACACGCCGTCTTCGCTCATCAGTTCCGCGAGCAACCGGTTGAACTCCAGCGTGGTGAGGTGATACGGAACCGTGAAATCATTGAACGAATCGCCGATGACGAAGTCGAAAACCGGGATCGTCTCACCGGCGCGTTTCCGCCGGACTAGGTCGGCCACGCGATTACGCGCATCCATGTCATAACAACGAATCGAAGTGTCGCGGGCGAGTCCGAAGGCCTGAAACGCCGCTCGGGTCACGGCCGGATCGATTTCGGCCACCTCGATGTGGCTGCCGGGGTAAGAGATCTCCAGGAAACGGGGAAATACGTACCCGCCGCCGCCGATACACAGGGCGGTCACCGGCGCCGCCGCAGGATGGTACCGCCGCATGACCTCCGCGTAGATCAGTTCGTACTCGTATTTCAAATCGAGCGGGTCCTGCAGGTTCACCTTGCTGTGGATCAGCTTGTCCAGCACCATGCGGCGCTCGTTGGGATTGCCCACTGCCGTCCTGACCACCACCCGCTGATACTGGCTGTCTTCCTTGAAGACGAGCTCTCGCTCCTGAGAATCGAGCAGCCCGAGCGCTCTTGCGACCGCGTGGGTGGACGACCAGGGCCCCACCGCACAGAGCATCGCGCCGGCGTATGCCGCGCTCCACGCATACGGCACCCAGGAACGGTATCCGTAGCCCACCCCCACCAGGGCCAGCACGCCCGCGATCAGCAGGATCGAGCCTTCCGTCCCCATCCACGCCACCAGGAGAAACCCCGCCACGAACGTTCCCACGATGCTCCCGATCGCCCCCCAGGCATAGATCGTCCCCAGCGTCCGCCCGGTCCCGTGGCCCATGCCCAGCGCCATCTTCGCCACCACCGGACTCATCGTCCCCAACATGCTCGCCGGCAGCAGGAAGGCCAGCACGAAATGCAGGAAGATACGCGTCGGCCACGACAGGTGCTCCAACGCCCCCCAACGCCCAATCCAGGTGTTGGCCATGGGAATGGTCAGACAGCACACCGAGGCCAGCACAAACAGCAGCGCGAGGGTCCGCCGCGGGTGAAAGCGGTCCGCCAGCCGCCCCCCGATGTAGTTCCCCAGCGAAATGCCGGCCAACACCACCCCGATCGCCGACGTCCAGGTGTACAACGACGACCCCAGAAAGCGAGCCACCAGACGCGTAGACAGGATCTCCACCGTCATGATGCACCCACTGGCCACGAACACCGTGGCATTGGGCACGAACCAGTCCCCCAACCCCCGACGCGGCTCGGACAACGGTTTCTCAGGTGCTGCGGGCTGGGTCTGCGCTTCGCCCTGCTCATTCTTTGCCGATACCTTCATTCCGAACTGCTCCGTCAAGCCGCCGACGGGTGGGGGCCGAGGGTTTTCGCACACGGGAGGGCGAGGCTCCTGCCGAGCCTCATGAGGCGGCTCGCCGGGAGGCTCGCCCTCCCCTTTTGCCGAGGCTTCCTGCCACACCCGCCGATAGCCGATTATCGACATAAAGTAGACTTCCGACAACCATCCCTCCATAATGAGGGGATTGGCGAATGACAGGCCCCTCGCCCGGCCTGAAGGTCAGCTCGCCCCAAAACCCGGTGAAGGACCACGACATGCCCGGCGATGATCGTCTCGTCACGTTCAGGAAAAAGTGGCGCACGGGCCTTCTCGTCCTCCTGGTGCTCGCCATTGGGCTGGCCGGCTGGCGGGCCGTCGACTTCTTCTTCGACCCCGATCCCACCCGTCCCGTGGTCCTCTCCGAAGTCGTCCGCCCCGGCGCCGCCGCCGGCTACAACGTCCTGCTGATTACGCTCGACACCACCCGCGCGGACCATCTGGGCTGCTATGGTTACAAGCAGATCAAAACGCCCGCCATCGACTCCCTGCTCGACCACGGCGTACGCTTCGACGACGACGTGGTCAGTGTGCCGCTCACGCTGCCTTCGCACGCCACGATGATGACCGGTCTCTATCCGCCTCGCCTCGGGGTGCGCGACAACGGGACCTACGAGCTTGCCCCGGAACACGTGACCATGGCCGAAATCCTCAAGGCCCAAGGTTATGATACGGCCGCCTTTGTCAGTGTTTTCATCCTGGACAAACGCTTCGGCCTCGACCAGGGCTTCGACGTCTATGATTTCGCCGTCTCCGACCAGGGGCGTCGAGGTCCGGAGACGCTTCGGAACGAACGGTTCGCCGGCGAGGTGACCTCCTCGGCTATTCGATGGCTAAAATCCCGTGGTAAGGCAAGGGCCACCGCGCCCTTTTTTATGTGGATCCATTACTACGACCCGCACAATCCTTATGACTCGCCGCTCGCGGAACTCGAAAACTTCAAGGGCAAGCACCCCTACGACGCCGAGATCGCGTTTGTGGATCTCCATCTCAAGCGGCTCCTCGCCGCATTGGATGAGCAGGGCCTGCGGGAGCGGACGCTCATCGTCCTGCAAACCGACCACGGGGAATCCCTGACAGAACATCGCGAGACCTACCACGGTATCTTCATCTAAGAAGCCACCATGCGTGGCGGATTCCTTCTTTCCAGTCCCGCGCTGTTTGACCGGCCCTACCGCGTGGATGACCGGGTCATCGCCACGGTGGACATTCTTCCCACCGTCGAGGCCCTCCTCGGGCTGACGCCTTCCACAGGCCTCGACGGGCAGAGCCTGCTCACGGCCCAGGCCGACCCCGGACGCGCCGTCTACCTCGAATCCTACCGCCCGAAGGAAAAATACGGTTGCAGTCCGTTGTACGGCCTGCGCCGCCATCATGAGAAGTATATCCTCGCGCCCACGCCGGAGTACTACGATCTGCGAAAAGACCCTGCGGAATTGAAGAACCTGTACGAATCCGACCCTCCCGGATTGGCCGGTCTCCAGGAGCAGCTCGCGCAGATAATGCATCGCTGGGATCACGAGGTGGATACCCACGCGGGCGCCCGCACCATGGACCCCGCCGAGGAAGCTCGGCTCCGGGGGCTCGGTTACGTCGGGGTAGGTGCGTTCAAACCCACGGAAGCCCTCCCGGATCCCAAGGACCAGATCGAGATGATCAATGCCGTGGCTGGGCTGAGGCAGTTGACCGAACAGGGCAGATATGGCGAGGCCCTCCGTATCGCCAAGGAGGCTGCCTCACAATGCAAAGGGGACGAGTACGCCATTCAGACCCTCGCTCGAATCTATGAGGATCTCGGTCAAAGAGAAGAGGCGGTGAAAGTCCTCCGCGAGTTCAGCAAGGACTACCCTTATCCCGACGTTCTGAGTCATCTGGCCGAAAACCTCTCGACCTTGAAACGCTACGCCGAAATGGAGGAGGTTCTTCAGGCTCTTGAGCTCCTCGATCCCCTCCGCGGGTCGGTCCCCCTGTTGCGCGCCGAGCGCGCCGTGGCCGAATCCCGCTACGCCGACGCCGCCCAATACTACCTCCGGGCCATCGAGATTGATCCCGACCGTACCGGCCCCGAGATCGAGGAAAACCTCGCCGAGGCCCGGCGCCTCGCGGGCCGGCCCTCCCCGTAAACTTCCTCAGGCTTCTCCCTTATCTTCTCTGTTTCTCTGTGGTGTTCCCTTCATAAAGGGCCGCTGAGCGGCCCGGCCTCCCGATAGGCCTGCCCCCGTCGGTATTGGGACAGGCGCGCGCTGATAGCTTCCGCCGTGGCCGCGGTGCCCCTTTGGCGGGCCAGTTCCAACGCACCTTGGGCCATTTCGATCGCTTCGTCGAACCGACCCACCTCCGCACACGCGGCCGCGAGCGTATCGAGAGTGGCCACTTGAGCGCCTCCGAGGCGCAACGCCTGCTCGGCCAGCTTCACCGCTTCCTGGCCGTTACGCACCTCGGATTGCGGACAGGTCGCCAGGACCCACGCCAGCTCACGCGCCAGCTCCCAGTGCCCCGGGGTCGCCGCCATCCCCGCACGCAAGGTCTTCACGGCCTCCGGGGAACGTCCGGCGCGCACGTAGACCTCCGCGAGACGATCGTGAATCGGCATGACCGGATCCAGCTCCAGCGCCCGCTTCAAGGCTCGGATCGCTTCCTCGAAATCACCGCGCGTCAGATGCACCACTCCCAGACCCGCGTAAGCCCGGGCGTTCTCCGGCAGGGTCGCCAGCGCGGACTGGAATTCCTGCAAAGCTTCGTCGGGACGACCGGCCTCGATCAGCGCTTCTCCGACGAAGCATGGTGACGTGGCTGCGTTTAGATAGGATGCGGGAACGCCCGTATTCACGAACGGCCAGAGCACCGCCAGGGTCAGGCCCGATCCCGCCAGGCAGCGCCAGTCACGAGAGCGCGCGGCGCGCGCCAAATGCACCAGAGCGTAGCCGGCGTATACCATCACCACGGGCACCACCGGCAGGCGAAACCGGCTGTTCACATAGAACGCCACGACCGTGCCCATGTACACCAACCCGAACCCCCATAAGGGAAAGTGCGGCACGAACTGCCGACGGGAAAACCACACCCCCAACACCGCGAAAGGAACCAGCATCCCGAATCCCAACGGCAGGAAACGGATGATGGGGGTGTAGCGCCTCGTGAAGTAGTAGAGATTCGTCGGATTGGGAATCTCCGTCCCGTTCAGAAAATAAAGCAATTTTAGCTTCATGAGGCCGGCGGCCCGCCGTGGCTGCTCACGAAAGAAGCGCCAAACCTTGCGCGAATAGTGCCTCGACACCTCAGAGGGTTTCAGCTTCCTTCCCGCCTCCTCTTCCGCCAGGGCGATCCAATCCGAGTAGGCCCCCCACCAATCCCGACGGGCCCCCGGCATCACCGTATTCATCCCGTCGGATTGCGGATTGTTGCCAATATAGAAGTTCGGCCCCCCTTGCCATGCAATCAGCACGAAATCCTTGCCCACCACGTAATTCCGCACCGTGAGGGGCAGAATCGGGACCGCACACGCCAAGCCGAACCACGCAGCGCACCCCAGCCCCCGCTTCCATTCCTTGCGGTGCAGAAGGACGATCCAAAGTGCCGCCAAAGGCATGAACGCCACCACGTTCGGGCGGTTGATCGCCGACAAGCCCAATAGCACACCAGCCAAGCACCAGTAGACGACACCCGGCTTGCGCGCCGCCTGCAGGATGAACCACAGGGCCAGCAGGTTCAAGAAGATACTCAGCGACTCCAGCAGCAACTCACCTTCATAGTAGACGAAAACCCAGTACGTGGCCGCCGCGAAACCGGCTAGCAAACCGGTGACCCTGCCGAAGGCCTCTCGCCCGAGCAAATAGATCAGGACGCAACTGACCGACCCGAGAACGCACTGCACCAGACGCGGGAGCAGCGCTCCCGGCCCGGCAATCCAATAGATGCCGGCCAGAAACCACGGGTAGAGCGGGGCCCGGAAATAGGGTCCGGGAAAGAGCGTCTCCCCCGCCGCGATCGCCTTCGCCCAACGCACATGCAACTCAGCGTCGAGGGTCGGATACTCGAACAAGGGATTCGCGCGCGACTGCCACACGTAGATCAGACGCACGCCCAGGCCCGCCAGGAACAGGACGGCCAACCACACGGTCTCGCGCACGCGGTCGTTCGCCGGACTAACCGACGCTGGGTCCGTATGGGTCACGGGGTTCAACCTGTCCTCCATCCAGCACGTTCTGGACGGGGGTTATCGACGTGGAGTGGACTTTCGACAATCGCGTCGTCATAATCCCGGGAGGGTTAGATCCCGATGACGTGCGCAACCGTGGACCGCGGAATCGCAAAATAGCCATGCCGGATGCCTCTCCTACGCCCCCCAAACGCGGCAGGATCGTGCTCTTCGCGCTCCTAGTAAGCGCTGCCGCTTTCGGACTCTGGCAGTCCCGAAACGCGTGATCCAAGGATGATTCCACCGCTCCGGCGGCGCTCGGCGATTTGGTCCATCCGGGAGCTGCCACCGGGTTCAACGTCTTGTTGATCACGCTCGACACGACCCGCCCGGACCATCTCGGCTGCTATGGCTACAAGGCGATCGAGACGCCGGCCATCGACTCCTTGCTCGACCACGGCGTACGCTTCGACGACGCCGTGGCCAGCGCGCCGCTCACCCTGCCCTCGCACGCGTCGCTCTTCACCGGGCTTCACCCGCCCACGCTCGGCGTGCGGGATAACGGTTCTTACCGCCTCGGCCCAGAGTACACGACCCTCGCGGAGGTGCTCAGGAACCAAGGTTATGAAACGGCCGCCTTTGTCGCCGCGTTCATTCTCGACAGAAGGTACGGACTCGACCAAGGTTTCAACGTCTATGATTTCAGAATCAGCGAGACCGGGCGCAAGGGCACCGAAACGCTGCTTAACGAGCGCGGCGCGGACGACGTGACCAACTCCGCGATCCGCTGGCTCGACCAACGCGCCAGGTCAGGCACTGCCGCCCCGTTCTTCGCCTGGGGGCATTACTACGATCCGCACCATCCGTATAAGTCGCCGCTCGCGGACCTCGAGCGCTTTCGTGACAAGCTGCCCTACGACGCCGAGGTCGCCTTCGTGGATATGCACTTCAAGAGACTCCTCGATACGGTAGACAAGCACAACCTCCGCGCCCGGACCCTGATCGTGGTCGTCTCGGATCACGGCGAGTCCCTTCGCGAGCATGGCGAGCCCAATCACGGTATCTTCATCTATGAGGCCACCATCCGCTCCGCCTGGCTGCTTTCCAACCCCGTGCTCTTCGATCGGCCTTACCGAGTCGATGACCGCGTCGTCTCCCTGGTGGACGCGTTTCCCACCCTCCTGGAACTGCTGGGGCTTCCTCTGCCCAGCCGTGGTGACGGGCAAAGTCTGTTAAGCGTCAAACCCGACCCGGACCGGGCCGTGTACATCGAATCGTATTACCCCCGAGAGAAGCTGCGCTGTAGCACGCTCTGCGGCCTGCGGCGACACACCGACAAGTACATCCTCGCTCCCACACCGGAGTACTACGACTTACGCAAGGATCCCCGGGAGGCCAAGAACCTGTACGCGACGGCCCCTCCGGTATTGCCGCAGCGCTTGGCGGAACTCCTGCGGAACTGGGACCAGACCGGCGGCGCGCGCTCCGGTGCCAGGACCATGAGCGCCGAAGAGGAAGCGCGCTTGCGCTCGCTCGGTTACGCCGGAACCTCGCACGGCACCTAGGACCGCGTCTTGCCGGACCCCAAAGACCAGATCGGAATCATCAATCAAGCGGCGGAGATCAAGGAACTGGCGAGCCAGGGCAAATACGTGGAAGCTCTGGCCCTCGCCAAGGAAGTCGCCGCCCAGTGCGAAGGATACGATTATCCCGTCCACCTCCTGGCCCACGCCTACGAAAAGTTGGGCCGGATGCCGGAAGCCTGCGGCGTACTCCAGGAGTATGCCGAACGCTATCCCTCCGCCGACATTCTGCTCCACCTGGCCAAGAACTACTCCGCGCTTAAAGAGTACGACCGCATGGAAGAAGTCCTTCAAGCGGCGGAGATTCTCGATCCGCTCCGCGGTTCGATTCCGAAACTGCGGGGCGACCGCTTCCTGGCACAGGGACGCTACGCCGAAGCCGTCGCGCAATACAAAAGGGCCATCGAGATCGACGGCGCCCGGCTCGGGCCCGAGGGGACCGAAGCCCTGCTGGAAGCCGAGGCACGATTGCGCGGTGAAGCACCCTGAGCCCCCATAGGGGGCGGAATTCGGTAGCCAGGGGGGCAACACGTGTTTAGCGTAGCCCCGCGCCCCGGGTGGCATGGTCAAGCTCGCTGACGGCGAGCGCCGCCATGCCCGAGCGCTCACCGGCTCGTGGCGTTCCGCATGGCGGCGCCCACCTTGCGGTGGGCTTGGCCATGCCA
>JAZDKM010000255.1:0-11613 GCA_043803085.1 Planctomycetota bacterium
ATATTCGCGGTCGATAAGAGCGGCGGAGCAAAGGTCCTGCTCAGTGAAAATAAGGCTTAGTTTCGCCCTTTCAGCAACCTCGTAGCCGCGTTTAAGGAAGCCGAGCGACAATGAATCTGCAAAGGCAATCCCCAGGCTGGAGTCAGCGCACTCCATTGGCATAATAGCGATACTCTTTGGCGGCGTAGCCGACCCATGCGCATTGTTGAGCTCCGTATGCACAGTATAGGACGAGCAGCCCGCCAAAATCAACTGCCACGTAAGGGCGCACATCCCTGTTCCTCTCAGGAAATGCGTAGCCATCACGTGGGTTTGCTCCTCATATTTCGTAGGTCCTGCTTACGCCACAGTGGGCATGTCAACTGGCCCACAGGTACCCGGAGGCGTCGCCATCGCCGCGGGCCTTGCGGGAACGCCGCGGACGAGGAGCGTCCCGCCTCCGGCCGTTGGCCGTGCTGGGAACACTCGTCAGTGGGTTTTCGACGCCTTCAAGCGAATCACCCGGGCGAACAGCGGTCAGGCGTTCCTCGATCTGCGTGACGTACTTCTTCGACATCTCGAATCCGAGCCAGTGCCGCTCCAGCTTCTTGGCCACGGCGAGCGTGGTGCCGCTGCCGGCAAAGGGATCGAGCACGGTTTCGCCCGGCCGGGAGCAGGCTTTGATGATGCGGCCGAGGAGTCGCTCGGGCATCTGGCAACCGTGCCAGCCACGGCGCTCCTTGAACGTCCCGCACACCCGCGAGAAGTACCAGGTGTCTTCGTCAGGCTCAAAGGATTCGGGCGTGTCCTGCGGGCGGAGAATCCACGTATCGTCAGGCAGACGCCCCTTCTCGACGGCCCGCTTGTCGCCGTAGACCAGTTGGCGGGCGGAGGGCACGCGGATCGCTTCGGTGTTGAAGGTGAACTGCTTGCGGTCCTTGACGAAGTAGAACAGGTGGGCGTGGCTGCGGGTGAACTTGTACTTGCAGTTGACCCCGAACGTGTAGTACCAGACGACCCAACTCCGGCAGATCAAACCCAGGTCGCTTTGGAGAATCAGCTTCAACTCGGCGGCGTACTCGTCGCCGATGGCCACCCAGAACGTGCCCGTGGGCTTGAGCGTCTCGGCCACCGCCCGCGTCCAGCGCCGGGTCCAGTCGAGGTACTGGTCGTACCCCTTGCGGTCGTCGTACACGTCGTACGCGTAACCGATATTGAACGGCGGGTCGGCGAAGGCTAGATCGATCGAGCCCGGCGCAATCCGCTTGAGACCATCGAGACAGTCCTCGTGGTAAATCCGATCCAACGTCAGGAACATGGACCGCGCCTCCATCAATTTCGACGACCCGATGATACCGAGGTCGGTGGTGGAGCATCAAGGAAGCTTATTTCGCCCTTTCAGGGCTCACGTGCTTGGAACGCCTTTAGGCCCTGCGCGTTGTCCCATAAGCGTTAACCTAACGTGCGGGTTCTCATCGCAACCCAAATGTTTCAGCCTGAAAGGCTGCAAGGGAATAGCCGTGGGCCTGCCCGCCGGCAGGCGGGCAACGCCCCCGGTGTCCGTCCGCGCGTAGAGTCCCGACCCTGAAGGGGTCGCCCAAAACCGTGCATGCCGACGACCCCTCCAGGGTCGCGTGGGGAACTATCCATCGATCCGGGGGCGTCGCTACGCTCGCCCCCGGCTACTGTAGCCCAGCCTTACAGGCTGAGCAAAAGACAGGAAACACGGCCTAGCCGCCTGTGGTGGAAGTGGCCAAGAGCGGTGTGGCACGGGCATCCAAGCGCCCGCGGAAACACAGGCTGGAAGCCTGTGCCACAACTTTGGCCACGGGCTGCTAGACCCGCTTGGTTGGGGAGCGCGCCCGCCGCCGGCCGGGTGCCGGCTCCGGCTCGCCAGGGAACAGCACGGGTTCGCTCGGGGCTGCCTCGGCGGAATCTACGATAATGGTATGCTCCAGTTCCGGATCGTGGTCCGGGGGCCGGTGCCGAACGATGTTGCCGTGCTCGTCGAACTCCACGTCGGCATGGGCGGTGAACTTTTCGGCGAGAGAGAGGAGCGCGCGGCGCAGCTTATCCTTGTCGCAAACGGTGATGGCCCGGACGGAATCGACCACCTCGCCGATGTAACGGGTGAACACGTCGCGGCGCTGGGAGTAGGCCGTCCGCTTCTTCTTGCGGCGCAGGTAAATGCCCAGGCGGCGGCCGCACTCCGCCAGGGCAAGCTTGATCTCCTTGCGGATTTCGTCGTAATCGGCGATGGCCTCCTTGGATTCGGAGGTGAAGGGCACCCACACGCTGGCCAGGTGAATGAGCAGGACGAGCGGGGCCTGGGGGAGGGCGGTACGCGGCTGGGACAGGCCGTAGTTGCTCCATTTGGTCTCCAGCACCGCCTTGAACGTGCAGCAGGCGCTCTGGCGATAGAGCAGCGGGACGCGATTGGCGAAACGGATCACGCGGGCCTGGGGCGGCTCGGCCTTACCGTTGCGGGGGCCGTCGCCATCGCTCAGGTCCGCGGCGAGTTGGCCGCCGTAGGCCAGGCCGACCTCGACCTGGAAGGGGTTGCCGCGATAGACGGCGGGGTTGCGGGTGGCCGCGGTGTAGAACTCCGCCTTGACCCCTTTGAGGAGGCCGCTGAGGATGGCCTCGGCCCCGATGGGGGAGAGACAGTCGGTGCTGGGGGCTTTGATGCGGGTGGTTTGCAGGGCATTATAAATCCGCTCGGTGGCGTGGGAGTCGACCGCGTTGAGCCAGGTGAGGGGGGTGACGCCGGCCTTGGCGCAGACGGCCTTGGCGATGGTCGGGCTGACGCGGGAGAACTCCTTTTGCAGGAAGGTGCCGACCTTCTTGGCCGACGATTCCTTAAACATTTTCATCAAGGTGCCGAGTTCGATGCCGTAGGGGTGTGGCTGGACCTCGCGGGGTTCCTTGGGCAGCTCGTGGACGGACCGGGGGTATTCCAGGCGTTCGCCGATGGGGGCGTGGTAGGTGATGCGGGCGTGGGGGTTGGCGATGGCGGTCTGCTCGATGTACTCGCCGATGCCCTGGCGGCCCTTGATGAAAGCGGCCTCGAGCTCGATCTCGACGCGGGTGCCGTGTGGCCAATCCACCGGCGCCGATTCGTCGTGCACGACCTCGGGGCGATTCTTCTTTGTGTCGATGGCCACCTTGAAGTGGTGGGCCTCCTTCTTCTCGTCGGTGCGGCTGATGATGCTGATGGGTTTGCCGGTGGTGATCAGGCCGTACATGCCGGCGGCGCTGATGCCGATGCCTTGCTGGCCGCGGGCCATCTTGAGGCGGTGGAACTTCGAGCCATAGAGCAGCTTGCCGAAGATGTTGGGGATCTGGTCCCGAACGATGCCGGGGCCGTTGTCCTGCACCACGACGCGGAAGCGCTCTTCGGCGATCTGGGTGACGATGATCTCCACGTCGGGGAGGATGCCGGCCTCCTCGCAGGCGTCGAGGCTGTTGTCCACGGCCTCTTTGACGGTGGTGAGCAGGGCTTTGCGTTTGTTGTCGAAACCGAGCAGATGGCGGTTCTTCGCGAAGAACTCGGAGATGGAGATTTCGCGTTGTTGCTTGGCCATCGCCTCGGCGGTAAGCCGGCGGCTTGGCTTCGGCCGCGAAACCGACCTGGTCTCCAGTGGCGGCAAGGCGGCGGGTGGGGAACTCTCGTCGGTCGTTCTCGCCCGTGGAGCATCCGTTTTGCGGGGCGCGCGGGACGGCGGAAACGCGAACTTCAATTGCTGGGGGAGCGCCGTACTCATCCGAGCCATCTTCAGCCGATTTGTCGGGTCGATGACCCAACCTACTCCCCCCACAGCCGCGCGGATTGAAGTCCGCGGCTCGTGGGGCAGCGTAGCGCCCAAAGGCTACAAGTCGAGCATCTCTTGCTGAATCCGCCACGCAAGCAGCGAAGATTGGGATTGTAGCGAGTCCCACTCAGTCTGGGTATAGACCCAGAGGTCGGCCGGCACGGGCAAGCCTTCGGGGCAGTATCGGGCGTAGCGCTGAGGGCGGTTCAAGGCGCTCTCCGAGAGTAGGACGATGAGGTCGAGGTCGCTGCCTACTCCCCAGTCGCCCCGGGCATAAGAGCCGATGCAGGCGACGCGCTGGACCGCCGGGTCGGCTTGGCGAAGCTGCGTGGCCCAGTGGCGCGCGGCGGCCAGAACCGCTTCACGATCCGGCCATTTGAACACGGCAGAACTCAGTGATCTGACGGGCACAATGAATCGCCTCGCTGCTTTGTGAAAGTCCGTAATGCTCACCCGGCGCCCCGGCCTCGTGGCCGTTCGGGTATCGCGTAGGAAGGTAGTGGAGGTCTACGGTTCGGGCCACGTCGAGCAGATCCGCAGGTACGGCTACCTCGCCGGGGAGCTCCTCCAACAGCCGTCGAACCACATGGCCCCAAGCCTGTTGCCCGAGCTTCAGATGCAACGCCTTGACCGCCATCTCGGCGGCCTGCTGGGCGGCAAAACAGGCCCATTCGTGTCGTCCGGCGGCGGCGCTGTCTTGGGCCTGCTCGAGGTTGCGGGACGCCTGAATCAACCGATCGTCTGATCGGTCTGGCATGGTTTGATTATAGCGGGGCCGGGTAGCCCGGGGTATGAGATTTTGCATGGGCAGGCTGCCGGTCCACGCCGAGTGGCGAGGGACACGGGCTACAGATGATGGAAGGCCGTAGGCATGGAGGCGCTCGGCGGAGGCGGGCTTGGCTATGCCACCCACTAATGTGGATAAGCTGTGAGTTGCTGTGGTGTCCTCCATAATTCCACTAAACAATCCACCTGTTTTGTGCTGGAGAGAATCGAAAAAGCGAGTATAATGGGGTCGCTTGGGCAACGCGGCCATTTGGGGCGTAACAAATTGTTAATACAGATGTTAAACGCAGAATATGCCGCTCGTCCATGGCGGTGCCTTCCTCGAAGGTGCCCGGTGGACACGTAGGAGCAATCGAGATGGCTAACCTAAATGCCACGGAGTGGAGCGACGTCATCGGCTATGTTCGCGTCCACTTTCCCGACCTCACGCGGGGTTGGTTTGTCAATCTCGAACCACGACGCATGGAGAGCGGGCTACTGACCGTCGGCGCCCCCAACGGCTCGCAAGTTCGCTACTTAGCCGAGCATTGCCGCGAGGCCTTTACGGTCGCGGCCCAAGCCGCTACAGGGATGCTGGTGTCAGTCTGCTTTGAGACCGAGGAGCCCGAGACCGCGCCCAGCGCTGCATTGTCTTTCGAGCAAGAGCCCTCCGGGACGATGCTGAACAGTAACTACGTCTTCGAGAACTTCGTCACGGGCCCTTGTAACCGGCTGGCCCACGCTGCTGCTGTGGCCGTCAGCGGGGCACCGGGGAAGGCCTACAATCCGTTTTTCCTGCACGGGGCCGTCGGGTTGGGCAAGACGCACCTGCTGCAAGCGGTCTGTCATGCGGTGCGGCAGCGGGAGCCGGAACAGCGGACGCTGTACATTTCGTGCGAAACGTTCACGAACCACTACTATGAAGCCGTGCAGAAGGGGGCACTCAATCAATTCCGGTACCGCTACCGCCACGTGGACGTGTTGGTCATCGATGACATCCAGCTCCTGGCGGAGCGCGAACGTAGCCAAGAGGAGTTTTTTCACACCTTCAACACGTTGTACCAGGCCCAACATCAAATCATCGTTTGTGCCGACTGCTGTCCGGCGGAAATTCCGAGCATGCAGGAGCGGCTGATCAGTCGGTTCAACTCCGGGCTGGTCGCGCTGGTGGACCGCCCCTGTCTTGAGACGCGGATGGCCATCATCCGCAAGAAGGCGGAGTTACGTTGCATCGAGGTGCCCGAGAGCGTGGTTAAGCTGATCGCCTCACGGATCGAGACCAATATTCGGGAGTTGGAAGGAGCACTGGTCAAGGTCGACGCCCTGAGCCAGGCGCACAACGGTAAGATGACGTTGGAACTCGCGCAGGAAGCCCTGGGGCCGCTAAGCCCGCGCCGCCCGGTGGCGATCCCGGACATCATCGAATTGGTCAGCGCCCAATACGGGGTACGCGCCACCGACCTGCGCAGTCGGAAGCGGACCCGATCCGTGTCGCTACCACGGCAGGTTTGTATGTACCTGGCGCGCGAACTGACCACGCACAGCTTTGAGGAAATCGGCGGGTTTTTCGGAGGGCGAGACCATTCGACCGTCATGCACGGGACCCACCTCGTGGGGGAACTACGTTTGACCGACCCTCAACTTGACCAGCGCCTGCAGGAAATGACAGACCTGTTAGTGCGGGGCCAGCAACCCCGTGGGAACCTGTGAGACCATCCGTGGAGCAAGACGATGTAAGTCACAGTTCCGGTGTCCGACCGGGGAGCGATATAGGAGGATGTGCAAAGTCATGAGGTTACCCACTCCGGGCTTCACATCCTGTCCACAGGTTCCAGTGGGCTGGTCAGCGCCACAGGAACGGGTAAAATAAGAACTTACGAAGGGAGTGGCCCGGGGAGGCACGGGTCTCACAACTCCTTCTTGGGAATTATAGAGTTCTCTTGAGGTAGATTCATAAAGGATGCGTCAATCATGAAAATCCGGCTCAATCGTGCGGAGTTCGCAGAAGCTCTTGGAGCAGTGTGTAGCGTAGCCGCGACGCGCAGCCCGCGGCCGATTCTCCAGTGCGCCTTGCTGCAGGCTCTGGAGGACCACTGCTGCCTGATAGCTACCGATCTGGAGATAGGCATTCGCATGGTGCTCAACCAAGTGGAGGTTGCGGAGCAGAACCGGGTGCTGGTTTCGGCCGACAAGCTAGCCCAGATTGTGCGTGAATCTGGTGATGACGTGCTGGAGATTGAGGCTGACGGGTCCGTGTGCCACGTCCGCGGGAAGGGTAGCCATTTTCAGATTTACTGCCAGGAGGCCAATGAGTTTCCGCCGGTGGCGGAGATGCCGGGCGAGGCCGATTTCGAGTTGGAGGCCGCGGACCTGAAGCGGTTGGCGGAGTGGACAGCGTTTGCCGCAGCTAAGGAGAGCACGCGCTACGCCATCAACGGGGTACTTTGGGACAAGAGCGGATCGCGGCTGATTATGGTGGCGACCGATGGGCGCCGGTTATCGCGGGCGATGGGTAGTACGCGGGGCCAGGAGGGGGCCGACCGTCGCGCCATCGTACCTGGTAAGACCATGCAGCTTTTCCACCGCGTTTTTGGGGACCTGGAGGAGCCTGCAAGGGTGAAGATTACGGAGAACCAGATCATCATCCAGTGCGCACGGGCCACGGTGAGCAGTAGCTTAGTAGAGGGGCAGTTTCCTAAGTACGAGGACGTGATCCCCAACGATTGCAACAAGGAGATCGAGCTTCCCACCCACGAGTTGCTCAGCGCGGTCAGGCAGGCGGCGTTATTGACCAACGAGGAGTCCAAGGGCGTGCGTTTTTCGCTCACCCGGGACAACCTGACCCTTTCCAGTCGTGCCCCGGAGCAAGGGGAGGCCACCATCTCCCTCTCCGTGCGCTATTCCGGCGAGCCGCTCGACATCGGCTTCAATCCTTTCTTCCTGACCGAGGTACTGCGGGTGGTGCGGACGGACTCAGTACGGTTGCAGTTAAAGGAGTCGAGGCGCCCCGGGGTGCTGCTCAGCGGCGACGATTTGCTCCACGTGATCATGCCGGTGAACTTGTCCTAGGGAGTAGCGGGGCGTGAGCACGCCACGGCGCAGCCAGTTGGAGTGGGTACACCGGAACCGACAGCCGCGTCGGCAAGCGGAGCGGATTGGGGCACTGGTGCCCCGCCTGGTCGACCCGGGGCTGGGGGAAGGCGTACGACACCGGGCGACGGTGGGGGACTGCATCGGCCGAATGGTGGATGACACGTTCCGCGAGTTTTGCGCGCTGGGGAAGGTGGACAAGCGCAGCGTAGAGATCATAGTGAATCACCCCACGGCGGCGGACCTGCTGCGCCGCCAGTGGTTGATGTGCTTAGTGGAACGGTTGGACCGGAATTGTCGCTTTGTAGTGACGCCGAAGATCCAGTTCCGCGTAGGTCGTGGGGGCGACCCGTTCCTCGGTTCGGGCGTGGGCACGGCTGGTTCCCCGGACGAGGGGGAGCAGGACGTGCCCAGACAGCAGAGCGGGGGGAATACCGTCGATGAGTGAATGTCCGACCAAGGACGAAAAGCGTGATGCGCCAGGTCTCGTGGAGGACCGGGCGGTGACGCCGGCGGCGGCCGTCGGGCCGGATGAGGAGGCCGTGCCCGTCTACGACGAATCTCAGATCACGGTCCTAGAGGGGCTCAGCGCCGTGCGGCGTCGCCCGTCCATGTACATCGGCGGGACGGGGGCGAGCGGGCTCCACCATCTCATTTATGAAGTCGTGGACAACGCCGTGGACGAGGCCATGGCCGGCTTCTGCAGGAATATGCTGGTGAAGCTCAACGCCGACGGCAGTTGCACGGTGGTGGACGACGGGCGCGGGATCCCCGTGGGGCGTAAGCAGCACGAGAACCCCCAGCTCGACGGCAAGCCGGCACTGGAAATCGTGATGACCGTGCTGCACGCGGGCGGCAAGTTCGAGCGTGGCGCCTACAAGGTCTCGGGGGGCCTGCACGGCGTGGGGGTCAGTGTGGTCAACGCCCTGAGCGAGTGGCTGGAGGTGGAGGTCTTCCAGGATGGGAAAATTCACTCGATGCGTTTCGAGCGTGGGGATACAGCCCGGCAACTGGAGGTGGTCGGGACCACGGCCAAGCGTGGCACCCGGGTGGAGTTCAAGCCGGACCCGGACATTTTCCCCGACTGCGAATTCAAATTCGACACGGTTGCGGGGCGGTTGCGGGAGTTGGCCTATCTGAACAATGACTTGCGCGTGCGGGTGGTCGATGCTCGGGTGGGCAAGGAGGCGGAGTTTCATTTCAAGGACGGCCTGGCGGAATACGTCCGTTACCTGGCGGGCGGGACGGATCTGCTGCACCGCGACGTGATCCGGCTGCACGCCGTGGAGGAGGCCCAGGACCTGACGTGCGACATCGCCATGTGCTACACGGACAGCTACAGCGAGTCGATCCTGTGCTTCGCGAACAACATCCACAACATCGACGGCGGGATGCACATGTCGGGGTTCAAGAGCGCGTTGACCCGGGTGGCCAACGCTTACGCTAAGAACCGTGGCCTGCTCAAAGGCGACTCGACGCCGAGCGGGGAAGACTGGCGCGAAGGGCTGGTGGCGGTGGTGACGGTGAAGCTGCCCGAGCCGCAGTTCGAGGGGCAGACCAAGGTGCGGCTGCTGAACCCGGAGATCGAGTCGTTCGTGCAGCGGACGGTCAACGAGCAATACGGGAATTTCCTGGAAGAGAACCCGCCGGACGCCCGGAAGATCATGGAGAAGGGCCTGCAGGCGGCGCGGGCCCGGGAGGCCTCGCGCAAGGCCCGCGACCTGGCCCGCAAGAGCGCCCTGTCCGGCGGGGGGCTGCCCGGCAAGCTGTGGGACTGCCGGTCCAAGGGGGCCGACGACACCGAACTGTATCTGGTGGAGGGTGATTCGGCCGGCGGCAGCGCCAAGCAGGGGCGGGACTCCTTCACGCAGGCGATTTTACCGTTGAAGGGAAAGATACTTAATGTTGAGAAGGCCCGCCTGGACAAGATCCTCAGCCACGAGGAGATCGCCAACCTGATCAACGCGGTGGGCTGCGGCATCGGGGCCGACGAGTTCGACCTGAGCAAGCTGCGCTACGGCAAGATCATCATCATGACCGACGCCGACGTGGACGGCAGCCACATTCGCACGCTGCTGTTGACCTTTCTGTTCCGGCACATGCGGCCGCTGGTGGAGGCCGGGCGGGTCTACGTGGCCCAGCCGCCGCTCTATTGGGTCTCCAAGGGTAAACAGGCCGAGTACGTGCTGAACGATCGGGTCTTGGACGAGAAGCTGGCGGGGCTGGGTCTGGCGGACACCAGTCTGGTCGTGCGGGGGCCGGGGGTGGCCGAGCGCGTCTTGCGGGAAGACGAGTTGCTGGCGCTGATGAAGGCGCTGGATGCGGTGGAGGCCAAGGCCGCCATTGTGCGGCGTCGCGGGGTGGACTTTGCCCGGCTCTTGCGCGAAGAGCGGGGCGAGGGACGGGCGTTGCCGATCATTTTGGCGCTGGTGTACCGTCCGGGGGCGGAAGGGCCGGAGCGGCACTTTTTCCGCACCGAAGCGGAGTTGCTGCAGTTCCGGCAGACCTATGCGTCTGAGGCTGAGATCATCGATGCCCGGCGGACGGGACTGGACGGCAACGGCGAGCCGGGGGGCGAGGAGGGAGTGACGCCGCCCGAACACCGCATCATCCGCTATGAGATGGGGGAGTGCCGGGTGCTCGAGGAACTGTGGCGGCGGATCGAGCATGCGGGGTTTACCATTGACGACTACCTGATGGTGCGTGAGCCGTTGGTGACCGGCGAGTTGCCGCCGGCGCGGTTCCTGCTGCGGCCCGGGGAGCGCGAGCCGATCGAGCTGAACAACCTGGCCGAAGTGCCGCAGGGGGTGCGCGACCTGGGCAGGGAGGGGCTGAGCATCAAGCGTTTCAAGGGTCTGGGGGAGATGGATGCCAACGAGTTATGGGAGACGACGATGGACCGCGGCCGGCGGACGCTGCTGCGCGTGACCATCAGCGATGCGCCCGACGACCCCGAGCAGTTCGACCTCGACGCCCGCGAGGCCGACCGCATCTTCCGCGTGCTCATGGGGGACAACGTCGAGCAGCGGCGGCGGTTCATCGAAGAAAACGCCATCAACGTCAAAAACCTGGACGTATAGCGGCCGGCCTCGCAAGCGATAGCGGATTACAATGTGCACAAGTGCAACTGATCTTCTCCCGTGTCGGCGTAGCGCTCACACGCGGTCGCCGGGGTCGGTTACACTCCTCATGCCTCATGCCTCTTGCCTTCTGAGTTGTGGATTGCTCGCAGGCCGGGGTCGGTTACACTCTTCCCGCGTGGCGGTAAGCTGGGGGCATGGTTGTGGATTGCTCGCAGGCCGGGGTCGGTTACACTCCTACCGCAAGATGCGTTGCGACCCGACCAGTTGTGGATTGCTCGCAGGCCGGGGTCGGTTACACTCGGCGGTGAACTTGCCACCTGCGGCAGCAGGTTGTGGATTGCTCGCAGGCCGGGGTCGGTTACACTGCTTGAGGCATTGGTAGCGCTCGTCGAGCAGTTGTGGATTGCTCGCAGGCCGGGGTCGGTTACACTCACGCGGCGCACGCACCTTGGGTGTACCGTGTTGTGGATTGCTCGCAGGCCGGGGTCGGTTACACTGTTGCCCATTATGGTAGACATACCCGCAGTGTTGTGGATTGCTCGCAGGCCGGGGTCGGTTACACTATTGTGACCGCGACGCGGACGATGCTCTTCGTTGTGGATTGCTCGCAGGCCGGGGTCGGTTACACTGGTTCGCGCAGGCGCTGAGCGAGAAAGCTAGTTGTGGATTGCTCGCAGGCCGGGGTCGGTTACACTTTGGCCGGGTTCACTCCGCGTCCGCACACCGTTGTGGATTGCTCGCAGGCCGGGGTCGGTTACACTGCTGGCCTGCGAGCGTGTGGGCCTGCGACCGTTGTGGATTGCTCGCAGGCCGGGGTCGGTTACACTCTGGAGTGGTCGTCTCAGTGTACGAGCATCGTTGTGGATTGCTCGCAGGCCGGGGTC
>JAZDKM010000256.1:0-7139 GCA_043803085.1 Planctomycetota bacterium
CGCGCCCATGGCAGAGGAGTGCTTCTTTCGGGGTATGCTTCAGACCATGCTGCTGCGCGTACTGCGGAGGCGCTGGGTGGCCGTCCTCGCTCCGGCCCTTCTGTTTGGGATGGCCCACCTGGATCAGCCGCACGTGGTCCCTGCGCTGACTCTATTCGGCGTCATTCTCGGTCTGCAGTATGAGCGTTCCGGGGCCTTGGTCGGTCCCATCGCGCTGCACGCCCTTTTCAACCTCAAGACCCTGATCTGGGAGTGGTTGGTCTCCGGGGCCGGCGGATGAAGACCTCGACGGCCGTCCCCTCGCGCCGGAACTAAGAAGCAGACGCTCCGAGACGCGACTGTAAGGGAGCGGAAACCGAACCGCGACCGTGAGGGAGCGGGAAGTCGCATCTTGCGGCCCATTAGCTTCTTGCGTCTATTATTCGTCACCTGAAGAGGAGTCACGGGCATGCTCGAACGGTTCTTCCACCTGCGTGAACACGGTACCACGGTGGGGCGTGAGGTGCTTGGCGGGGCCGTGACGTTTGTGGCCCTATCCTACATCCTGTTTGTTCAGCCGGTGATCCTGAGTGATCCGAACATGACCAGCCCGATGGACCGCGGCGGGGTGTTCGTGGCCACGTGCGTGTGCAGCGCGTTCGCCTGCATCCTGATGGGGATGTGGGCGAATCTGCCGGTGGCCTTGGCTCCGGCCATGGGACACAACGTCTTCTTCGCCCTGACCGTCTGCGGGGCCGCCACGGTGGGAGGGTTCGGTTGGTCCTGGCAGGAGGCCTTAGCGGCCAACCTGCTCGGCGGCGTCATCTTCATCTTGCTCGCCAGTGCGGGCTTGCAGGACGCGTTGATCCGCGGGATACCCGATTCGCTCAAATACGCGATAGCCGCAGGGATCGGCTTCCTGATCGCCTTTGTAGGCCTGCAATGGGGCGGTCTCGTGGTGGACAATCCGGTGGTTTATGTGCAATTGGGCAGTCTCAAGAGTCCTGTGGTACTGCTTACTCTGTTCGGACTGCTGGTGACGGGGATCCTGTTGGCCTACGGCGTGCGCGGGGCGATTCTTTACGGAGTCCTGATCAGCACGGTTGCAGCGCTGGTTCTTTCCCATTGCTATGCCCAGCGCTGGGGTTTTGCCCTGGCCACCTGGAAGGGACGGGTGGTGAGCGGCGTGCCGGACGTCAGCAAGACGGCTCTGGGTCTGGTGTCTGGTTTCAAGCACCTGTTCACTGACAACCCGGTCAGCAAGATCATCACGATCGTATTCATCTTCCTGATCCTCGATCTGTTTGACTGTGTGGGGACGCTGGTGGGCCTGGCCGAACGCGCCGGGTTGATCAAAGACGGCCGCATCCCCCGCGTCAAGCAGGCGTTGCTGACCGATGCCATCGGCACGGTGGCAGGTACGGTGTTGGGCACGAGCACCATCAACAGTTACATCGAGTCCGCGGCGGGCATCTCCGCGGGGGCGCGGACGGGCTTGGCGCCGGTCGTCACGGGCTTCTTGCTGTTAGCCGCGCTGTTCTTTTACCCACTGGTGGAGCTGGTCGGCGGGACGGTGGCGGTGAGCGCCACGTCGTTGGGGGCGGTGGCCGGTCCCGACGCGCTGGTGTTCTGCCATCCGGTGATCGCGCCGGTGTTGATTATCATCGGCTGCTACATGCTGCCGGTGGTGACCAAGATCAAGTGGGAGGACATGACCGAGGCCCTGCCGGCGTTCCTCACCATCGTGGTCATGCAGTTTGCGTTGAGTATTTCGCACGGCATCGCGTGGGGATTCGTGTCCTACGTGCTGCTCAAGCTCCTCCGCGGGCGCGTACGGGACATCCATCCGGTGGTCGCCGTGTTTGCGGTGCTGTTCGTGCTCTTTCTCGCCACCGGAAGGTAGGCGTTCAGCGCTTCTCCCTGGCCCCCTGAGCCATGAACTCTTTGAGAATGGCCGCCACCTCCGGCCGGTACTCCGGGACGCCGGGCGTCGTCGCTTGCATTTCCGGGGCGAGCAGGACCAGCACGAAGTCACATTTCCGCCCGAGCCGGTCCCATTCGCTCAGGGCCGTGCTCAGGGCCGCGCGAAACCCGGCTTCGTCACGGTTCGCCTCATGGCGGTTCTGCGCGCGGCGGCGTTCGTCCACCCACAGCGGCCAATCGTCGCCCATGAACAGGGTGAAGCCCTTGGGGAGTGGGGTCTGGCCGAGGGCGTCGAGCATCTCCGAAAACGGCGTTGAGGCATACACTTTCGGGTCGGGGTCCAAACCTTTGAGCAACAAAGAGGTCCCTTTGGAAGCGGCATAGACGGCCAAGTGCCGCATCTGGGGGACGATGGCGTTACCGCGCTCTCGGCGCGTCCAGATCGGTCCGGTGCCGAGCAGCGTGGGGGTTTTGTTGAAATGCCCCGCGTACAGGTCGATCACCTTCTCGATGTAGGCCGTCCACTTCTCCGGCGTCCATCCCGCGCGCGGCAACGCGGTCATGCCTCCCTTGCTGGCATCGGCCACGGTGAACCCCAGGTGCCCTACCCCGATCCAGACAAAGGACACGCGCGGATCACCGTCGTAGCGCTTCGCCAGCGCCGTCACGTACTCCTCATAGAGGACCATAAAGCGGGGCGAATCCCACACCCGCGGCAGCTTGACCTTTTTCTCGTCGCGGGGTTTGGCCTGGAACTCGATGGCCGGGACGCCCTCGTCGTACACCCAGGGCGGCGTATGGGCACCGGTGGTCACCGTCCCCAAGACACCGTTGCGAATGACCACTTTCCTGCTCCGGGCCGCCCACCACTCGATCTCGGTGTCCAACGCACTGAAATCAAACGTGCCGTGCCTGGGCTCAATCTCCGCCCACGGGATAGCCACAATGACGCCTTCGAGATCGGGGCGGCGGGCCTCCTCCACGGGCAGGCGCTTGCTCTCGACGCGCCCGTGGTAGTCCCAATAGAGGCGAATCCGACCCGTGCCGGCCTGGCCGGCACCCTCCGGCGTCGCGGGTTTCGAGGTCAAAACGTCGCCGAGGCCGGTCTGCAATAGGGCCGCGGAAGGAGGCCGCCCCGGCGCTGCCGCCTGGCCATCGGCCCCGTAGCACCCTTCAGCTAGTCCCAAGATCAGAAGCAGCGCCGCGCGGACCAGGTACACCATCCGCAGCCCGCATCGCCGGTGCTCAAAGCAAGTACGCATTCTTTCGCTCCTTTCCTCCGCCAAACATCCAGGGATTATACCCGCGCCGTTCGCGTTGGCACACAAGCCTCCTGGTCCGCGAGCGCGGATCCTACGGCACCCCGCGCCGGGCGGCATTGAGGAAGGCGGCGGCCAGCGCGGGATCAATGGGCAGGTCGGTATTGCGCCCGGGCTTGAGGCACGAGCCGACGATGGCCCCGTCGGCGACCCTCAGAATATCGGCGATGGTCTCCGGCGTGGTCCCGCTGCCGGCGAGCAGCAGGCGGTCGGGTACTGCCTGTCGCACTCGCCGCAAGTCGTCGAAGCTGACCTGGCGACCGGTAGTGGCACCCGAGACGATCAAGGCATCCGCCTGGCCGCGATACGCGGTCTCCTCGGCCGCCAAGGCGATGTCCGGCTGGCTGAGGCAAACGGCATGCTTGACGTGCACGTCGGCGAAAATCTGGACGGACGGGGCGACCCGCATGCGCGCGCGCAGCAACTCGGCGGCCCGGCCTTCGAGGAAGCCCTGGTCCGCGGCACAGACCCCGACCAAAACGTTGACCCGAATGAAATCCGCCCCCGCGGCGGCGGCGATACCCAGAGCCGCGAGGGCGTCGTTGCGCAGGGCGTTGACGCCGACCGGCCGGCGCGCGGCGGATTTTACGGCCGCGGTGACCAGCGCCAGGGCGGCGGTCGTCCACGGTTCGATCCGTTCGGCCTGGAACGGGGCGTCGCCGAAGTTTTCGACGATGACGGCGTCAAAGCCAGCCGCGCAAAGGGTGGTTGCATCGCGCACGGCATGGTCGATGATCCGCTCCATCGGCAGGGTGTGCCGCGGGCTGCCCGGAAGGGGCGGCAGATGGCACATGCCGATGAGCAGCGGTTTGGGCCAGGGGCTCAAAACGATTACTTCTCCCTACGGAAGACGGCGACGACGTCCTCGACGGGCACGACGAAGAGTTGGTTGTCGGCCTCGAAATCCACGGGGATGGCGTTTTTAGGATTGAACAAGATGCGGTCGTACTGTCGGATCGGGAGGTCCTTGTCGTTTTCCACTTGGACCGAGATGGCGACGATGCGCCCGGTCAGGACGGGGATTTCGATCGAATCGGGAAGTTGGATTCCGCCCTTGGTCTGCTTTTTATCCTCGTCCTTGCGGATGAGCACGCGCTTTCCCAGGGGTTCCACCGTTTCAAGCTGTATCTTGCTTTCCTGTGCTTTCATGGGTCCCTCCCTCCCCGAGGTCAAAGGCCGATGGTCTTCTCACGTCACCCTATTTTAGGCACGTGCCGTCACCTTGGGCAAATGCAAAAACGCGGCGACGGGCGCTGCCCGTCGTTATCCCTGATTGACACGCGGCGCCAGGGCCTCTAACATGGTTTCTTTGCCGTCGAGCGGCGGTGAGGCGGTTTGGAACGGGGCGTAGCTCAGCTTGGCTAGAGCGCTGCGTTCGGGACGCAGAGGTCGCTGGTTCAAATCCAGTCGCCCCGATTCTCGGCCAGAAACGGCACTCCGGGAAAGCACGGACGGCTTTCTTATTGCTGCTGCCGGGTTTACGATCAGGGCCTCTGCGTGAGCGTTTTGAATCGCACGCGGAGGCGATTGGACAGAAAAAACACGCCAGCGCGACGCAATACGATGAAAGGAAGGCTGGACAAACCGTTTCAAAGCTCGGGCGCGGTCTGACGGGCAACCGGCCAAGCCTGCGTTGCCCACGGCTGGCTTCCGATGCGACACCGTGCGAGGCATCGAGCTGGAGTTCGTTGAGAATCCCAACGGCAACCGGTGCGCCTGTACGCGGAGGAGACACTGATGAGTCACTGTCGCTGCCGTCCGGTCTTGGCGCGAGCCGCGCTGATCGCTGCTGGTTTCTGCCTGCCGGGCTGTACTTCCGCAGGGCACCGCAATCTGAGGGATGTGGTCATCGTGACGGCCTCGCCATCGCTGGCCGATGGCGATGCGAAGATCGTGCTCGAATTGCGAGACGCCCGGGAGGAGTTCTCGCTGAGCGAATCAGACGCCTTTCTGGCATCCAACCGAGCAGCGAAGCTGAGCCATGCTGTCCGGTCCCAACTGCGGGAGCGCTGTCAAATCCTGCGGCGCACCATGCCCCGGGCACGGCAGGGATTGTCGGATGGTCTTGTGATGATCAGGCCCGACCCCGAAAGAGCGTACGCTGACGGCAACATGGTCGTTTACGTTGCGGGCAAGTCCGATATTCACGTGCTCTTCTCGTGCGCGGAGATCGGTCAGTTGCTCGCGTTCAAGGAATACGCCGACGATCTGGCGACGATACGCTACACGCATCCCGCGTTCGACTCTACGCGCCTGCGTGACTTGCGCGACCGTGTCGCCGCTTTGAGTCTTAAGGTAGAGAACCTCTCGCTCTCAAAGCCCGGGCTCGAACGGCTCAAGACAGAGGCGGCGACACGGGTTCTCGAGCGCTACCTACGCGAAAGCGGCCTGGCGTTGCCTGACGGCTCGCCGCTCTTGGTCTCAGGCCCGTTGTCGTTGACGCGCTCTCCGAAGCTGACGGAGGCGTTGAAGGACCCGTCGGTCATCGAGCAGCTTCTCCGGAACCACCATCCGGACGCCCTGAGAGCTATGTTTTTCCTGGTCAACCGGAGGGTCATCGAATTGCATTATCCGTGACGCGGCACGGGCCGGCCGCCGCCAGGACCCATTGCAGGACCGTTTCTATACCAGGCGAGTCGCCCCGAATCTTCTTCGAAACAGGCCCTTCGGCGAAAGCTGGAGGGCTTTCTCCTTGGGCAATCAGCACTTACGACTGGCGGCACGCTTCGATTCGAGCTGCGGGGGACGCCGCGTTTCCCGAGGAAGACGACTGGGTTTGAAACGCCTCCCCGTGTCTGGCGTGGTATCGCAGTCGCGGCCCTTTTGCATCTTCAGGCGTCAAGCCTGACAATCGCGAAGTGATTCATGCCGGTCATGCGGCCACCGTTTGTAAGGATGAACCGCTGTGTCGGCACTGAGAAAAGAGCTCGGCCTTCTTCTGAAGCACTTGGCGCGTCGCGGCTTCGAGGCACGTGAGCTGGTGTTCGATCGCCCCGCTCGGCCGGCCGAAGCAGAAGAGGTGGAGGCGATACTCGGCTTCAAGCTCCCGCCCTCCTTTCGGGAGGTCCTGCTTACGGTTTCCCGGCACGTCGGGTTCCGGTGGTTCGCTCCGGACGATGTGAGGTTTCCAGCACCCTTTAGGAGCAACTTCTCTGGGCAGCTCGAATGGGCGATCGACCTCATTCCGGAGTACGAGCAGCATAGGGATGAATGGGTAAAGAAGGTGTTTCCCAAAGCTGATGACCCGTACGATGCCGTTTGGCATAACAAGCTCGCCTTCTACCCGGTCTGCAATGGAGATTATCTGGCCATTGACCTGTCGCCGGCGAACTACGAACGGATCGTCTACCTGAGCCATGATGGTGGCGAGGGTCACGGCTACATCCTTGCCCACGACTTCGCCGATCTGCTGCGCCGCTGGGTTCCGCTAGCCTGTGCGGGTGGAGAGGATTGGCAGTGGCTGCCATTTACGAAGGATCGCGAGTCCCGGATTGATCCCAATTGCGAGAACGCAAAGGCTTGGCGAAGGCTGCTCGGGCTTGGGATCTGACTCCGGCCCGAAGTACTCGACATTCCAAGTGGCGAAGCTCGCGAAGGCGGGCTCATGGCTCAGCGCTCGTCGCTGCTAGCGCGTCTTCCAAGACGTAAACGGAGGACAACCGACTCCAGCAATTGCTTGCGTCGCGTCAGCAATGCAGAGCTTCTTGTAGTGGGGTAAGGACCCGGTTTCGTCCGGCTTTCTTGGCCTGGTAGAGCATCCGGTCCGCGGCCTCGAGCAGTTGTGCCGCGGAGGACTCTTCGGTCGGAATCGCCGTGGCGACCCCGCCGCTTATGGTGACATGTCCTGCGATGGTCGAGTCTGCGTGGGGGATTCCCAGCGCGATAACCGCGCCGCGGAACTTGTCCGCCAGCAGGTCG
>JAZDKM010000257.1:0-24675 GCA_043803085.1 Planctomycetota bacterium
CTGGCGACGTCCACGAAGTGCTCGGAATCGATTCTGCCTGCGGTCTCGGCCTTGCTCTACGCCGCCGCAGGCTGACGATTGCCGCCCACCGTTGCACTCAGGCAAACTGCCGGCGGGTTACAAAAGGGCCAAACCCCAGACACAGGCTGGAAGCCTGTGCCACAACTTCTGCCACGGGCTGCTAGGGTCCGCGCCCGCGGACCATCGCGGCTGACGAGCCGCGGGCACGGACCCGCAGCGGCGTCCTCGTGGCAGGCAGCGTGTTCTTGGCGCGAGGAATTGAACACCAACTGCGCTCCGCAGGCCGAATCCTGCGGAAACTGCAATCGGGGGCGATTTCCGCAGGGGTCCGGAGAGCGGGCCTGTCCACCCGAGGATGCGGGAAGCGTGGACGGTTACTACGGGATGCTGGAGGCGTTGGCCGATCCCGAGCATGAGGAACACGAGAGCTACATCGAGTGGTTGGACGGTGGCTTCGATCCGGAGGCGTTCGACCTGAAGAAGGTGAATGCGCTCCTGGCCTCGATCCGGTGATTGAGACGTGGCGGTGACCCGCTCGGTCATCGCCGTGAAGCGGGCGGAGGCCGGGCGGCGGTATGCGGGGCTAAGGTGGCGGCTGACGGAGTCCTGAGGTATCTTGCGGTCATCTGGCCGATTTGAGTGGCTTCTGAACTTGCCGATGGTCGGGACGGAATTGAGAAACACGGAGAGAAACACATGAGGTACCTGTTCGCAGCGGGCCATCCGCTTTCTGGCTTGACGCTCTACAGCCCGCTGGAGAGCGGGTTGGATGCGTCGGCACACGGGGAATGGTCTATGAAGGATGGACGAAACACGCCACGGTGGGTCGTGCCCCTGAGGTCCCCACCGATGAACGGCACTGATGAGGACGAAGAGGAGGACGATACCTGGCCCGAGGAGGATAAGGAGGACGACAACGAGAGCCACGACGACGAGGAGGACGACGAGGAGGACGATGACCTGGACGACGATGAAGACAACGAGGACCACGAAACCCTTAAGAAACCTAGGTGGTCGGAGACCTACGCCAACGATGCCGGAAGCTGCACAGGCGTTGTGTCGATAGCCACCGCCAAACGATCGCCCTCGTTCAGCACGAATGCCGTGAACGGACGCGCACAATCGTGACCGAATCCGCGATCAGGGTTGTGGCCGACACCCTTTGTGCAGCCGCTTGCCCGGCGGAGCACTGGGATACTCTACGAGGTTCTCGCGCTGGATCGGTCTGACGTCCGGGTAGTTGGGGTGTGGTCCCCATCGCTATTCCGGCCGCCCTCGAAGGCCGGCGCCGACGCCGGTTGAGAGGCGGGCTGCGTCTCGGTTCCCTGAATCGGCCCACCGTCCTCGGCGAAGATGCGGTTGAGCAGCGTCGCCAGCCGCACCCCGGCCATGGTCAGCCGTTGGTCGACCACCGGGATGCACCGCTCGAAATACTCCTGTCCGAGCTGTCCGTCCTGCGGAACCGCGTACGCGTGGCTGAGCGCGAGCCGGTAGGACTCCGTCGCCCACTCCCCCGGATCGGTGACCCCCCGCCACTCCGCGAGTAGCTCGGGTGTAATGGCTTGCCGGAGTTCCGCGGCGTAGGGCGACCAAGGCTTCTTCGTCCGGCGGATCAACTCCGAGTCCCACACGCGGTGCAGATTGGTCCGGTCGTAAAAGAAGTCCACCTTGATGTCGTTGCCGCCTTTGTCTTTGGCGCGGGAGACATGCAGGGGCTGATGGACGTCTCCGACGAAATGCACCAGGAACTTGAGGGCTTCCGTCTTCTCAATCGCGCCGGCGTCCTTGCTGCGGAGCACCTCCGCGTACTTGATGATCGCCGAGACCACGCAGCCGTCCGGCGGGCAGTCGCGCGCGAGGTCGAACCCGTCCGCTTCCGGCGCGACGTTGGCATAGTGGAGCGGGCTGGCCCAGCGGTAGGTACGATCTGATTTGATCTCGTCGGCCCAATTGGCGACGTCGGCAAGCGATGGCCCCCCCAGCAACTGGTTGACGGTGGCTTGGGCCGGCGGTGTCAGGTAGTCCGTCGCGATGACGGCTACGATGCGGTGTCCGTCCTGGCCCCAGCCGAGGCACGGAGCGGGCACGACCAGCAGGACCAGCGGAACGATCTTCCAAGCGAGTGATGTTCTCATGGCCATAGTTTACACGCAGGCCGGGCAGAAAACAGGGCCGCGAAACGCACCGGATCTTGCGCCGGGCATGGCCAGGAAGGTCCATCGCGTGAGGAAGCCGTCAAGGAACGAGAGTCGGGTGGGGTGCTCGGGTTTCACGGGGCATTACCCCGGCTTGCGCGCTCGGACGTTCAGACTGGTGATGAAATCCGCCGGGCACGTTCCGGGCGGCAGGGCGGCGGCGATCTTCCGATACAACGGGTCCTCAAAAGACGTCATCGAGGCGATGTACTCGGGCTTCTGCTCCAGACGTATGTCCACCAGACCCGCCTCGCGCACGTACCCCTCCGTGTCCGCGATCAGGACGGCACCGGCGACACAGCCGATCCACGCCCCGACCATCTCCTGGATTTCGGCAGGCAGCGGGCGGACGAGAGCCAAGTCGGAGACGGCCGCCCGCCCGCCGGGCTTAAGCACCCGGGCGATTTCCCGCCAGACCTGCGGTTTCTCAGGTGACAAGTTGATGACACAATTCGAAATGACTACGTCCACGCTGCTATCGGCCACGGGCAAATGCTCGATTTCGCCCAGGCGGAATTCCACGTTGTCGAGGCCGGTGCGCTCGCGGTAAGCCGCGGTATTGCGGCGGGACTTCGCCACCATGTCCGGCGTCATGTCCACGCCGATCACCCGTCCGGTAGGACCCACACGCGGACCCGCCAGGAACACGTCGAAGCCGCCGCCGCTGCCCAAGTCCACGACGACTTCGCTCGGCTGGAGCGAGGCCAAAGCCGTGGGGTTGCCGCAGGAAAGCCCCAGGTTGGCCCCCTCGGGCAGGTCAGTCAACTCGGCCGGGGTGTATCCCACGCTCTGAGCGAGTTGCTCGGCGGTGGTCGTGGCCGGGGCACCGCAGGGGCTGGGCCCGCAGCAGCAACTGGCCCCCGTCAAACTACCCACGCGGGCAATCTGGGCGTAGCCCTCGCGCACCCGCTCGCGAATGACCTCCGCGTCATCGGGGCTCAAGCTTTCTTTCATGAGTTTCTCCGTGATTCCCCTCTCGATCGCTCAAACAACAGCAGCGAAGCGCCAACCCCGAAGGCCCCGGCTAGGAAGAGCCAGACGGTCTCCGTCTCAGCGTTCGCGGGCGGCCCGTCGGGCAAGGGCGGCCTCGGCAGCGAGCAGCCCGGCCCGGACGATCAGGTCGGCGGGGACGGCCTCGTACGTCTGACCCTCGACCGCAACGGTTCGACACTGGACTCCCGGGCCAAGATAATCGCAGCAGGAACCGCAGAGACTCATGCCCGTCCTGCCGCCCACCCAGTCCTCCAGCGGGCGATCGTCAACGAACACGCGATTCGACTGCAACGTGTCGCGGGCGACCGCCGCCGGAGCCATCGACGTCTCCTCCAGGGCCACCTCGAAGTGTAAGGGCCGCAGGCAGCGCCGCAGCGTATTCACTGCGTTTCGAACCTCCGTCTGCGTCATGCCGCACCGTTCGCAGGTCGTGCCCGTCTCCGTCACCAACCGTTGCCAGCATACCCTGATCACGCGGTCGGAGCCTGCCGGCGTCGAGGTACAAGCGGCGAGGATCGGTACGGCGACCAGAACAGACGCAGCCTTTAGCATCCTGCGCATCACGACGTCCCCTCAGAGCCGGGTCCCCCCGCGGGGTTCTCCGAACGTATCACGCCATCGGCCAGCCGGAGTGTTCTTTGGGCTCTCTTGGCCGCACGTGGATCGTGGGTCACCATCACAATGGTGCGGCCTTCGCGGTTCATCTCCTCGAGCAAATCAAGGATTTGCTGCCCGGTTTCCGGGTCGAGGTTGCCGGTCGGTTCGTCGGCCAGGATGAACTCGGGGTCGTTCGCGAGCACGCGGGCCAGCGCCACACGCTGCTGCTGACCGATGCTCAGCTCCGCCGGCTTGTGATCGAGCCGATCCTCAAGCCCGACCCGTCCCAGCAGGGTGGTGGCTCGTTCCCTTTGCACCGTCTCGTCCAGACCCGCGAGAAACAGGGGAACCTCAACGTTCTCCAGCGCGGTCAGATAGGGCACCAGGTTGAACGTCTGAAAGACGAACCCGATCTTCTTGCGACGCACGTCGGCGCGCTCGTCGGGCGAGAGATCGTACAGGGAGTGCCCGTTGAGCATGACGCGCCCGCTCGACGGCGAGAGCATCCCGCCGAGCACGAGCAACAGCGTACTCTTACCACTGCCGCTCGGACCCATGACGGAAACGAACTCCCCGGCGGGGATTTCCAAAGAGGCGTTGTCGAGGGCGGCGATCATCCGACCGCGGTGCCGGTAGCTCTTACTGACGGCTTGCATTTGCATACGACGTCAAACCTCCTGGAGCGTTGCGCACGGGTCGAGCCGCGCCGCGCGCCGAGCCGGGAAGTAGCTCGCAGCCAGCGCGACCAAGATCGAGATACCCAGCGCCCACGGGATCAGCATCGGCATGGGCAACACGGGAATGCCGGCCAACCGCGGCCCGAGAGCGACGGCCAACACCGTGCCGAGGAGGTAGCCGCAGATCCCGCCGGCCATCCCGAGCAGCAGCGCCTTCAGCAGAAACATCTTGAGGATGAAGGAGGAGCCGGCGCCGAGGGCCATAAGCGTGCCGATCTCGCGGCGGCGTTCAAAGACGTTGGCGTACATGTAGTTCGCAATGCTCGCCCCGCCGACGAGGACGATGATGCCGAGGAACACCAGCGAGAGCCGGGCCATCATGCGGTTCGTGCTGACCTGCGTATCGACGACCTGCGTGACGGTGACCACCTTGGCGTCGGGCAGCAGCTTGTTGATCTTCTGCACCAGCCCAGCCGAGATCTCTTTGCAGCATCCGACGATTTCGATCGCGTTGATCACGGGCCCTTTGGCCGCCATGTCCTGCACGGTGTGCAAATGGGCGAAGATGCGCGAATCGTCCACCGTGCCGGTTTGCGGCAAGGTCGCGATGACCGTGAAGGTTCGCCCGAGCAGGTCGAGGTTCTCACCTTCGTTCACGCCGAGGATGGCGGCCACGTCGGCGCCGATGAGCACCTCCGAGTCGCCCAGATCCTCGATGACGCGCTGTCGGACGAGCGTCTCCTTGGCCGTCGGCCGGAACGCGCCGGGCACGTCCGCGACCGTCCCACACCCTTCGGCGGGGCGCGAGAAGATACCCGCGCCGGCCCACATGGCCTTGGCCTGGAACTCGCTTTTCGGCAGGATGCCGGTGAGCGTGAAACTGCGCTCGCGCAGCTTCACCGGGACGGACAGCTTGGGCGACAGGTTGTCGAGCCCCTGCAGATCGGACATGGCCAGGCGGGTGACGTATTCCTCGGGGAACTCGTCGTTCTGCATGTCGGCGCTGTAGTAGTCCTGGAGCGACACCGATTTCGGCAGCACCAGGACGTTGGCCCCGAGCGCGTCAAGCTGGCGCGCGACGGCCTTCTCGGAAAAGAACGTGATGTTCTTGATCGAGACGACGACCGCGACGCCCAGAAGGATGGCGAGAAAGCTGGTCGCCAACTGGCTCCTGCGCTCGAACATCTCGCGCCAAACGAGCTTCCGCAGATGCATGCGCTGACCCCCAACTACGGCTTCTTCTCCGGCGAGCCTGGCTGCGGAGCGGCCGGCTTCTTGGGGGGGCAGCAGCCGCTCTTCGGGTTACAGCCCTTGCCGGCGGTCTTGGCGGCCGCCATCAGGACGTCTTTCTTGGTCTCGCCCTGGTAAGTGCCGACGGTGGTTCCAGGCGGGGCCATGAAGACCGTGACGGCCTCCTCCGTCTTGGGATCCACCTTGAGCTGCTCCAGGAATCCCGCCTCGGCCGGGTCGGTCGGGTCGAGGGTCATGATCTCCACCGTTTTGGCGAACTGGGCGTCGTCCGCGAACTCCCGCACGCCCTGCATGGCTTCCGCGTTGTGCTGGGTGGTCCCATTCTGCACGCAAACGAAGAGCATCTTGCGGTCCTGCATCACTTTGAGCGAGGTTGCGGTGCCCGGGCTGACGAACGCCGTCTCGAATTGGGATTCCACAAACTGCCCGACAAAGCTCCGCGTCACCGCCCCATTAGGGGCGAGGGCCAGCGCGAGCGGCATCGGCGCCCGGCTCAACCCGAGCCGGTTGACTGTGGCCTGTTCCAGCGGATCGGTGACGTTCGCGGTGGCGGCGACCGCGCGATCGCCGAGTCTCGCCATCGCGGCGTCGAATACCCTGCGGGCGGCCTGGGTCGGCTCGTCGTCGGTCCGGTAGAAGAACAAGAATCTGTACTTGCCGGCCTGCGCCGTCTGGTCGATGGCGCCGGCGGCCGGCGGCGGCGCATCGTTGCGCGGCTGATCGGCCGTCGCGGTGGCCCCGGTTTGACCGGGAGCGGTGTCGTCCTGCTGGTTCACCGATCTGGTGACCAGACCCCAGGCGCCGGTTCCCACCGCCAGGATGACGGCCAGCGCCATGACTGCTGCTTTAGCCCGCTTGCCATGCATGCGTTTTTCTCCTCGCAAAAAGGTCGCCCGTCGTTTCCCCTCGGCGCGGCCGTGCTCCGCCGCTCTGTACCGGGGACTTCCCATTCCCATTGCCGTTCGCACACTTGTCGCAACGCCGAGCGCGACGCTCGAGCGCCTGAAGAGCTTTCCGGTCGGCAGCGGCCTGCGGAATCTCGCTGGCCGTCTCGGCCAGCCATTCCACCATCCGCCGGTGAGTCAGGCCCTTTGGTTTCGCCAACGTGTAGTACATCCACACCCCTTCCCGGCGGTCATGCACCAACCCGGCGTTGCGGAGGTACGCCAAGTGCCGCGAGGTCTTGGATTGTCCGATGCCGAGCACGGTCATGATGTCGCACACACACAACTCACCCCGCACGAGCAAGTGCAGGATTCGCAGACGCGTTTCGTCGGCCAACGCCTTGAATAGCTCGGCACTGTGACGCACACCCGCACCTCGCAAGGTATTCGTACATACGGCTAGACGAATATCTTCGTCGAATTGACCGACGAAGTCAACGGCCGACCTGCGGCGTGCACCTGATGTCCACGCGAGGATTGGGTCCTCCGTGGCCCTTCCAAACGTCGCAACTCCGTGCCTTATATGGACTTGGGTGTGCCGACCGCGGCGCATCGTCCGCACAGTAACGTTTTTGCAACCCAGGGCTACGTTTACCAGGCTGATCACCACCGGCACTTCGACCAACGGGCCGATCAAAGAAAGGCGATGGTGAGCGATGGCGAGGGTGCTTCGCGGAGAAAAGTCCCGTCCTTTTCCCTGCGGGTGAGGCGATGGCGCGCACATGGCCCGGGGACATGCCCCGGGCCATGCGCGAGAATCGAAACAGATTAGACTAGGACCGACGGCGGATGCCGGCCCAGAGGAACATGGCCAGCGGCAGCAGGATCAACGCAACGCCGTTGAACACACCGCAGCCCGCGCCTCGGCCTGCGGGCCGCCCTGCGGGAAGCTCCTCTTCGATCGGGGGCACCGGCGCCGGGGCCTCCTCCTCACAGGAGACGCAGACGCCGTCCTCGCCATCCGCACCGTTTTTACCATCCTGGCCATCCACACCATCGCGGCCGTCCTGGCCGTCGTGAATCGTCACGGAGGTGCCGTCCTCGCAGGACAGCGTGTACGTACCGTCGCCGTTATCGGCCACGGTGCACGAGGAGCCATCGCGCCCGTCGGCCCCGTCGGCCCCGTCAGCTCCGCTGCCGCCGCTTGCGCCGGACGCCCCGTCTTGCCCCGGTTCTCCGTCCTGGCCGCGGCAGTCGAGGACGTCGATGACTCCGTTGCTATCGGTATCCTCGGTGAACGTGCAGACGTACTCGTCGATCTCCCGTTCCGACATGAACACCAGTTCGCCGAGGGTCTCAGGCTCATCCACCAGCTTGTACGCCAGTCTCGCCTTCGCTTGGGTGCCGCAGATATCGCTTAACTTCCCTTCGCCGCAGTAGCACTCCCAGAGCTGTTCATCACATTCGCCGGGCCCGCTCTGCAGCATGGGATGGCAGAAATCCTTCCGCCCGTTCTCGTTCAGATCCCAGCAGTTGATACCGTCCTGGCCGTGACGAATCCGGGCGACGCTGCCGTCCTCACACACAATCCGCGCGCCATCGTGAGTTTGTTGAACCGTGCAAGACGTTCCGTCCGTACCGTCCACGCCGTCCTGACCGTCCTGGCCGCTACATACCAGTTGCGAAGTTCCGTCCTCGCACAAGATGCGAGCGCAGCTTTCGCCCTCCGGAAGCACCGTGCACGACATCCCATCCTGGCCGTCCTGGCCGTCACAGACCTGGGCCGTCGTCCCGTCCTCACACTCGATCTGAACGCAGTCGCCTTCCGGAATGGCCGTGCAGGATGTGCCGTCCTCACCGTCCTCGCCGTCTTCACCATCCTGGCCGTGGTAGATCGTCACGGACGTCCCATCCGTGCAGCGGATGACGGCGCCTTCCGGGATCTCCTCCACCGTGCACGACGTCCCGTCCTCGCCGTCCGCGCCGTCCTCGCCCGGCGGACCCTGGCAGTCCAGCGCGTCGCAGATCTGGTCGCGGTTCACGTCCTCGGTGTCCAGGTCGCACGCGCCGTTGGCGTTGAGGTCCCAGCAGTGCAGGCCGTCCGCGCCGTCCGCGCAACAACACACGACGGTCAGCCTGGCCGTTGCGGTCCGCTGGTAGCTCGAGCACGCGCTGAGACTATACGTCTTGACTTCGAGGTCATAGACGCCTGGGACCTGCGGCGCCGTGACGGCGAACGTCTCGCTGTACAGGGCCCCGTCGGTCCCGTAATGGTAGTCGTGGTTAAAGCACGTGCCATCGACCCTCGTGCTCTTCCACCACATGCTGTACAGCCTGACCCTTACCGTGACCTGGACCTCGTCTCCCGGACATGCACAGGCCGGGGAGAGCGTGACCGAATCGATTTCGTGGTGACATGCCTTCGCCTCGGTCGGGGCGCACAGCATGAATACGCAGGCCGCCAAGCCTGCCAACAGCAAACCCTGAGTCCTCATTCCGCTTCCCTCCTTATATAGGGCCCGTCTCCGCACTGGACGCCCTCATCGGCTCGGGCTCCAATCGGACACATCGGCCGTGTTCTGCGCCCACTTCGAGCTGTGCCTACCTGGCACCGACGCGATGCTTGAAAAGAAACCGAACTAACATGCCGCAGACGGCGTCCGGTCTTCTCTCTCCCACGCTACAACGCCCCGGCTGACGGCAGATGCCTCATTGCAGGCTTAACACCACCTCGGCACCAGCGCAGTCCAGCCAGGTGAGTTGTCATGTCGCGCGATCCTAGGCGCGCGGCAACTGAAGGTCAAACCACCGTCCAGGATTATTTAGAATACTTCATCGGTTCCGGAAATCGCTCGCAAACCCGACCGAGAACCCCGCCATGATCGGACTGGACCGGCCTGCGTTCATCGCCACCCCGAGCGTCAAGGAGAGCCAAGGGCAGGATGGAACAAGGCCTGAACTGGTCGCGCCACATGGTGGTCGCCCCGGGGCTCTACGCCGAGGCCTCGCTTACGCTCGACGGGGGCGCGAAGTACCTCCGCTGGAAGAACAGCGCCACGTTCACCAGGGTGATGAGCACGGGCACTTCGACGAGCGGTCCGATCACCGCCGCGAACGCCGCCCCGTGGTGGATGCCGAAGACCGCGACGGCGACGGCAATGGCCAGCTCGAAGTTGTTGCTGGCCGCGGTGAAGGCGATGGTTGCAGTCTTGGAGTAGTCTGCCCCGATCTTCACGCCCATCCAGAACGAGACCAGGAACATCAACACGAAGTAGATGCACAGCGGGATCGCGATGCGGACCACGTCCAGCGGAAGCTGGATGATCTTCTCGCCCTTCAGCGAAAACATGACCACGATCGTGAACAGCAGTGCGACGAGCGTGATCGGTGAGATCTTGGGGATGAATTTCCGCTCGTACCACGCGCGGTCTTTCACCCGCAGCAGCACGATGCGCGTGATCATCCCGGCCAGGAACGGGATGCCCAGGTAGATGAATACGCTCTTGGCGATCTGGCCGATGGTCACGTGTACGTCCGCGCCGGTCAGCCCGAAGCGCGGCGGCAGCACCGTGATGAAAAACCAGGCGTAGACGGAGTAGAAGAGCACCTGGAACACGGAGTTGAACGCCACCAGCCCCGCCGCGTACTCGCTGTCGCCCTTGGCCAGCTCATTCCACACGATCACCATGGCGATGCAGCGGGCCAGGCCGATCATAATCAGGCCGACCATGTACTGCGGCTGATCGTGCAGGAACAGGATCGCCAGCGCAAACATCAGGATCGGCCCGATCACCCAGTTCTGCACGAGTGACAGGCCGAGCACGCGCGTATTGCGGAACACGTCGCCGAGTTCCTCGTACTTCACCTTGGCCAGCGGCGGGTACATCATCAGGATCAGGCCGATGGCGATGGGGATGTTCGTCGTGCCGACCTGGAAACGGTTCAGAAACCCTTCGACGCCCGGCCACAACCAGCCGCCCGCCACGCCGACGGCCATGGCCAGGAAGATCCACAGCGTCAGGAACCGATCAAGAAACGACAGACGCCCGACACACTCGTTCTTCATAACAGGCTACTCCCGCTTGCGGGCTGTGACGTTCAAGCTCGTGACGAACTCGCTCGGCCGCGCACTTCGATTCCCGCCGAGTACGGCCCCGCGGATGCCGTTCATTACTCGAAGAAGAGCAGCCAGAGGCCCACCCCGACGATGAGGACGCCGGCGATGCGGCGCAACACGTCCGTACCGCGCGTCCAGCCCTTCGAGTCGGCCAGCCGCTGGACCAGGCCGATCGACGTCCCGCCCACCAGCACCAGTCCGCAATGGCCCAGGCTGTACGCCACCAACAGCATCACGCCGAACGCGAAGCCGTACATGGGGGTCACCACGACCAGGGCACCCAGCACGGGACCCGCACAAGGCAGGGAGATCAGGCCGAACAACAGGCCGAGCAGCAGCGCTCCGACGAAGCCGCGGCGCTGGGTTTGCAGCCCCGTCGGCACGGGAAGCGTGAAGTGGATGACTCCGAGCAGGTGCAGGCCCATGAGCAGGCAGACCGCCACCGCGACGTATTTCCACCAAACCATTGGGATCAGTGAACTCGCCGACCACACGCCAAACCAGATCAGGCCGAACATGATCGTCAGGCCGAGTGTGAAGGTCAGCGACAGCAGGAACGAGCGCCCCACGGTACGCTTTTCCTGCCCCGCGACGTACCCCACCATGAGCGGCGCCGCCGCCAGCACGCAGGGATTCGCCGCGGTCAACAATCCGCCGAGCAGCGCCGCGACCGGAGCGAGCCAGGCGTTGGTCTTGACGATCTCGGCCAGCCATTCCGCCCACTGTTCGAGCATCTACTTCACCCCAAGCTCCGCGAACTTCGCGACGAAGTCGGCCTTGGGCAGGAACCCCTCATGCCGCCAGACTTCCTTGCCGTCGGCGTCGAAGAAAATCTGCGTCGGTATGATCCGAATGTGGTAGGGGTCGCCCGCCTTGGGGTTCACCCACACGTCAACGAACTCGACGGTCACCCGCCCGGCGTACTCCTTCCTCAGTTCCTCCAGGATCGGGGCCAACTCGATGCACGCTTTGCACTTGCCCGCGCCGAGATCGACCACCCGCGGCAACTTGACGCCCGGCCGGGCGCCCGCCGGCGCCGCCTCGCCCGCGCCCGTGAGGTTCGGCTGATCGGGGCACAACTCGCCCTTCTGGACGGGGACAACTCCGGCTCCGCCCGGTGAAGCGCTGGTCTCGCTCGTCTTGCTGACGCTCACGGCGTCGGCACCCGGGCCACCCGACCGGAACCAAGCCACGCCGCCGACAACGAGAACGACGGCCAGCAGTATCAGCCCGTTGGTCGCTTGACCTTTCATCTACCCACCTCCACGAGCACCAGCGCCTGCCGGTCCAGACCGAAATCGTGCTCGAAGTGTTCCGAGCCCGGTTCCTCAATGTTCACGGCATGCCCCTCGATTCGCCCCGCCTCAAGCTCCCCACCAAAACCTGCCTCGATCGCTTCCTGCGCCTGGTGGTCGATCGACACACCGACCAGAAACGCGACCGACAAACCAATCGACACGCGCGCAAAGCGCGGCGTCCTACCTTGCTCGCCCGTTGGGTTCATGATGCCCTCAGTTCTTCGCCAGCTCGGTTGTCAGGATCGTGGTTAGCTCGGCCTCGCTCGGCACCTTGCCGACGACCTTGACCTTCCCGTCGATCACGAGCGCCGGCGTCATCATCACGCCGTACGCCGCCATCTTGCTCAGGTCCTTCACATGGACCAACTCATACTGGATGCCGAGCCGGTCGGCCGCCTTCTTGGCCGTGGCCTCCAGCCTGTTGCACTTCGCACAACCCGTTCCAAGGATCTCAATCTTCATCTTCAGCCTCCTCAGCTGTCCCTTCCTGCCCTCAGCAAACTCAGGGTCCGCTCTCCACGACGGAATGGGTCCCCGGGGCCTGACCCTACCCACTCACCCGTCCATAGATCAGTCCCGTAATGGTCGCCATCACCACAATCAACACCGAGAACGCCGCCGTCTTCTTTACCCCCATGACCTTGATGAGCACGAGCATGTTCGGCAACGAAAGCGCGGGTCCCGCCAGTAGCAGCGCGACGACGGGCCCCTTCGCCATGCCGTGCTCCATCAGCGCTTGCGTGATCGGCACCTCGGTGAGCGTGGCGAAGTAGAACAAGGCGCCCACCAGCGCGGCGACGAAGTTCGCCCGCAGGCCGTTGTCGCCGACGAGCTGGCCGATCTGCTTGTCCGGCAAGAGCGCCGAGATAAACCCGACCACGAACACGCCGCCGAACAGCAGCGGGACCAGCAACTTGGCGAAATCCCACGTGTTGTGCATCCACGTGCCGAACTCGCCCGGTTCCAGCCAGCGCCAGGACATCAGCGCCACGGCCAGACCCATCAGCCCGGCGAGATACCAGCGGACGTGGTGCACGTCCATCACCCAACTGCGGACCTCATCGATTCCGGCGATCTCCGCCTTGGCCAGCACCAGCCGCTCGCCCGCACGCACCGAGCCTACGCTCTCCTGCACCTGGATCATGACTTCGTCGCGCATCTCCTGCAGCACGACGCCGCGGATGGCCGTGCCGTCCGTCCTCCGCACCACCGCGTCGCCCGGATTGAACCAATCGCTGAACACCAGAAACGCGATCATGCACGCCAGGAACACGGCATTCTGCCAGCCCTTCCGGGGCGAGGGCGGCGGGTCCGGCATTTGCAACGCCGCGTCCAGCTTGACTTGCTCCTCGCGCCGGAAAATCGCTGCCATGCCCAGGCCGACCAGGAACGAAAACGCGATCGCGCCGCACGCACGCCACAATCCGATGTCAAGCCCGAGCACGCGTGCCGTCAGGAAGATGGCCAGGATGTTGATGGCGGGGCCGGAATAGAGAAACGCCGAAGCCGGACCGAGACCGGCCCCCATTTTCCAGATGCCCGCGAACATGGGCAGTACACTGCACGAGCAGACTGCGAGTACCGTCCCCGAAACCGCCGCCACCGCATAGGCGATCGGCTGGTTGGCCTTTGGCCCCAGGAAGCGCATGACCGAAGCCTGCGACAGAAACGTGATGATCCCGCCGGCGATGAACAGGGCGGGCATGACGCAGGCCAGCGTGTGATTCCGCGCATACCATTGCAGCAATTTGAACGCTTCCAGGATGGCCGCGGTCACTTTCGGATTGGACAGCGGCAGAAAGTAGGCCCCTAGAAAGATCGCCGCAAAGGCCGCAAATATCTTCCATTGCTTCATGACACACTCCCACCGCGTATGGCGCTATGGCCATTAAGCCATGAAAGCTCCGAAAAAAAGCCTCAGCGGCTGCGCACCAGCACCTGTTGGGCCTTGAGGTTCTCGCGTAGCACCGACTCGATGCACTGAAAGAACCCGTCCAGGCACGGACACTTCACCCGGCAGAAGGTCATGGAACCTTCCTTGCGACTGCCCACCAGCCCCGCACCCTTCAAAATCGCCAAGTGCTTCGAGACAGTGGACTGGTCCGCGCCGACCAACTCGGTCAACTCACAGACGCACCGCTCGTGGTCTTTCATGGCGTCCAGGAGCAACAGCCGGGTCGGGTGGGCCAGCGCCTTGGCCACTTTCGCCCGAACTTCATACTGTGCCAGCGGTCGTAGATTCATGGCCATATTGCCATTATGCCATACTTACCGGAGAAGGCAACCCCCAGGATCCGGATGATACGCCACCGTGACAGAAAATCGCACGCCTATCTGCTCGTGGCAAAAGGGGACTGGCTCCGAGCCGGACCGCGACCCCTCTCCCTTCGGGAGAGGGCTGGGGTGAGGGCTCTCCATGACGTCGAGAACGCGGCAAAGCGAGGTGCCTGTCCCCTTTTGCCACGGGCTCCTAGGCTTACCTGTACACCAACGCGCCCACCAGGCCGCCGCCCAACACCAACCACGCGGCGCTCAGCCGGAAACGGACCAGCAGCCCCGGCCAGCCCGCGCGGCGATAACCCAGGTGAATGGCCAGCTCGGTCGAATTGGGTCCGGGAATCAGGTTGGTGGCCGAGACCAGGTCGAGGAACTCCTCGCGTCCCAGCCACCGGCGCCGCCGGACGACCTCATCTTCCATCAGCGCGTTGTGCGCGGCCGGCCCCCCGAATGAGATCGTGCCGAGCTTGAGGAAGAGCGCCGCCAACTCCCTCAGCGCCACGGGGTCGGAGGCGGAAGTACGCAGTCGCATTCTTGAAGCCTCCAACGACAAAAACCTGTGGGACGGACCTTCGGGCCCATGCCGGCGCGCCGGAAGCCGCCGCCCATGGGCCTCCAATGCGGTTCTTGAGAGACCAACTAGTGCTCCAACGCAGCTACAGTTTCGGGTGTGCCACTGCTCTGTGAGCAGTGCTTTCCAGGGAGCCTCCTGCGACCGGCACTACCGAGACGGCAGTGGCACACGAGTAGGCTCGACTCCGAACCCGCAGGTTAAGGTGCGTTGGAGCACTAGCACGAACCGTAGGGTCCGCGCCCGGGGGCCGTAGGTCGGGCTCGGCCCGACGCTCTATTGCGGCGGGCAGAACCGGCCCCACCTGCCGGCATCCTACGCGAGCGCGCACCCTACCTCTCCCACTTTCTGATTTCGACGTTTCGAGTTTCGAGTTTCGAGTTTCGAGTTTCGACGTTTCGACTTTCGACGTTTCGACTTTCGACGTTTCGACTTTCGACGTTTCGACTTTCGACGTTTCGACTTTCTTCCCTTAGCCTTGTAGGTCGGGCTCGGCCCGACGCTCTATGCGGCGGGCAGAGCCTACCTTGCTGGCGTGGTGTGCGAGCGCGCACCCTACCGGTCCCGCTTTCTGATTTCGACGTTTCGACGTTTCGGCGTTTTGACGTTTCTGTTAGTGCCCGCTCGGCTTCGCCGGCTTCGGCAAAAACGACACCCGCGGATAGATTGCGCTGGCGTCGGCGTTCTGGACGTAACCGTCCCCATTCACATCGTACCGGCTGTCGTCCGGCACGGGCAGGAACGACACGTGCGGATACACGGCGCTGGCGTCCGCGCTCTTCACGAAACCGTCGTTGTCCACGTCGCCCATCAGCACCACGTACTGCACCTCGAACGGCGCCACGCCCGCCCAGCCTGCTATGTGGGACCGGCTTTCCAGCCGGTCTTGCGGGTGGGCCACCCCGCCCAGGGCGTCAGCCCTGCGTGAACTGTGGGACCGGCTTTCCAGCCGGTCTTGCGGGTGGGCCGCCCTACATCCCCCCTCCGCCGTTTCGACGTTTCGACGTTTCGGCGTTTCGACGTTTCGTATTGCCACCCAGGTCCGGTGGGTCAGACTGGTGGCATTCTCCTGAATCTTCAGGACCCGCGGACGCAGATAGCCGCCCACGTCGATGGTCTCCACCGTGAACGTGAACCCGTTCGTCGAGAGGTCCGGGCCGAAAGCACCGTCCGGCAGCAACTCCCTGATCTCCACTTGGCCCAGGGCCGGCGTGGCGAGGTCGCGGTCGAAAGTGATGCGGATGATGTTCCGCGCCGTCCGCGGTCCACCTATGGGGATCCCGTAAATACACTCTGGAATCCCGCAAAATCGCCCAGGTCTATGGCGCCATCCCTATCGGAATCGCCGATCCCACAGCACGGTTCGGGGAATCCCGCGTATAGCGGCGGGTCGCAGGGCGGACTGACGCAGGGACCGGTAATGCACCCCTCGAAGACCTGGTAGTCCAACAAGTCTACGTCCCCATCGCCGTCGAAGTCATCCCACTCGCACTCATCCGGGACGCCATTCCCGTTGCAGTCCAGGCTCGTGCCCGCGGTCACGTCGCAATCGTCGGGGATGTCGTTGCCATTGCAGTCCGTGGCCCCGGGCTGACAGGCGTCGCCGATGCCGTCGCCGTCGCAGTCCGCCTGGCTGGGATTGTAGTGCTCCGGACAGTTATCGGACTCGTTGGGGATTCCGTCGCCATCCTGATCCGTGGGGCTGGTCTGACAGCCCCAGCGCGCGATGCGGCTCGAAGGTATTCCCCCCGCCGTGGTGAAATCGCCCCCCGCGTACAACGCCGGACCGGTCCCGTCGTCGAAGACGGTGAGGGCGAAGACCCACTCGTTCATCCCGCTGCCCAGTGACGACCACTTAGTGCCATTCCACTTGGCGATCCTGTTGGCCGGCACGGCCCCCGCCGTGGTGAACATGCCCCCCGCGTACAACGCCGGCCCGGTCCCGTCGTCGAAGACGGTGAGGGCGTAGACATAGGAGTTCATCCCGCTGCCGAGGGCCAACCACTGCGTGCCATTCCACTTGGCGATGTAGTTGGCGGTCTCGCCCCCCGCTGTGGTGAAACCACCCCCCGCGTACAACGCCGGCCCGCTCCCGTCATCGAAGACGGTGAGGGCGATGACAACGGCGTTCATCCCGCTGCCCAGGGCCGACCACTGTGTGCCATTCCACTTGGCGATACCGTTGGCCGGCACGCCCCCCGCCGTGCCGAAATAGCCCCCCGCGTACAACGCCGGCCCGGTCCCGTCGTCGAAGACGGTGAGGGCGCGGACAACGTTGTTCATCCCGCTGTCCAGCGCCGACCACTGCGTGCCATTCCACTTGGCGATCCAGTTGGCCGTCACGCCCCCCGCCGTGGTGAATTCACCCCCCGCGTACAACGCCGGACCGGTCCCGTCGTCGAAGACGGTGAGGGCGAAGACCCAGTTGTTCATCCCGCTGCCGCTGCCCAGGGCCGACCACTGCGTGCCATTCCACTTGGCGATGAAGGGGGCCCACACGCCCCCCGCCAGGGTGAAATCGCCCCCCGCGTACAACGCCGGCCCGGTCCCGTCGTCGAAGACGGTGAAGGCGCGGACATAAAAGTTCATCCCGCTGCCCAGCGCCGACCACTGTCCCGGCGCGCTGGGATTCCACTTGGCGATGTAGTTGGCCGGCACCCCCGCCGTGGTGAACCAGCCCCCCGCGTACAACGCCGGCCCGGTCCCGTCGTCGAAGATGGTGAGGGCCCAGACATAGTCGTTCATCCCCGGCAGCCCAAACCCCGGTGTCCAGGCCGGTGGGCATGAATCGGCCAGCACGCACGGGGTGGGCAAGGCCGCGAGCAGGACGATTCCCAAGCAACCGCACCATGAGAAGAATGTCGTCGTCCGATTCATAATCAACCCTTTCCGATAAGCCGCGTAGGGTGGCATGGCCGAGCCGGGTCTGGACACGCTCGTGTCCAGGGCCGGCGCGGCCATGTTGCGGCTCTCGAACGCAGTGGGCGTTTGAACGACGCAACATGCCGGCGCGTCGCTGAAGCGACGCTTGGGCATGCCACCCACCACCCGGCCGGCGAAACCGCCCGTGTCGCCTTTGGCTTCCAGTATAGCGAATTAACGAGGCCGACGCCAGCAAAAAACAGGAAACACGCCAAGGCCGTGGCGGGTGGCCCAAACACGCGTAGCACTACAACGCTAGGTTGCTGCGTGTGAGGATGCGCCACGCGGGTGGCATGGGTCAGCGGAGTCTTCGGAGCTGACCCGTGTGTGTCCGTGGAGGCGGCCCATCCGGCGCCTGGCAAAGATCACAGGCCGCGTTGACCGGAGCGGCGGGATGACGACAATGGCCCGAGGCAAAAGAGCGCAGCGGCGGGCGGTGACGGACCATGAGCGCCATTGAGCAAGCGACCATCGGCGGCATAACCATCGGGCGAGGGTCTCCCTTGGCCTTGATCGCGGGGCCTTGCGTCATCGAGTCGCGCGACCACACCCTGCGAATGGCCGACGGCCTGGCCGGCATCGCCCGGCGACTGGGCGTCCCGCTCATCTTCAAGGCGAGCTTCGACAAGGCCAACCGCAGCAGCGTGGACAGCTTTCGCGGTCCGGGCCTGACCAAGGGCTTGACCATCCTCGGCGAGGTCCGCCGGGAAATGAATGTCCCCGTGCTGACCGACATTCACTTGCCTGAGCAGGCCGGCGCCGCCGGGGAAATCGTCGACTGCGTCCAGGTGCCCGCGTTTCTGTGCCGGCAGACCGACCTGCTGGTCGCGGCGGGACGCACCGGCCGCTGCATCAACGTCAAGAAGGGCCAGTTCATGTCGCCCGAAGAAATGGGCAACGTGGTTGAGAAGATCGCCTCCACCGGCAATCGCAACCTCCTGCTGACCGAGCGCGGCACCTTCTTCGGCTATAACCGGTTGGTCAATGACCTGACCGCCCTCCACCGGATGAAGCACTTCGCCCCGGTGGTGTTCGACGCGACACATAGCTGTCAGTTACCCGGCGGCATGGGACACCAGTCGGGCGGCAATCGTCATTTCGTCGGCCTGCTGGCCAAGGCGGGTATTGCCGCCGGCGCAGACGCGCTCTTCATGGAAGTGCACGACAACCCCGACCAGGCCCAGAGCGACCCGGCCACCCAGTATCCGCTGGACCAGTTCGAGAAGCTGATGACCACCTGCCTGCGCGTGGCCCAGGCCGTACGCGCCTAGTGTGGTGTCCCAGTGAAACGGCCTCTTATCCGAACCGCGACCGTGAGGGAGCGGCGTGACCGGGCTTCGGTTTCAGGGTCGAGAACGAGGCGTAGCGAGGTGCCTCTCCCCTCTTGCCACCGCATTTCTCACCAAAGCGCGCCGCCCTGCTCCTGTGCCCTGAAAGGGCGAAATAAGCACACCGGCGGCGAATCCCCAGTGGTCATGAAAAACGCGGGGTTTGTGTAAACCGCGTGATCGCTTGCACCCCTCTACCAAACGAGCGCGCCTCATGTGCTATGGAGGGGCTTTATGGCCGACGGCGTCGGTGCGCGCCTCCCACGAGAGGAAACTCGGTCTTCCTCGCCGTAGTTTCCGGGAGCCAGACATGCGTCCTGCAAAACGAAGCCATTTCACCCAAGAACCGCTTTCCGAACCTAACCTTAAGTCAGACTTGAGGTTGCCGCCAACCGATCCTCGGAGAACGCTCGCCCTGCGGAAAAACGAAATTACCAAACAAACCCATTTACAAGTACCACTTTAGGCGTAGTCTCGACTGGGTGGCCCACCTCCTTCCTGGAGGTGCGGGATCCGAGGATTGAAACGACGTAGCGTCTGAGTACCCCAAAACCCGGTATCGAAGGACCCGACCGTGGCAGCAAGGACACCCCGTAGCAGACCACCGCCCGCCTCTGGCGAAACTCGGGGCGAATCACCGCCTGCGCACGCTGTACGCGGTGCGTGGCGTTTCGGTCCGGCGCTCGGAGTCGTGGGGTTGCTTACGGTCCACTTCGTGCTGGCCTCCACCAGTATCCGGCATAAATGCTGCACCTATGACGAGGTGGCCCACCTGACCAAAGGCTACGCCTGGTGGCGCCTGGAGGACAAGCGGTTGTTGCCGGAACACCCACCGCTGGCCCAAGCTTGGGCGGCACTGCCGCTGCTCAACGACCGGCTCAGGTTCCCCAGCTTCGAGCAGAGGGCCTGGCACGAATCCGACGTCTTCGCGATCGGCAAACAGTTCTTCTACCGCATGGGCAACGACGCGCAGGCCATGCTGCGCCAGGCCCGCACCATGATCATCCTGCTCAGCGTGGCCCTCGGCGGGTGCGTGTTTTTCTGGTCGCGGCGGCTTTTCGGAACGGCCGGCGGATTCGTGTCCCTCACGCTGTACACCTTCAGCCCCACGGTCCTCGCCAACGGCAGTCTGGTCACGACGGACTTGGCCGTCTCGCTTTTCTTCTTTCTCTCCATGGGTGGGCTATGGTGGGTGTTGCACCGCGTGAGCCCCGCATCGTTGCTGGCGAGCGCCGCGGCGCTGGCCGGCCTGTTTCTATCGAAGATGTCCGCCCCCTTGATCATCCCGACGGGGTTGGCCCTGATGACGGTCCGCCTGCTGTCGAGCGAACCGCTCTCGATCCGGTTCGGCCGCGAGCTTCGGGTCGTCCAGCGCTGGAAGATGGCTCTGGTTTTCGTAGCGGTCATGGGGTGGTACGTCTTGGCCGTGGGGCTGGCCGTGTGGGCGGCTTACGGCTTTCGCTACCAGGCCATGACCAGCGCTGATGCCAACCAAGAGCGCTTCTTCGTGCCGGCGTCTCTGCCGACCGGACAAACGGTTTGGGAATTCCAGGGGCGGGGAATCCCCACCACCGCCCGAGCGGTCCAATGGGCCCGCGAGCGGCGCCTGCTGCCCGAGGCCTACCTGTACGGCTACCTCTTCACCATCCAAAGTGCCCGCGGGCGGGATGCCTTCCTGGACGGCGAGCGGCGCATGACCGGTTGGTGGTATTTCTTTCCGCTTTGTTTTCTCTACAAGGTCCCCCTACCCACCATCGGCGTGATCGTGGCCGCGGCGGCGGCGGCCTTCGTCACCCGCCGCGGCCTCCGGCCAAACCTTCCGCCGAACGGTGGGGCCGCGCGCGGCCTAGATATTATTAAGTATCTTTATCTAACCGCTCCGCTATGGGCACTGTTCGTGACGTATTGGGTGTTCGCGATCCGCTCGAACCTGAACATCGGGCACCGCCACCTTCTGCCCACGTTCCCGCCCCTGTTCGTCTTGTGTGGGGCCGCCGCCGGCTGGCTGCGCGCCCCGACCCGGTGGCTGCGCCCGCTCGTTCCGGGGCTGCTCGGCCTGCTGGCGATCGCCTCGCTCATGATCTGGCCCGACTACCTGGCTTACTTCAACACCATCGCCGGCGGACCGGCCAACGGATACCGGCACCTCGTGCAAAGCTCGCTGGATTGGGGACAGGACTTGCCGGGCCTCAAACGCTGGCTGGACCGGCACCGGCGCGACGAGCGCGTCTACCTCTCCTACCACGGTACGGGCGATGCGGGCTATTACGGGATCAAGGCCCAACCGTTGCCTCAGACGCTACGGCCGTCCGGCACGGGCGATTACACCCTCGCTGCGGGGCTCTACTGCATCAGTGCCACCCGCTTACAGCAGGTTCATCTGCTGGAGACCAGTTCCTGGACGGAGAAACTCGAAGCGGACTATCGTCGGCTGTTGCCCGAGATGCGCGCCTTTGAGCAAACGCCCGACGATGCCCAGACCCGTGAGGCCCTGGTGAAGAGCCAGGGGAAGGGCTTTGAGAACCGTTTCGAACGGTTCCAGAAGCTGCGCTTCGGCCGCCTGTGTGCCTACCTGCGCGGGCACGACCCCGACGCGCACGTGGGCCACTCCATTTTGATTTACCGCTTAACGAACGAGGAAATCAATAAGTCTTTGAATGATCCCATTCCATCACCGTAGGTCGGGCTTTGCCCGACACGTCGCTTTCGTAGGTCAAGTTCCGCCCGATACGTTGTTTTCGTAGGTCGGGCTCCGCCCGACACGCCGTCGTCGTAGGTCGGGCTCCGCCCGACGCTCCGTTCCGGCGCACGGAGTCATGGTTGCCGAGGGTAGCGGCCGGCGTCTCGCCGGCCGCTCCGTTGCTGCCTTGCCGGGGGCGTGGTGCGTGGGTAGGATGGCCTTGGTTGCTGCCTTGCCGGGGGCGTGGTGCGTGGGTAGGATGATGCCCAGCTGGGGGCAGCGGGGAACTCCGACGCGAAGGGAGGTTGCCGTCATGTCTCATTCCGTTCTTCTCACACTCGTCTGTTGCGTGGCCATGGCTGGGTTCGGCTTGGTCATGGGGTGTGGTCCAGGAGGGGCAGGTGGAGGCGGTCGCACGGGGGACCGCCACGACAACGCGAACCAGAACGACAACGGCACGGACGACAACGCAAACGAGAACGGCGGCGGCATCGACGGACCCACCAACGCCATCATCGCAGATCACACGGCGGCCAACGAGTTCGATTCCATTCCCGACGAGTTCATCACCGCGGCCCGGGCTGCCTACCGCATCTTCTACGGTCATACGTCGCACGGGAGCCAGATCATCACCGGCATGGAGATGGCGGCCGACGAGGACAACCGCTTGGCGTTCAACGCCGGTCCGGACTCGCTCCGCATGGAAGAGAACGACACGGTCGATCTGGGGTATGCGGGCGATCTGGATTGGGTCGTTACCACCCGCGACGTGTTAGGCCGCCCCGACGGCGACATCAACCTGGTCATGTGGTCCTGGTGCGGCGCGGTGAGCGATAGCACCGAGGAGGGCATTGACGCGTATCTGGAAGCCATGGACCAGCTTGAGACCGACTATCCCGACGTCGTGTTCGTGTACATGACCGGGCATCTCGACGGCACCGGCTCGAGCGGTAACCTTTACCTCCGTAACAACCAGATCCGCGACTATTGCACGGCGAACGACAAGGTCCTGTTCGATTTCGCGGACATCGAGAGCTACGACCCGGAAGGGAACTACTATCCCGACGGCACCGACTACTGTGACTGGTGTGTGGACTGGTGCGCCGAGCATACCTGCCCGACGAGCTGCGACGATGAAGCCGAGCAATGCGCCCACTCGCGGTGCTTCAACTGCTACCGGAAGGCCCGCGCCTTCTGGTGGATGATGGCCCGGATCGCCGGCTGGAACGGTCCGTGAGTGTCCCCGCGGCCCGCCCGGAAACGCGTTGGGGAAAGGACACGAGGGACAGTCGGGAACTCGAACACGAAGGGAGGTTGCGGTTATGCTTCGTTCCGGCCTTCTCATATTGGTCACTTGCGCGGCCATTGCGGCCCTCGGCCCGGTCATGGGCTGCACTTCCGGATCGGCCGGCGGCGGCCGTGACGCCGGGAACGCCAACGTCAACCCGAACGACAACGGCGGGGGCAACACCAATGTGAACGACAACGGTGCAGAGGCCAACGAAAACGTTAATGGCGGTGGAAACCCGGCCGAACGCCTGCAACCGGCTGACTTCACCTACCAGGGCGCCTTCCGGTTGCCCGCCGACTTCAACTGGGGAGCGCTCGGGCTCTCCTTCTATCCCAACGGCGACAGTGGCGCGGGCTCGCTGCTCGTGACCGGGTTCGAGCTCTTGTACGACCCGGCCCATCCGGGCGAGTCCTGCTGGGACCCGGCGTGGGATTGCTACGCCTTCTTCGGCGAGGTGGTCCTCCCGACGCCGGCGGTAGAAGCGAACTGGGAGGACCTGCCCGAGGCCACGCTGGTGACCCCGCTGGCGAGCTTTGACGACGGCCTGGCGTCCACCGTTCACCGCGAGTACGTCTTCGTCAGCGGCATCGAGTACGTCCCCCGGCGAGGCTCGCAGACCAGCGACAAACTCTACGGCTCGATCAACCTCTGGTACGCCGAGGGCGCCGCCGGCGAAGACACCTTCCCCACCATTTGGTTCGCCAACTTGGATGGCACGGGCGCTCGGGGCATGTTCCACGTCGGACCCGACGAAACTCCCTATCACGGCCGCAAGATGGGCGCCTACCTCTTCTCCGTGCCCGAATGGTATGCCGACCAATACCTTGGCGGCCGTACGCTGGTCACAGGCCGGGCCCGCGGCACCCCGCTCGATGGCTCCGAGGAAGTCACTACCAATGGCGGCTCGCAGGGACCAACCCTGTTCGCCTTCCATGCCTGGGACACGGACACGCCTACAGGCGATCTCGATGCCCTGCCGGTGCTCTACTACCGCGTGGTCTTTCCGGGGTGCGCGGGTCCCAATGTGGGGAACCCCGCCGAATGCGACTACCCTGACTACACCATGTGCGACGACTGGACCGGCGGCGCCTTTGCCGACGACGGCACCAGGCGGGCAATCCTGCTCGCAGGCTACAAAGGGCTGGGTGACAACTGCTACGACGAACCGCCCGTCGAGTGCCACGACCCGTGCAGCGCGGCCCACGGCTACCACTGCCAGCCTTACGAGCGACAGGTCATCTTCTACGACGTGCACGCGCTCGGCCAGACCGCCCTCGGGCGTCAGGATCCCTGGCTCGTGCTGCCCTATACGATCTGGCGGCCCACCGAGCTCTATCTCGACGACGACCCCTGCACAAATATGGGAGGCATGGCCTTCGACGCACAGAACGGACGTCTCTTCATCGTGGAACGCGGCTTAGGCGGCACCGACACCAACGCCACCGTGGTCCACGTCTGGTCGTTGTAGGGCGCCATCGATGTCGCCATCAGGCTCGATCCCAGGCCGCACGACACCGAGGGGAGGCAGGCCTACTTATTCCAGACATGGCGGCCCGGGTTCTCCGAACCCGGG
>JAZDKM010000258.1:0-3769 GCA_043803085.1 Planctomycetota bacterium
GTCGAGCAGATCGGTCGGACCCCGATTGGAACACCGGTGTACCTTGACCGGAACGCGCTGCGCGCCGATGGCATTGTGGTCATCAACCGAATCAAACCACACACCGCCTTTCACGGAGAGATCGAGAGCGGGTTGTGCAAGATGCTGGCCGTGGGCCTGGGCAAGCACAGGGGCGCCCAGCAGATGCACGCCGCCGGTCTGGGGGCCGCCATCGTTGAGACGGCCCGAGTCATCCTGGCCAAAGCCCCGGTCCTGGCGGGGGTCGCGGTCCTCGAGAATGCATTGGACGAGACGGCCGAGATTCACGTTGTTCCTCCAGGACAGTTCGAGGAAACCGATCGGGCGCTGCTCACGCGAGCCTGGAAGGTCCTGCCGCGCGTTCCCCTCGATCCGCTGGATGTTCTGGTGGTGGACGAGATGGGGAAGAACATCAGCGGTACCGGCATGGACGTCAACGTAATCGGCATCGGACCCCGGGTGGGCGGGAAGATGGAGATGGGGCACCCAGTGGTATCCACGCTCGTGGTTCTGGGTCTCACCCCCGAGACCCACGGCAACGCCAATGGCGTCGGTTTGGCCGATATCACCACGCGGCGGCTTGTGGGCTCCATCGACTACACGTCCACGTACACCAACGTGCTCACGACGCGCCTCTGGTCGGCGGGTCGCCTGCCTGTGATCATGGAGACCGACCGCGAGGCCATCGAGACGGCCGTGGGCGAGGTTCCCCCAGATCAGGTGCGGCTGGTGCGAATCAAGAATACGCTCCACCTGGAGGAACTGGAGATCTCGGAGGTGCTCCTCCCCCGGGCGAAGGAAGTCGGGTTGACCGTCGTTGCCGGACCTCGGAGCCTGGAGTTTGACGGGACCGGGCGCATCCGGCGGTGGTGATGCTCCGCTGTTCAACGTCCAAGGTGCAAAGTTCAACGTTGAACCTTGGACGTTGAACCTTGAACGGTGAGAGGAGTGACATGCCGAAGCAAGTGGTGATCTCCATCAGCGAAAACCTGTGCAAGGGGGCGGACGGGTGCGGGATTTGTCTGGCCTTGTGCCCCAAAGACGTTTTCAAGATCGCCGAGCGCCTCACCACCCGCGGCATCCGCCTGCCCGTTGTCGACAAGATCACCGCCTGTACCAAGTGTGACAACTGCGTCATCTACTGTCCGGATATGGCAGTTGTGGTTCGGCTGGACGAGGTTCCCGAGGCGGCGGCAGCGGCGCGGGCCACCTCCGGGAGCTGATTGACGATGAGCGATCAAACTCCAAATCGAAAATTGGAAATCGCAAATCAAAAATGATGTTTCCGGATTGTCCTTTCTGTATTCTTCGTAGACACGGAGATTCGAATGGGTAAAGGCACAGTTCTCACGGGGCGTCACTTCATGATGGGCAACTTCGCTTGCGCCGAGGGGGCGATCGCTGCGGGGTGCCGGTTCGCCGCGGGCTATCCCATCACTCCGGCGACAGAGGTGGCTGAAAGATTGGCCGAGCGGCTTCCCACCGTCGGCGGTACCTTCCTCCAGATGGAGGACGAGATCGCCTCCATTGCTGCGGTCATCGGCGCCGCCTGGGGGGGCCTCAAGGCGATGACGGCCACCTCGGGCCCGGGGGTCAGCCTGATGCTGGAGAACATCGGGTTCGCCGTCGGGACCGAGACGCCCTGCGTGGTCGTCAACGTCATGCGGGGCGGTCCAACCACGGGGATTCCCTCGGTGGAGCTGCAGGGCGACGTGATCCAGCCGCGCCGGGGTTCCCACGGGGATTACCAGATCATCGCTCTGGCTCCGAGTTCGGTGCAAGAGGCGTTCGACTACACGGTGGAGGCGTTCAACCTCGCCGAGCGCTTCCGCACCCCGGTCTTTGTGCTGAGCGACGCCTTCCTGGGACACATGCGAGAGGAACTGGTCGTGCCGGAGGCCGGCGCGATCCCCCTCGTGGATCGGAAGGTGTTCCCGCCGGGCAAGGATGTGGAGAGCCTGTCAGCCTTCCTGGACGAAGACGTGGCGCCCATGCCTGTCTTTGGCAGGGGGCACAAGGCGCACGTGACCAGCTCGTGCCACGATGCCTACGGCCGCCGGAACGTGATTGATGCCTCGGCGCTGGACGTGTTCATCAGAAAATTGAACGACAAGATCGCCAGGCACCGCGACGAGATCGTGCGTGTCGCGGCTGACGCTGACGGGGCTGAGATTGTCCTGGTGAGCTACGGCTCGATATTCCGCTGCGCCCAGGCGGCCGTTGAAGCCGGCCGAGCCGAGGGGTTGCCCTTGGGATGGTTCAAGCTGGGGACCCTGTGGCCGCTGGCCGATAAGGAGATCACGGCACTGGCGGAGAAGACGCGCCACCTGATCGTCCTGGAAAACAACCTGGGGCAGATGTTTCACTACGTACAGGCGGCCGCGGCCCCGCATTGCGGGGTGAGCTTTCTGCCCCCCAGGGTGCTCGGGGAACTCCACGAGGTCGGGGACATTCTCAAGGCGGTGCGAGAGGTGCGAACATGACTCTGACGGCGTTCGAACATCCGCTGGCCAAGTATATCCGGCCATCGGCCAAAACCACGGCCAACTGTCCGGGGTGCGGCAATGGCATCCTGGCACAGAGCATCCTGCGCGCGATCGAGGAGCTCGGGCTTGCGATGGATGATTTTGTCTTCGTGTCCGGGATTGGGTGCGCGGCCTGGATTCCCAGCCCGAGCTTCTTTGCCGACGTCCTGCATACCACCCATGGTCGGCCAATTGCCTTCGGTACTGGGGTCAAGGCGGCCTTGCCCGGCAAGCGGGTGATGGTCATCAGCGGCGATGGTGACTTGACGGCGATCGGCGGAAACCACTTGATCCATGCGGCGCGGCGCAACATTGCCATGACCGTGTTTTGCGTGAACAACGGTATCTATGGGATGACGGGGGGTCAGGTGGCACCGACGACACCATTGGGCCTCACCACCGTCACTACCCCGTTCGGCAACGCCGAGAACCCCTTCGACCTCTGCGAGCTGGTGAAAGGAGCCGGCGCCTCATTCGTTGCGCGCTGGACGACCTATCATCCGCGGCAGCTCGTCAGGACGGCCAAGAAGGCCATCCAGAAAAAGGGGTTCGCCTTTGTGGAGGTCCTCTCGCAGTGCCCGGTGGAGTTTGGGCGCAAGACCGGCATGGGTAATGCTGTCCAGATGCTGGAATGGTACAAGGCTCAGTCGGTCACCATCACGCGGGCAAAGGACATGTCAGCGGAGGCGCTGCGGAACAAGATCGTGGTAGGCGAGTTCGTGGACATCGAAAAGCCGGAGCTGATCGAGACGCTCACCGCCATCCGCGACAAAGTAATGGCGGGCGCCTAAACACTATCAACCGCCATGGCTCCAAGGGGAATTACGGTATCCGCAGATGACGCAGATTTCGCCGATTTCACGGGAGGAGACTCCTGCGGATAGATTGGGCCTGCTGGCGTCTTGGCGGTTAGGTGGTTGACTGGAGGAGGTCTGGTGAAACGAACAGAGATTCGGATCGCAGGATTCGGCGGCCAGGGTGTGGTTCTGGCCGGGGTGCTGCTGGGCACGGCGGCGGCAGTCACGGACGGGCGCCGCGCGATTCAGACGCAATCGTACGGTGCGGCGGCCAGGGGCGGCGGTGCGCGCTCCGAGGTTGTCATCGCCGACGAACCGATTGTCTATCCCCGCGTCACCCACCCCGGCATCATGATCGCCATGTCCGAAGAGGCCATGAAGAAATACGGCCCGGACATGTGGCCGGGCGGACTTCTCATCATCGATGGC
>JAZDKM010000259.1:0-4156 GCA_043803085.1 Planctomycetota bacterium
GTTGGATTGTGCGGCTAGTGCGGCCTGGTCCTTCCGAATAAAATCCTCCAGCTCGTTGAGCCGGGCCGCCATCCGCTCCTCACGCTTCCACCCCACCCAAACGAAGAAAAGCACCAGGGCGGAGGGAATGCCGACCTGAGCGGCAAGTTGAAAAAATGCGTCCATGTCTCACCCTGTCGATCTAGAGAAAAAGGGCCGCGGCCCACAACAACAGTTCCCCGGCCTTCCACACGCCCAACACGGCGAAGCCGATCAACACGATTGCCGACATGCTGCCGATGAAATACGACCAGTCGGCCGGCGGGATCACAACCTTGACTCGCCCGTTGTCAGACATCCTGCTTTGCCTCCCATTCTTTTCGCGTGAGGTACGGGACTCCCGGCGTCACCCGAACAAGCGGCCTACCATTAGGCCCGCGCTGACAACGGTCCTCATCCACGATCAGTTTCGGGTCCTTCACCTGGTCGCCGTCGCGCACCAGCTTCAACGCATTCCGCACCGCCGTTTGGAACGGAACCTTGAGCCGTGCGATCTCCAGCGTGTAGGGGCCGGGCTCAAGCTCCCGAGTTCGGGGTATCACGATCAGAACGCCTGGGAAAACGCGACCCTTCATGTCACCACCTCGCGGAAGAGCAGGCATCGCCCTCGCTGTACGCCGCCATGGCTACACCGCCACGTCGAGCCGCCCAACGCGCCTGACGTGCCGAGCGTCTCGCCTGCACGCGCTCGACGATGCGCCCGGCCACGCGACGGAAGAAACCTCTCACGGGACCGCGTGCGAACCGGCGGACCTCGCCTTGCTGGACGATCACCGCACCACTCGAAGCTGCCACGTACACCCCGTTGCTCGCCTGGTCGCACGCATCGCCCCGGGGCTGCACGTCGGCGTAGACCTTAACGTTGACTTCGGAGCTCGTGCCGGGAATCGGCGGGGCGTATTCGTCGCCGTACACGTCAGCAGGCGGAGGTGGGGCCGGCGACGCGGGGACGTCAACGGAAACCGGCCGGACGCAGTAGCCGCCGGGGCACGGGCCGCGGACCCACATCGCCGTGGCCGTCGATTCGCTGACGGTAGGCGTCGGGGCCATGTTCCAATCAATCGCTGGAGTGGAGAACAGAACCAAGAGAAGCACGCCAGTCATTCAACACCTCACTTTCATCGAGAGAACAGCATCCAGTCGATGGGCCGCCTCGGGAACCCCTTGACCCCCGAGCCGAAAAACGTGTCCTTCGCCGCGATGCCCTTGGCAAACGGGTCAAGCCGGATGAAGAAAACGCCCTCGGGCAACGTCACTTCCCGGCCGCTGTAGAGCGTGACCTTGTTGGGGCCGGTCGGGTTGTTGCCCCATGACTGCTGAATAGCCACCACATACTCGCCTGATTTGAGCCGGCACACCCCGCGGACCTCCATGCAGTGCGGCCAGCGGTCGCGCGGGTTGAACTCGCAAACCCCCTCGGCGTTCCGCACCGTTTGGAAGGCCAGATTCGAGCACATCGCCCCGGCGTACCCGTTGGCCAACAGCCCCAGGGCCGTGTCGATGTCGTCAGCGAGCGACACCGTTTCGATGGGATGCAGCTTGGCTTCGGGCTCGAGCGCGTCCGGCACGCCTGCCCCGGGCCGGCCCCAGCGCCGTGCCAACTCGTCCTCGGCCTGCCCGGACACGTCGAGATTGATCCCGCCGATCACCTTCTTCGGGAGCACGCCGTACTTGCTCACCCACTGAGCGGCCCATGCACCCACTGAGCCGTCACCGCGGAGCTTGCCACCGCCGACTTCCACGCGGCTACCCGCGTAGTTCACGGCCACGGAGAGTTGGCCGGGCCACGCCATGGCCTGGCCAGAGCCGATAGCCCAGAGAATGCAGTCCTCCGCGAGTCGCGTCCAGCCATGGCCCACGCAGTTGTGTACGGCTAACCCACCAGCTACATACGAATGCTCGTCTTCAACCTCCAAATTGAACACATCACAATCAGCCTGTTCTCTAACAACACTCTTCACTCGGCAGGCAAACCCATGGGCGGCTCGGGCGTAATTTCGGCATGTGTTCTTGCCCCTCGTAATCCGTTCAATGTCGTAAATCTCCGCAGCATCATTGCCGTAGATCTCCACCACGGCTGCCGCCTGTCGCTGATGTGCGGCTTTTCGCCGCAGTTGTAAACTTGGGCGAATGTGCAACGTCCCGCAAAGGCGTTGAAAGTCTCTCGCCAGCCCATGAGAAGAGGACACTCCTGTGATCTGATGCCTCTTATTTACATGACCATCACCGTCAATCCATCCTCGCAGCAACTCCAACTTATGGAGCCGTGGCAGCGCGAAGACAAAAGCTGGAAGCCGTTTGGTGAGTGCCCCACCTGGGCATATATCCGAAAAGAACCGCGCGACGATGCTATTGTTGACGCGAACGCGGCGCACTGTTGGCCGGGTTCGCTGTACATAATTTGCCGACCGAACGCCAAACACCGAGCGAATCACCTCAACAAATTTGGCCGCAATAGCTTCTTCTTTCGATGCCAACGAGATGGTAATTCGGCAGTAATCAGGACACCCTTCTGCCAGATACAGACCGAGTGCCCAGCACAATTCGGGCGTTGCAGTCACAAAACGCGATACTATCGTTGCGCTGTATTTGGCCCTTACCGTTGTTTCGGATATGGTAGGATGACGAAAGAGCCTCACTACATCCTTGTCGATGTACTTTGCCAAGTCGAAGATGGGAACTGTGGGCTCGACTTCACAGTATGGCACCAATACGCGGTCGTTTGGACATATCAATTCCGCCGGCTGCCATCCCGCAGCACCTGGAGTAAATCCATGGCCAGTAGGCCGTTTGTTCTGAACAACAAGGACTGGATGATCTGTTGTCGCTCTTACGGCGAACGCGCACCCGTGAAGCCTGATTTTTACCATTTCCCCAACATATCGACGGCGCATCGTGTCGATTACACGAGATGGCTTGCCGGTATACGACAAGACCATATCGCCATGCTGAATTAGCTCGATGGGCTTCTCGGATCCATCGGCCATTACTACCGGTGTACCGGCCGGAAAGCATGTTCCTGCGTGCTGAAAATGAGCGGCGAGCAACTCGCCAAGAACCTTAAACTCCGCTTCCCACAACAGCACGTCGCGGGTCTTCCAGTCGTCCGACGTGCCGGGCTCGGCAACGCCCGAGATCAGCGGCATGGGCAACTCAGCGACGACGCGGTTGACCCACTCTTGATTGTCGATCCAACCACAGCGAAGAGCGTTGTCAAAGGGCATGGCTCACCTCACCTCCCGCAGACCGGCGGCAATCGCTAGCCAACGGGTCTTGATGCCGGCCAGGTCCATTTCTCCGGCGGCCTCGGCCTTGTTGAGCTCGACTCTGAGCCACTGGTAGAACGCCCGCCACTGAGGCACGCGAGTGTCAGCCATGGTCACGGCGTCGATGCCGGTCTTTGTCGCCGCCGCCACCTTCTCCGGGCTGGTGAGTGTCCCCGCGGCAATCTGCGCGGCCGTGCTGTCGTACACGTCGGCCATGGCTCGGGCCTCTGTGCCACGCCCCAGGCCGATGACCGTGCTCACCGCCTTGTCGTACACGGCTTGCGATAGGCCGGTCAGCGGCGGCGGAGCCGGCGGGACAGGAAGGGGTGGTGCCGGGGGCTGCGGGGCCGGAGGTGATGGCGGCGGGGCAACCCCAACGGCTACCACCCGCTGAGCGATGGCGACCTGGCCGTCCGGCGATGCGACGGCCAGGACGAATAGGTAGCTACCTGGCTGGCCGGACGCGAATACAAGCCGCTGCCCACCGTCAACGGGCAACGCCGACCGGGCCGGGTAGACGATCCAGGCACACCGGCAGCCGGCCGGCGCCTGTGCCTCCAGGATCAGCAGGTCGCCGGGACTCACGGCGTCCGGGCCCTTGATCGTGGCGACAAGGGCCGCCGGAGCAACAAGAGTGGGGGCCGGGCGTGGCAAGATACCCCCGGCCCCCTGACCCACAGACTGAGCGGCCGCGCTGGAAAGGCACAGGGCAGCCGCCAAACCCAAGGCAACGCAAAAGGTGGTTCGTTTCATGGCTGGGGCTCCGGCTCGGGTTGCGGCTCGGGGCGGTTATCGCGCCGCTCTTTCAGCCACCTGAGAACCTTGAACAGCAGGTTGAGCAGCCCCACCAC
>JAZDKM010000260.1:0-2973 GCA_043803085.1 Planctomycetota bacterium
GTTGGATTGTGCGGCTAGTGCGGCCTGGTCCTTCCGAATAAAATCCTCCAGCTCGTTGAGCCGGGCCGCCATCCGCTCCTCACGCTTCCACCCCACCCAAACGAAGAAAAGCACCAGGGCGGAGGGAATGCCGACCTGAGCAGCCAACTGAAAAAATGCGTCCATGTCTCACCCTGTCGATCTAGAGAAAAAGGGCCGCGGCCCACAACACCAATTCCCCCGCCTTCCACACGCCGAGCACGGCGAAGCACGTCAGCACCAAGGCCGACATGCTGCCGATGAAGTAAGACCAGTCAGCAGGTGGAAAATTACCCATGCGACTTCGCCTCCCACTCAGCCTTGGACAGGTAGGGCACGCCCGGCGTCACTCGCGCAAGCGGCCTGCCGTTCGGCCCGCGCTGGCAACGGTCCTCGTCGACGATCAGTTTCGGGTCTTTCACCTGGTCACCTACGCCCACGAGCTTCAACGCATTTCGCACCGCCGTCTGAAACGGAACCTTGAGCCGCGCAATTTCCAACGTGTAGGGGCCAGGCGACAGCTCCCTGGTGCGGGGCACCACGACCAAGCAACCAGGGAACACGCGGCCCTTTTTTTCACCACCTCGCGGACGTGCAGGCATCGCCGTTGTCCTCACTGTACGCAGCCATGGCCCTGCGCCCACGCCACGCCGCCCAACGTGCCTGGCGCGCTGACCGTCTCGCCTGGACGCGACCCACAATGCGGGCCGCCACGCGACGGAAGACACCTCGGATGGGGCCGCGTGCGAAGCGGCGGACCTCACCCTGTTGGACGATCATCGCACCACGCGCAACGTAGACACCATCGCTGCTCGCCTGGCAGGCGTCGCCTTGTGGTTGTACATCGGCCACCACCTGGACGTTGACCTCGGAACTCGTGCCGGGGATGGGCGGGGCGTATTCGTCGCCGTACACGTCAGCCGGGGGCGGAGGAGCAGGCGCGGCGCGGACGGCAGCGAAAGGCGGCAGCCGGCAGAACCCGCCTGGGCACTGGGTAGACGTGGAGACGATCGCCGAGGTGGCCGTCGAGTCGGTGACACCGGGGGCCATGTTCCAATCGACCGCCGGAGAAGAGAGCAAAACCAAGAGCAAAACGCCATTCATTGAGCACCTCGCTTTCAACGAGAGAACAAAAGCCAGTCGATAGGACGCCGCGGGAAGCCTTTCACCCCCGACGCCATGAACGTATCCTTTGCGCCAATCGCCTTGGCAAACGGGTCAAGGCGGATGAAGAAAACGCCCTCGGGGAGCACGATTTCCCGGCCACTGTAGAGCGTGACCTTGTTGGGGCCGGTGGGGTTGTTGCCCCAACTCTGCTGAATCGCCACCACGTACTCGCCACTCTTCACACGGCAGACGCCGCGGACCTCCATGCAGTGCGGCCAGCGGTCGCGCGGGTTGAACTCACAGATCCCCTCGCTGTTCCGCACCGTTTGGAACGCGAGGTTGCTGCACATCGCCCCGGCGTACCCGTTGGCCAGCAGGCCGAGGGCCGTGTCGATGTCGTCAGCCAGCGACACCGTTTCGACGGGGTGAAGTTTCGCCTCTGGCTCCAATTCGTCCGGCACGCCTACCCCAGAACGGCCCCATCGCACGGCCAGGTCGTCCTCGGCCTGCCCAGACACGTCGAGATTGACTATGCCGAACTTCTTCTTCGGGAGCACGCCGAACTTACTCACCCACTTCGCCACCCACGCTCCCACGGAGCCGTCGCCGCGGAGCTTGCCCCCGCCAATCTCGACGCGACTGCCCGCGTAGTTCACGGCCACCGAAAGTTGCCCCGGCCACGCCATCGCCTGACCCGAGCCGATCGCCCAGATGATGCAGTCCTCGGCAAGCCGCGTCCATCCATGTCCGCAGCATGTCCCCGCGTACTGAAAATGAGCGGCAAGTTGCTCGCCAAGAACTTTCAGTTCCGCCTCCCAAAGCAGCACGTCCCGCATCTTCCAATCGTCGGAAGTCCCGGGCTCGGCAGCGCCCGAGATCAGCGGCATGGGCAGCTCGGCGACGACACGCTGGACCCACTCCTGGTTGTCGATCCAGCCGCACGCAAGAGCCGTGTCAAACGTCATGGGGTCACCGCCCGCAGTCCAGCCGCGATTTCGAGCCATCGTGCTTGGATGCCAGCCGGCGTCATTTTGCCCGCCGCCTCTTCGTAGTTCAGCCGCTCGCGGAGCCGCTGGTAAAACATCCGCCACTGAGCCACGCGGGGCGCGGCAATCGTCACGCCGTCGATGCCTGCCTTGGTTTCCGCGGCGATCTTCTCCGGGGTGCCGAGCGTGCCCGCCGCAATCTGAGCCGCCACACCGGCGTACACGTCGGCCATCGCACGGGCCTCAATCTCCCGGCCGGCCCCGACAACGAGGGACGTGGCCCACGATCGCACCGCCTCGCCCAACTCAGTCAGTGGGATGGGCGCAGGCCCTGGGGCCGGCGGTACAGGTGGCGTCGGGGCCGGAGGTGATGGCCCAGGAGGTCCGGGCACAGCCCCGACGGCCACCGTTTTTTGGGCGATAGCCACTTCGCCGGTCGGCGACGCGACGGCCAGGACGAACAGGTAGCTCCCCGGCTGGCCGGACGCGAAGACGAGCCGCTGCCCGCCGTCGACCGGCAGGGCTGACCGGGCCGGGTAGACCAGCCAAGCACACCGGCAGCCAGCCGGCGCCTGTGCCTCCAGAATCAGCAGGTCCCCAGGGCTCACCGCGTCCGGGCCCTTTATTGTGGCTACAAAAAGAGTGGGGGCCGGGCGTGGCAAGGTAGGCGGCCCGGCCCCCTGACCCACAGACTGAGCAGCCGCGCTGGAAAGGCACAGCACAGCCGCCAAACCCAAGGCAACGCAAAAGGTGGTTCGTTTCATGGCTGGGGCTCCGGCTCGGGTTGCGGCTCGGGGCGGTTATCGCGCCGCTCTTTCAGCCACCTGAGAACCTTGAACAGCAGGTTGAGCAGCCCCACCAC
>JAZDKM010000261.1:0-12254 GCA_043803085.1 Planctomycetota bacterium
ATCCATTCGCCTTGTTCCTGGCCATCGTTAGACTTGCAAGACGTGTGCCAGCGCGCCGCGTGTTCTCAGGTATGGAAATCCGCTTTGTCGCACCACGCCGTGCGGGTCTATCGGTCGGAGCGCACCTGATGGAGCCGACCAGCCCAACGCGCTCTATGGAGCTCACTCCACTAAGGAAAGGATTCCATAGCCGGCGGAGGACGAGCAGGTCGCAGGGCGTCCCGGATTTCGGCAAGGAGAAAGGGCTTGCCGATGAACGCCGCTATCCGGCCGCTGCGGAGGCTGGTCTGCACGATCTCGTCATCAATGTAGAAACACCCCGACACCAATACACAGGGGAGAGCGGGGCACACGGCGTGCAGACGGTCGATGAGATCGGTACCCTCCATGTCGGGCAACTTGGCATCGACGAGGCATAAGTCAAACAGGACATGCCTCAGCCGCTCGAGTGCCGTCGCAGCATCGTGAGCGACCACAACCCGGTAACCTTCCGCCTCGATGATGCGCCGCAGCGCCCAGCACATGTCCTCCTCGTCATCCACAACGAGGATCTGCAAGTTGCGGAGGTGCCCGGTCACGACGCGGCTCCCGGTCGGCCGCGTGGGAGCACGACCGTAACGGTCGTGCCGGCTCCCTCGCGGCTGGCAATATCGATCTTGCCCTCGTGCTCCTGCACAATCGCATAGCTGATGGACAGCCCCAGGCCCGTACCTTTGCCGATTGGCATAGTGGTGAAGAAGGGATCAAGTACCTTCGGCAGATCCGCGCGGGATATGCCTTTGCCCGTGTCTTCGACCTCGAGTACGATCTGGTCTTCCGCCTGCGCCAGTGAGACACGGAGTGTTCCGGCCCGGTCGGCCATGGCGTTAACGGCGTTCAAGACCAGATTCGTGACGAGTTGCTGAAGGAGCACCGCTGTGCCTTGAACCCAGACTGGGCTGCCGGGGGTTTGCCATAGGAGGCGAATCCTGCCCAACCGGAGCTGGTTGGCCACGAGTGCCAGCGCCTCGTCGACGATCGACGCCAGATCCAGCGGTTCCATCACGCCCCGTCCGGAGGAGCGGGCGAAGCGCAGCAAGCCCTCAATAATACTGCTCGCCTTCCGGGTCGCGCGAAAGATGCTCTGGGCGCACTCCCGCTGGACTTCCGCCGTAAGGTTCTTTTCGACCAGCAACTGCGCCGCGGAGGATATGACCGCCAGCGGGTTGCGCACCTCGTGCGCGATGCCGCCGGCCATCACACCCAGGGCAGCCAGCTTGTCGGACTGGAGAAGCTTGGCCTCCAGCTTGCGGCGCTCGGTCAGGTCCCTCCCTACCGCCACCAGCGCCACGACGCGACCATTGGTATCGCGCATCGGTGACAAGACCCACGAGATCAAGACGGGGTTACCGGGGCGGCTGGCGAGCTCGATCTCGACCGGACCCGTGCGACCCTCGCGGGGCGCCTTGTCGAGGGCCCCGCCCAAGGCGGCGCGCTGCGCGCCGGTCGCCAACTCGTACAGGTACCGGTGCCGCACCTCGCTCTCGGGGTAACCGGTTACCTTTTCTGCCGCCGAATTCCAGGTCAGCACGCGGCCGCTGATGTCGGTGGACACGACCATGTCGCTGGCACTCTCGACCACGCTGGCCAAATGGCGCTCGGCCTGGCGGACCTCCTGCCCGAGCCGAATCTGCTCGGTTACGTCCTCCATGAGCAGCATCACGTATCCAATGGTGTCGTCCTGCCGGACCGGAATCAGGCTGTAGTAGTAGGTGCGCATCGACAGGCCGGGCGCGCGATAGACCATCTGCTCGCCCTTGACGGGCGTGCCCGTACGGAAAACGGCGCTAATCCGCTCGTGGAGACGCAGATGCTGGCAAATGCCCGCGGGGAAAACGTCCTGGAGCTGCCGGCCGATGACATTGGACTCGGTGACGCGCGCCTTCATCAGGAAGTTCTGGTTCGCCGACACGACCCGCAGATGGGAGTCAACCAGCAGCACCGAGCAGGGGATGTTGGCCAGCAGCATGTTGTACAGCCGCTCGTACTGATCAGCGCGTGTGTCTTCCTGCGGCCACGCGGCTCCCCGCGCGGTATGTGTGGCCAACTGCGTCATCACACCACTCCCGGTTCCTGTGCCGCGACGAAGTTGTATGGTGCCCAGGGCCCGCTCAGCAGGAGCCGGTAAGCACCTTGCTCTTGCAGCCGACGGAATCTTCTGCAGAAGGCTCCGATGTGTTCGCGTCGAATCAAGAAGTACATCGACACGAGTAGGTTCTCGCCTATGACCGCCGGGGCCGCGCGCGACCGCTTGCTCAACCTGTTGAAGGTGCGCTGGATTGCTGCGGCCGTCGCTGCGCCGGCTTCGCGTTCGGCGTCCCGCCGGGCGTAGGCGGCGCTGCGCCCGGTCAGGTAGGCCGTGCCGGAAGCGACCTCGGTCGTCCGGCTGCGGCGCTCCCTGACCGGGCGACCGGCGCCGGAAAGCAGAACTCGGACCCCCATCTCCACGCACCCGTCCAGTTCGTCGAGCAGCGCGGCAAACTCCGCGTGGCGTGCCCGCAGAAACTCGTGGACTTGTGTTCTGGCCGGGAAGAGACAGCCGTAGCGTACGGGAAGAACAGTGCGGTCCGCCGAAAGGGCCGCGATCACGTCTGCGTAGGCCATTGCGTGTGCCACGTCGGGAGCACCACCGGCGTCCGACACGCGGGAGACGGCAACGGCGAGCTCGTCATCCGTGACCAACGAGACCGCTGCCCCTCCGACTCCCGCCGGGAGTCTGCCCCGCCAGGGCGCATAATCGCGGAGAATGCAATACACCAGATGCCTCATTCACAGGGCTCGACGTCCAGGACGGAGGGACAGAAGCTGTACGGCGGCCACGGCCCGGAGACGCTCAGGCTCAGTCCCTGGTCCGCGTACTGCACCTCGATCTCGCGGGCGCGCTCGTGTAACTCGGCCGCACGGTCTTTCAATACCAGCAACGCGGAGTTGAGGAGCAACTTGCCGGCATTTCCAGTTGTGCCCGTCGGCTGCGGCCGCAGCGGACGGACGTCGACGGCGTGCGTCGCGAGCAGCCGTTCGACCTCCTCAGCCGTCCGGCGGGTCCAGTCCTCTAGCCGGCGCCGCGCGTGAACGCAGGCCTGCTTGTCTCGGATGTAGCGCAGTCCCGGCGACAGGATGCCTGGCCTGAGAAGTCCGTCGAACGCGGCTTGGGAGGTCCGCAGCCACGCTTCGGCCTTGGGCACGTCCAGGAACGTCTTGACCGACCATTCCTCCCGCCCGGCCATTTGCTCGAGGAACTGTCCGATCTTGTCCGCGTTCTTGGCGAGCAGTCGCTCCAGGACCGCGGTGGAGGAGAACACGGTCCCGAACCTTGCCGGCAAGACCGGCGAGAGCTGCATGACTTCTTCGACGACCCGTTCGTGCCGGCGGGCGCGCGGGACAATCCACGACACGTCAGACAGGTTGGCGTCGCCCGACGGCCCAGTGAAGGCCCCCAGGGACACCATGCTGAAAACAGCCGCGATGTCCCCCACGGCCAGGGAGGCCACCTCGGTGTGGTCTTCGACGCCGGTGGTCTTGATTCGGCCGGCCACGGTGCGGCGTACGAAGCAGTACAGGTAGACACCCTGGCTACTGGCCGGCCACGCCGCGCACGTGTCGGGTGCCGTCTGTTGCATGGCTCCGCTCCCAGCTTGAGAGTACGAGTGCCCGAGCACGCTCGAGATGGTCGTGACGAAGGACCAGCTTCTCGGGCGGCGGTTCCGGACCCGCTTCGCGCAGGGCCTCGCGAATGGTTTCGAGCGCGGCCAGGTTGCACATCGCCTGGATATCGGCCCCGGTGCACCCTTCGGTCGCCGAAGCCAGTTCCTCGACGCGGATGTCCTCGGCCAGCGGCTTGCCGCGCAGTCCAATTCGGAAGATCTCCTTGCGGCCCTCGAGGTCCGGGGAGGGCACCTCGAGGTGCGCGTCAAACCGCCCCGGTCGCAGGAGAGCCGGGTCCAGCATGTCCGGGCGGTTCGTCGCCCCGAGCACCAGCACGTCGCCCAACTCTTCCACGCCGTCCAACTCCGTGAGGAACTGGCTGATGACCCGCTCGGTCACGTGCGAATCGGAGCTCCCCGAACCGCGGATGGGAACCAGCGCGTCGATCTCATCAAAGAAGACGATGCACGGCGCCGCCTGCTTGGCCTTGCGGAAGATCTCGCGCACGGCCCGCTCGGATTCACCGACGTACTTGGAAAGCAGTTCCGGCCCTTTCACCGAAATGAAATTGACCTCCGTTTCGTTCGCCACCGCCTTGACCAGCAGGGTCTTCCCGCAGCCGGGCGGCCCCGACAGGAGAATCCCCTTCGGCGGCGCGACGCCCACCCGGTCGAACAGCGCCCGGTGTTTGAGCGGCCACTCGACCGCCTCGATCAGCCGCTGCTTGACGTCCGTGAGCCCGCCCACGTGATCCCAATGCACGTCCGGCACTTCCACGAACACTTCGCGAATCGCGGACGGCTCGACCTCCCGCAGCGCCTCCACGAAATCGTGCATGCGGACTTCCAGGCGCATGAGCGCCTCGTAGGGAATCTCCGCCGACGCGAAGTCGATCTCCGGCAGGAGGCGTCGGATACAGATCATCGCCGCCTCCCGGCACAGGGCCTCGAGATCGGCGCCGACGAACCCGTGAGTAATCGCCGCCATCCGCTCCAGGTCTACGTCCTGGGCCAGCGGCATGCCGCGGCTGTGGATCGACAGAATCTCCGACCGCCCCTCGCGGCTCGGAATCGGGATGGTGATCTCCCGGTCAAACCGGCCCGGTCGACGCAGCGCGGGGTCGAGCGCGTTGGGGATGTTCGTCGCCGCGAGCACGATCACGTGCTGCCGCTGGGCCAGCCCGTCCATCAGCGCCAGCAGTTGGGCGACCACCCGCTTCTCGACCTCCCCCACGACCTGCTCGCGGCGGGGGGCGATCGCGTCGATCTCGTCGAGGAAAACGATGCTGGGGGCCTTCCGTTCCGCATCATCGAAAATCTTGCGCAGGTGCGCCTCGCTCTCGCCGTAGAACTTGTGAATGATCTCCGGCCCGTTCACGGAGAAGAAGCTGGCCTCGGTCTCGTGAGCCACGGCGCGGGCGATGAGCGTCTTGCCGCACCCGGGCGGCCCGAGGAGCAGCACGCCTTTGGGCGCAGCGATGCCCAACCGCTCAAACACCTCCGGATACCGCAGCGGCAGCTCCACGATCTCCCGGATGCGCATGATCTGGGGTTTCAGACCGCCGATATCCTCGTACGAAATGGCCCTGGCGGCCTCGTTCTTCTGCGAACGGCTCACTTCCAGGATCGTGGTCGGGCGGATGATCACCGGCCCGGCGGGCGCCGTGCTGGCCACCTTGAAATCCGCCGATCGGGTGCCGAACAGCGTAGCGCGGATGCGGTCGCCCGCTACGACCGGCAGACCGTCCAGCAGGCTGCCGATGTACTTCAAGTCGCGCTCCTGCGGGGTAATCGTCGTCGGCACGAGAACGACCCGCACGGCTGAACGCGTGGCGATCTTGTGAACCTCCACGGTCTGGTCCAGGCCGGTGCCCACGTTTTCCCGCGTCAAACCGTCGATCTGAATCCGCGCTTTACCGCGCTGCTCCTTGTACGCCGGCATGGCCTTGGCGACCGTATGGCGCTTGCCGACCAGCTCGACCACGTCCCCGATTTCGAGCCCCAGCGCGGCCATATCGGCGGGATCCAGCCGGGCCAGGCCGCGGCCGACGTCCTTGCCGAGCGCCTCGGCGACCTTGAGGCTCAGCGTGGTGTCTGTGGCGGTAGTCATTAGCCCGGCACCCCCTGATTCCGATCGGTTGGCTTCGCAAACCTGACTTCCAAGACGCCGTTATGGCATTTCCAGCTCATGCGGTCGGCGGTGAACGTCGCCGGCAGCAACACTTCTCGCCGGTATTTCTTGTCGCCGCGCTCGGCGGCAATCGTCACAATGTCGTCCTGGAGGTCCAGCTTGACATCTTCGGCGGCAATCCCGGGCATCTCGGCGACCACGAGGACGCAGTCCTGTTCGTCAAACAGGTCCACCATCGGCTCGCAGACTTCATCCACGACCGGCCGGCCGGTCTCTTCATCCTTCCGGACGTTTCCGAAAGGTTCAACGGTGACACCCTCTCCGCCTAAGCCGGTGCGGATCTGGAATCCGTAGATTCCTTTGAGGGTCTTGTCAGCGCCGCTGAACGTGCCGGACTTGCGCAGCACCTCGCCCGTCTCGGCGAGCTCGCCGAGCTTCTCGAGGACGGTGCCCAGCCCGCTGAGCAGTCCTCCAAGTCCCGTGGGTTCCTTCTCTTCCGAGCCCTTCCTGAGTTTCTGTTTTGCCATACTCGTATCCTCCGCCGGGCGGACCGGCACCCTGGTTCTGGTCGCCCAAGTTACGTAGAGATTTCGTACTCCCGGATCTTTGTGTGCATCGTCTTGTAGTCGATCTGGAGCATCCGCGCCGCCCGGGCCTTGTTCCCCCCTGTTTCCCTCAGGGCCTGGATCAACACGTCCCGTTCCAGTTGCCGCACTCTTCGTCGCACGATTTCTTTGAGCGGCGCGGTGCGGTCGGTCGCACGGCCGGCTACTTTGCCGTTCAACTTGCTGTCCCCGCGCAGGTCGCCGAGGTCCAGGTGTTCGCTGTCAACGTGCGTACTCGCGAGCAGCACCGCCCGCCGGATCACGTTGCGCAGCTCGCGCACGTTGCCAAGCCACGCGTGTGCCATCAGCACCTCCAGCGCGGCGTTGGAGATCACCTGCACGTTCTTGTTCAGCTCCTTGTTGGTCAGAGCCAGGAACCGGTTGGCCAGGAAGCCGATGTCCTCGCGGCGCTCGCGCAACGGCGGCACGTGAATGGCGAACTCGTTGAGCCGGTGGTAAAGGTCCCGACGGAAGTCCCCGGACGCCACCATGGCGGCCAAATCCCGGTTTGTCGCGGTGACCACGCGGATGTCAACCTTGATGCCTTTGCGACCTCCCACGGGACAGATCTGCTTCTCTTGCAGCGCGCGAAGCAGCTTCGCTTGGAGCGACAACGGCAGGTTGGAGATTTCGTCGAGAAACAAGGTCCCGCCGGAGGCCTGTTCGAACCTGCCCGTTTGTCGTGCTACGGCCCCGGTGAACGCCCCCTTCTCGTGTCCGAACAACTCGCTCTCCATCAGGCTGGGCGCAATCGACCCGCAGTCCACGGGGATGAAGGGCGAAGCGGCGCGGCGACTGTGGCCGTGGATCGCGCGGGCAACCACCTCTTTGCCGGCCCCGGTCTCGCCGGTGATAACGACCGTGAAGTCGGTCGGCGCGACCCGCTGGACGTCAGCGAAGAGCTGCTCGACGCAGTGGCTGGATCCCATGATCGCCGGCAGGGACGTCTCGCCGACGACACTGCAAAGGAGCCGCCGGTTCTCTTTGCGGAGCCGATGCGTCTCCAGGGCTCGCCGGATCGTGAGAACCAGCTTGTTGTTATCGAAGGGCTTGGTGATGTAGTCGTAGGCCCCGTTCCGGACGGTTTCCACTGCCGACGCGATGCTTCCGAACGCCGTGACCACAATGATCGGGACGTCCTCATTCAGCTTCCGGGCCTGGTCCAAGAGCTGCGTGCCGTCCATGCCCGGCATCTTCATGTCCACTAACATCACGTCGGGCGGCCGCGCGCGCATCATCTCCAGCGCCGTGGCGCCATCCTCGGCCTCCTGCGGCTCGAGACCCTCTGTTTCCAGAAGTCGCGACAGGGTGCGCCGCGCCTCCGGCAGATCGTCCACGATCAAAACCCGGAGAGCTTGTAGATCTGCTGTGCACATTCGCTCGCGCTCCGTTGCCGCGGCAGGAACCCGCGACCCCTCGTGGCCCGGTTACGTGTCCGTCGCCGCCCACCAGGCTGTGCGGGTCATCTCTATATTGTCTTTGGGCAGAAAGCACTCCAGCGTGTGCAGCAACCCGAGGAAGATCAGTCCTACTTCGCCGGCTTTCAGCGTCTCGTCCACGCGTCGGGCGATGAACCGGTCACGCTTCTCGAGCACACGCTTGCTTAGTTCCTGGTGTTGGTCCGTCAGGCCGTCGGCGTCATCCGTGGCCAGCCGCGCCAAGGACTGTTGCACCAGCGCATACTCCTCCAGGAGCAGAGCCGGAGACTCCGTACCGACCAGCGTGGCGCCTCGCCCCACCAGATCGAGAAGGATTTCATAGTTCCGGCTTCCCGACGCCGCCAGGTCTTTGACGATCTCTATTTCGTGGCCGCACTGCGGCAGGCCGTCCTGGTAGACCCGGACGGTGCCGTAGTCCAGGTGCATCTGTTCGATGGCCTGCTGGATGCGCTCCCACGCGTCGTCCACGGTCTGGATATGCCGGTCCCAATCCTGGCCGCTTGTCCGCTGAATGTACAACCGCCGGAAAGCTTCCCCGACACTCCCGAGATCGGACGGCGAGTGAATGATGGGAATCCAGATCAGCTGCCGTGTCCCTTTGACGTGCATGGCGATCCGTGCCTCGATGCTGGAGCCGTCGGCGCCTTACGAAATCGCCAGGTTCGTGTGAACCAACCCATCGTTCACACCCCCCAACGCGTCAGTATTCAATACTGTGAATCGGCAGTTGGCGCACGGGTTGACGACTTGGAAGATACGCGATCAGCATTGGTTCAACCAGCGCTGCACTTGGATTTGCCCAGCCAACGCCCGGAGGGTGGGCCTCGGCTCGCCAACGACGGATGAGGGCCGGAGCTTTCTCGGCATACACCTCGCTCCCGACATAGATGGACCGCTGGCGGCACCCCCCGTCCGCCCGCTCGCGGTACCGGAGTGCCCACACCGTGGTCCCGCTGCGTAAGCGCCGTCGGCAGACGCAGCCGGACCTCACCAGGTGCGGCTTGACCCGTTGCCGCTTGTCCTCCAGGCGTTCAAGGGGCGTGGGCATGATGGGCGTGTCTTCGTCCGGCAGGGCGGCAGGGTCCCAGACTACGGGAACGAGAACGGCACCGGGGTAGGCATGAGGCCGCAGTTGACCGCCAGCCGCAGGACCTCCGTGGACCTTAGACTTGCCTCCCGCCAGCCGGTGAAGTAAACTCGTTTCCCGGAATGATCGACGAGGCAGTATCGCCCGGATGGCTTGTGAAGGCTGACTCCGTCGATGGTCTCATGGTTGACTCGGATGTACTTGCGAGGACGCGCCATGATCCGTATGTCCCATCTGGCCGCGGCGGCGGATTCAATTGCCAGCGGTGTAGAGCCGGCGGTGGATTGGGTCAACGTTTAGGTCAAAATTACTTGGAGAGGTGGCTGAGCGGCTGAAAGCAACGGTTTGCTAAACCGTCGTACTGGGTCATACCGGTACCGGGGGTTCGAATCCCCCCCTCTCCGTTCCTGCCAAAAGGCACTCCGCAAATTCGCGGGACTCCGAAACTTGCGAGAGTTTCCCGCTTGTTGACCGGTCCACTCCTTTCGGACTATTCTCACTCGGAGACCCGCAACGCGGCACACAGGATACCAGCCGCTCTTGACGGTGCGGTCATGGAATTCAGAAATACGTACGAAGACGACGCCTACGCGGCGGCTTATGCCAAGCTGGAGTTTCCCGGCACCTATTACCTGGCCTTCCGGGACCTGCCCGAAATTCTCTCCAAACACGTTGGGGGAAGGAAGGCGCTGGATTTTGGCTGCGGCGCGGGGCGCTCCACGCGCTTCCTCGGCAAACTGGGATTCGACGCCGTCGGAGCGGACATCGCCGAAGAGATGATCGGGAATGCGCGAGCGATCGATCCTTCCGGCGACTACCGCCTGATCGCCGACGGAGACCTGAGCCAGTTCGCCTACGGCACCTTCGATCTGGTGCTGTCAGCGTTCACCTTCGACAACATCCCTACGGCGGAGAAGAAGGTCGGGCTGTTCCGCGGGTTGGCCAGGGTCCTGAAGGCGAAGGGCAGGCTAGTCAACCTGGTCTCCTCGCCGGAGATTTACCGGAACGAATGGGCATCGTTTACGACCAAGGACTTCCCCGAGAACCGGCAGGCGAAATGCGGAGACCCGGTGAGGATCATCGGAACTGCCCTCGATGACCCGAGGCCGGTGGTCGACATCCTTTGGCCGGACGAGGATTACCGAGACGTTTACTGCAAGTCCGGCCTGGAAGTGATCGAAGTCTACCGACCGCTGGGCCGCGCGGACGAGCCCTACGCATGGATTAACGAGACGACGATCGCGCCTTGGGTCATCTATGTCCTGGGAAACGACTGATCGTTGTCCGTGCGGAGGTTGGGCGATAGGATGAGATTCCAGGAGGTTGAGGATTCGGCCCCTCGGGAATCCCCCCTCTCTCGTGCGTTAGGGATCGGATGTCGCCCGCCCGTGCCAAGTTCGTGTCGTTGATGCTCACCGGTCTCTGTACGGCCGCGACCGGCCGTGCCGCCGACCCCTCGCCCGAAACGACGAGCCAGCCGAGCACCAAACCGGCGCAACTCCCCGTCGTCGAGGGACAGGTCTTCGATCACATCGGCGCGGGAATCCGCGGCGTCCAGGTCCGCGTCTTCGTGCTCTCGGACGGCGGTCGCAAGGGGGTGGGCTCCGCCACCACGGACCCGATGGGCGAGTTCAAGGTCCACTCTACCGAACTCGTCCGCGGGAAGCTGCTGGTCACGTTCCTCAAGCCCGGCTTTCAGCCGGCCGAGGTCGAGGTCGAATCGGTCCCCGACGAATCCCCACCCTTCGTGGATTACCGCTTGGAAGGCGCCCTGGACCTCAAAGGCCTCGTGCGCGACCGCCTCAAGGACGTACCCGTCGCCGGGGCCAGAGTCGTCGTCCAAGCCGCCTACCACGAACGGTCCGCCACCACCGACGACTCCGGCCGGTTCGAGATCAAAGGGCTGTCTCCCTGCCGGGCCCAGATCACCATCGAGGCCGAGGGCTTCGCTCGGCTCCGCACCAAGTTCGAACTTGAGATCGAAGAGGAGACCGAACACGCCGAATCGAAACCGCACCTGACCATCAAAGCGGAAACAACCGCCACACCGGAAGGCGAGATCGTCTTCCTGCTCAAACCCGAGCGGGTGATCCGCCTCACGGTCACGGATGCGGACGGGCAGCCGATTCCCAAGGTCGTCGTGGAGGCCGTCGTGGAGGCTGAAGACGATTTCCGCACCGGCGTCACCGACGACACCGGCCGGTTGACGCTCCGCGGCCTGAGCATCGACGCTGCCCAAGTCGCGTTTCGTCTGACGCACCCCGGTTACGTTTCCTCGGCGGCGTTCGACCGCGCCGCTGACCTGCCGCCTGATCAGACCGAATCGTCGCACACCTTCGTCATGGCCTCGGCGGCCACCATCACTGGAAAGGTGACCAACACCGCCGGACAGCCACTGGGGAGTGCCCGCCTGACGGTCGGCTGTTCCGTTGACGAGATCGCGGCCACCGCGTGGTCCGAATTCGATGGCACGTTTACATTGTCCGGCGTGCCCGCCGGCGAACCCGTCGTGACCGTGCACCTGGCGGAGCATGCGCCGCGGCTGTTCGTCCTTGCAGCCGATCCGGAGAAGCCGACTACGCTGGAGGTCGTTCTTTCTCCCGCGGCGCAGGTCGGGGGACGAGTGGTGGACCCGGAGGGCAAACCCGTGAGCGGCGCGCACGTGATGGCCGTCCGATGGCGCGGATACAACACCCTCGCCCTCCAGGCGATGACCGACGCGGACGGCCGATTTACCATGCCCGATGCGCCGGCCGACGAGTTTACCGTCAGAGTTTCCGCCCGCGGCTTCAAGCCGCTGGCGAACCAGAGCGTGCAGGGCGGAAGGACCGACCTGCGTTTTCAATTCACCGAAGTGCAAACGCAGGCGGACTCGCCGACGGCCGCCCGGCTCCAGCCCGGCCAGCAGGCCCCCGCGTTCGACGCCACCACCCTCGACGGCCGCAAAATCAAACTCGCCGACTTCAAAGGCAAGTATCTCTTCCTCGATTTCTGGGCCACCTGGTGCGGGCCGTGTCGGACCGAGCTTCCCAATGTCCGGGGGCTGGCAGAGGCTGCCCGCGGCAAGCCGTTGGTCATCGTCTCCGTGAGTCTGGACAAGGCCGACGCGGCGGAGAGCCTGAAGAAGTTCGTGGCCGTGAACAAGATGGCCTGGACCCACATCTTCGACGGCAAGGCGTGGGACAGCCCGCTCTGCAAGCTGTTCGAGGTGACGGGCGTCCCGGCGATGTTCCTGATCGACGAGAACGGTCAGATCCTACGCGTCGGTCTTCGTGGGCAGCAGCTGCGGGAGGTCACGATGGGCGAGCT
>JAZDKM010000262.1:0-2954 GCA_043803085.1 Planctomycetota bacterium
CTCGTTGGTGTTCATGTTGAACGAGGTGCCGGCACCGGCCTGGAAGACGTCGACGACCCACTGGTCGAGGTAGGCCCCTTCGTCCACCTCGGTGCAGGCCAGGTCGATGAAACAGGCGAGCCTTTCCTCCAGTTTGCCCAGGTCGCGATTGGCCGACGCGCATGCCCCTTTCACCCAGACGAGGGCCTTGATGAGCGCCGGGTGCGCCCGCAGGCCGGAGACGGGGAAGTTCTCGACCGCCCGCTGCGTCTGGGCGCCCCAGTAGGCCCCGGCGGGGACTTTCACTTCGCCGAGGGTGTCGCGCTCGATGCGGTAGTCTGGCGATGACATGGTGTGAGACTCCTCGTGAATCCATTTTCGATTTTAGATTTAAGGCTCTCCTCCCCAAAGCGTGGTGAGATAGAGCGGTAAAAACAGTGGACATCATGCTGCCTTTCGCAGATCAAGTCTTGTGGTGACAAGGACTTGAATGACGAAAGGGGTCGCACGATGTCCAGCTTGAGTATAGCACACTACTTTCCTTTTGCACGGGTGAAGGTCTTGGGCCAGAACGTTCATCTCGAGTGTGAGCCGGCAGGGACGATGATCCGCCTGGTGCCGGATCACCGGTTCCGGCCGCGCTGCCACGAGTGTGGCCGGCCTGGCACGGTTCATGCCACAGGACTGCGACGCATCCTGCGCGACTTGGCCGTCGGCCCGGCCCAAACCTACCTCGACGTCGAGTATCGGCGGGTCTGGTGTCCGTCCTGCCGCAAGGCCAAGGTCGAGCAACTCTCCTTCGCCGACCCCAGCCGGCGGGTGACCCATCGGCTCGCCCGGTACGTCTACGACCTGTGCCGGATCATGACGATCCAAGACGTGGCCGACCATCTGGACCTGGACCCGAAGACCGTCAAGACCATCGACAAGCACTTTCTGGGGCAGGAATTCGAACGCACCGACTACCAGGACCTGCGCATCCTGGCCATCGACGAGATCAGCCTGACGCACGGGCAAGACGGCTACATGACCGTTGTGCTGGACTACCTGACCGGCCGGGTCGTCTGGATGGGCGAAGGCCGGAAGGCCGAGACGTTGGACGCCTTCTTCGCCGGCATGACGGCCCAGCAGAAGCAAGGCATCGAGGCCGTGGCCCTGGACATGTGGGAGGCCTTCATCAAGTCGGTCCAGACGCACTGCCCGCGGGCCAGGATCGTCTTCGACCTGTTCCATCTGGTGAAGGGCTACGGCCAGGTGATCGACGAGGTCCGGCGCCAGGAATACGCGAAGGTCGACCCGCATCAGCGTGCGTTCATCAAGGGCAGCCGGTACCTGCTGCTCAGCAACCGCGAGAACCTCCGGCCGGATCAGCAGACGCGACTGAATGACCTGCTGGCCGTGAACCGGCGGCTGAACGCCGTCTACATCCTGAAGGACCAGCTCAAGGCCATCTACCGCTACCGCATTCGGGCCTGGGCCAAGCGAGCCTTGGACCAGTGGTGCCGGCTGGCGGCCGAGGTCGACCACCCGCTGATGCGGCGATTTATCCGCCGGCTGCGCTTCTTCGAATATGGCATCCTCAACCACTGCAACTATCCCATCGGCACCAGTCGACTCGAAGGCGTCAATAACAAGATCAAAGTCATCAAACGCAAAGCGTACGGCTTCCACGATCCGGAGTACTTCGCCCTCAAGGTCAAACAAGCCCTGCCGGGCACAAAAGTAACCACGGAAACGGGATGAGAACCGCAATAGGGAAAGAAGGCCACAGTAATCACGGGTTGACAAGCAACCCGTGGCACATGGAGGAGAGACGTAGGCCGCGGCCTACCTGTTGCGGTCGATGAGCGCCGCGATGCGCTCGGGCGAGAGTTCGCGCAGGCTCTCGACCACCAGGGCGGCGTGGCCGGCAAGCTCCTGGCGCGAGAACGTGCCCGTCAGGGCGATGGGTGTCATCCCCGCGTGCGCGGCCGCCTCCAGGCCCGCCTTCGAGTCCTCGACCACGGCGCAGCGGCGCGGCGCGATGCCGAGCTTGGCGGCGGCCGTGAGGAAGACCTCGGGATGGGGCTTGCCGTGGGTGACCTCGCGGGCGTTGACGAGGGCGTCGAACGCGCGGGGCCGCTTGAGGCCCCGGATGGCCGCCTCCACGTTCTCCGGCGGGCCGCTCGAGCCGATCGCCAGGGCGAACCCCGCCGCCGCAAGCGCGTCGAGGAGCTCCACCGCGCCGTCCATCGCCGGGAATCGCTCGGTGATGATCTCGCGGTAGGCCTCTTCCTTCCAGTTGCTCCAGTGTTCCGTCTGGTCCTCGGGGATGAGGCCGGGCCAGAACGTGTCGAAGATTTCGCGGTTGCGGCGGCCGAACGTGGGGACGAACTGCGCCTCGGTGACCGGCCGGCCGAGCTTCTCGCCGAGCCGCATCCACGCCTGCATGTGGGCGTGGTAGCTGTCGACCAGCACGCCGTCGACGTCGAAGATGACCGCGCGCTTGCCGCCCATATCGTCAGGCCCGACCATCGCGTCTCCCTTATGTGTAACGTGCCACACCTGCTGTTGGAGCGCCGCCCCTGGAGGCCGCGGAAGAATAGCACCTTGCCCGCCCGCGCACAAGACCACAAGGCGAAGTGTTGACACTCCTCGCGCTCGCGGTATTCTAGGGCCTTCGTGCGGCCGCTTGCATGACCACGCCGAAGCGCGTGGCCATGCCACCCGCACGGCTCCAGGTCTCCGAGGACGAGGCATGGCGCGCGAACGCTGGGGCAGCCGCATCGGCATCATCATGGCCGTGGCCGGAAGCGCCATCGGCCTGGGCAACTTCCTGAGGTTCCCCGTCCAGGCGGCGCAGAACGGCGGCGGCGCGTTCATGATCCCGTACTTCGTGGCGATTCTGCTGCTGGGTTTGCCGCTGATGTGGATCGAGTGGACCGTGGGCCGGTTCGGCGGGGGCTTCGGCCACTCGACCGCCCCCGGCATGTTTC
>JAZDKM010000263.1:0-5547 GCA_043803085.1 Planctomycetota bacterium
GTCCGGCGGTTATCATAACGTTTCCGACGCACATCCACAGTGCCCAGGCAGCGGCGCTGTGAACGGGTGACCGCGAGAAACGCGGTCGTTTTGAGCGGAGAGTTGAACATGCAACTCTTGGAATGGCAGAATCTGATATTCCTCCTGCCGATCGGGCTGGGGGCCCTGTACTTGGTGCTCATGGCCTTGGGAGCCTCGTTTGGGGATCACGGCCCCGACGTGGGCGCTGATCTTGATCACGGCGCGGACTTCGGCCACGGAGCCGACCTCGGCCACGGCGTGGACGCCGATTACGGGGTCCACCCGGGCCATGTCGACCTGCATCCCGAATTGCAGCCCAGCATCTTGTCGGCCTTTCTCGGCTTCCTGGGCATCGGCAAAGTGCCCATCTCGATCCTGATGATGAGCTACTGCTTTGTGTGGGGGGCCGCCGGACTCGCCGCCGTCACGCTGTACGGCAAGGAGTCCATCTGGGTGCCGATTGGGATGGCCGCTGGCGCGGCCGTGCTGGTTACCCGGTACTTGGCCGCCGGATTGGCACGACTGGTTCCCTCGGTCGAATCGTACTACACGCCGGAGCGTGACTTGGTGGGCTTGAAAGGTGAGGTGCTCTACGAGGTCACCGAGAGTTCCGGCGTGGTCCGCGTCCGCGACGAGCGCAACACCCTCCACGATGTGTCCTGCCGCGTTGCTAGGGGGACCAAGAGTATTCCGGCAGGGAAAGCGGCGGTGCTGCTGCGCTACAGCGCCGCGGCCCGAGTGTTCATCGTGCAACCGCAAGCGGGCTGAGCGGTCTGATCCGGCGTGCCGGATCAGTAGGCGTAGGCGGGTCATCAGACCCGACACCCTCGCTTTTGTCGGGTCTGTGGATCCGACCTACGGTTGTCTGGTACTCCGGCAAGGAACGAAATATAAGCCACTACGTTCGGAAAGGAAAAAGCAATGCCCCGAAGCAATGCCTCGATGGGAGTCGTTCTCTTTTTCGGAATCCTCCTCGGTGTCGGACTGATCGTCGGCCCCTTCTTCATCCCGGCCTTGTCGAACCCCTCGAAAATGATCCTGGCGGGGTTTGGGGCGGCGCTGCTCATGCTCTTCGGGATCACGCTGGTGATTACCCGGCTCTACCGCAAGACCGCCGCCGATGAGGCCTTCGTGCGCACGGGCGTAGGCGGACGCAAGTGCATCATCGACGGGGGGGCCATTGTGATTCCCGTGGTCCACGAGATCATCCCGGTCTCGCTGAAGACGTTCAAGCTCGAAGTCGACCGCAAGGGCCCGGAAGCGCTGATCACCGCCGACTTCCTGCGCGCGGACGTCACGGCCGTCTTCTACGTTCGGGTGCTCAAGGAACCCGTGGACATCGTTCAGGCGGCCACCTCCCTGGGCGTGACCTCCAGCAACCCGGCGGCCGTCCAGCAACTCATCTTCGAGAAGCTGGTGTCGGCTCTGCGTACGGTCGCGGCAACGCAGAACCTTTACGACCTGAACGCCAAGCGGGCGGAGTTCGCAGAGGCCGTCCAGAGGATCGTCGAGCAAGACCTCAGGTCGAACGGCCTGACCCTCGAATCCGTCACCATTTCGAGCCTGGACCAGGCGCCGCTGGACGCGATGCGTCCCCAGGAGAACGTCTTCGACGCCCAGGGGGCCCGGACCATCGCTGAACAGGTCCAAGCCCAGCGCGTGGCCCGCAACGAAATCGAGCGCGACGCCGACCAGAAGGTCAAGCAACAGAACGTCAAGACCGCGCAGTACGTCGCCCAGCAGGAGGTGATCGAGGCCCGGGCCAAGGCCGAAGCCGAGGCGGCCAAGAACATCGCGGTCGCGGAAAACCAGCAGAAAGCCGCCACCGTCGCCGCCCAGCAGAGCAGGCTGGCCGGCGTCGCCCGCGTGGAAGCCGAGCGCGATGTCAAGCTCGCCACCGTGGAGCAGAGCCGGGCCGTTCAGGTCGCCGATCAGGAGCGCGAACAGGCCGCTCAAGTGGCCGGCGTGGCCCGGGAAAGGGCGGTCGAACTCACCCGGCGGGAGCAGCAGATCGTCATCGCCGAGGCGGAGAAGCGCCGGGCCGCCGCCGAAGCCGAGCAACTCACCACGGAACAGGCCCGCAAAGTGGCGGAACAGGCCGTGCTGACCATCCAGGTCCGGGCCACCGCCGAACGCGAGAAAGACAAGGCCGTCATCGCCAAGCAGGCCGAGGTCGAGCAGCAGCGCATCGAGCAGCAGATGCACGCGGAAGTGGCCGCCTACACCGCGGTCAAGAAAGCCGAAGGGGAGCAGGTCGCGGCCGAGAAACAGGCGGACGCGCGCATCACCCTGGCCCAGGCCACCAAGCAGGCGAAGACCCTCGAGGCGGAGGCCGAGCGGGCCGTCCAGATGGTGCCGGTCAACGTGGCCCAGGAGCAGGTCAAGGTCTCGGATGCTCAGGTGACCGTGAAGATCCGCGACCTGGAAGGGCAGGCCCGCTTCGAGAAGATCGCTCGCGAGCTCCAGGTCGAGCTGGCCAAGATCGCGGCGGAGCGGGACGCCCGCATCGCGGCCGCGCAGGCGTTTGGTCACGCCCTTGCCAATGCCAAGATGACCCTGTGGGGCGACCCCACTGCGGTCCAGCGCATGTCCACGGCATTCTATCAGGGACAGGCCGTGGGCATGTTTGCGGACGGTCTGGGCAAATCGCTGCCGCCGGGCCTGAAAGAGGCCGCCGCCAGGGGATTCGCGGGTTTCGGGGCGACGCTCGCCGCAGCCGTCAAGAAGATCACCGGCGTGGACCTGGATCCAGAGGCTGCGGAAGCGGCTCTCCGGGAATCGGCGCAGGAACCGGAAGCGACGGACGCCAGACCCCGCAGCGACGAGCGGGAGACCGCCAAACGCGGGCGAAACGTGTAAGGCAGGTTCCTCCCAGAGGCGTTCACTTGGTTTGGGGGCCCCAGGTCCCTTGGACCCGAGCGCGTTTAGCGGTGGGTGGCATGGCCACCGTCCTTGTGGCCATGCGTATCGCCTTCACCATGCCCACCGAAAACGGGTGGGCATGGCACCCTGTAAACCATATAAATAAACAGACGTCAGACGGTCAAAGCGAGAGATGGCTGCATGAATGCGATCATGGCGAACATTTTGGGGTACGGCTTCGCGGTCGTGGTCGGGCACTGTGCAACGTGGCTTGTATCCGCTCGGTTGTGGGCCGACCTGACGCCACCTCTCGAAGAACGTGAGCGACTCCGTCCGAAGCCGTACCACCCTGCCATCGTCGGGGTGATCGAGAGGGGGCTTTATGTTGCTGCAATCCAGATGACCGCCGTCGAGTTCATCGGTGTATGGTTGGCGATCAAGGTTGCCGGCCAATGGAATCGTTGGGGCGAGGGACTCCGCGATGAGGACCAGGTCGTCGTAACAGGTCGCGAGTTCTTCAACATCTTCCTGATCGGGAATGGTCTGTCCATTGCATTTGCGCTGGTGGGGGCCAAGCTCATCACTTGGTTGACGAGCGGTTCCAACAGCTTGGCGATCATCGTTCCGGCCATACTGGTTTTGGCAACGGCCGCGATCTACGCGTTGATCGCATGGGCCGCAGAAGGCCGCCCATCCGGCGCTCGAAATCCCCAGGTTCAAGAACCCTGAGTTGTCTGGCAAAGGAGTTGGACTACCGGGCTTGTCTTCCATGCGGACGCGTCGTACAATGTCATAGATGAACGCTTTGACGATCCGCATCCCGGAAGAGCTCCAAGAGCGGCTCCTCAAGCTCAGTGAGCAGGAGCAGCGCTCGATCAGCGATGTGGTGCGTGAGGCCCTGCGCCGATACATCGCAACCGAACAGCTCCGGCAAATCCGGGAGAGGCTCCGACCGTATGCCGAGGCGCGCGGTTTCCTCACCGACGATGACGTCTTTAAGGTCGTCTCGTGAGGATCGTGCTCGATACCAACGTGCTCCTGTCCGGCATGCTGACGCGGGGCGTTTGCGAGGCCGTGCTGGACGCCTGTATGGGCTCCGACGCGCACACCGTCGTGCTCTCCGAGCACATTCTCCGCGAGTTCGACCGCCAAGCGAAGAGGAAGTTCGGTGCCCCCGCCAGGGAAGTTCGGCGGGCGGTTGAGTTCCTGAGAATCCATGTGGAAGTGGTCAAACCAGCGCACGTCGCCGACGATGCTTGTTCGGATCCCGACGACCTCCCGGTCTTGGGCACGCTCCTGGCGGCCAAGGCCGATTGCCTGGTGACCGGGGATCAGAGCTTGCTGGACCTCAGGCAATTCCAAACCGTCCCGATTGTTTCCCCGCGCGTGTTCTACGATCGATGGTGCTCAGAGCCGTCCGGGTGACCCACAGATACATACGGCAAGGCTTTTCGCAGCGACTTTGTACTGTTATCGGTACCATGCCGTTGCGCCGGGTGCCCGAGGTGTGCGTGACAGAGACAAGCTCCGCCTCGCCAACGCGAGGCCGCGCTTGCCCGTGCCACCCGGATTGCGATGGTTCGGGTCAGGCTGGCCACCCGGCCGTCTATCCTTTCCGGCCTTGGCGGACTTATTGCCGTTCCTGGGTCCGCCAGTAACATGACCGCGCGGGTTGATACCCGCGGCTCTATGAGAGTTCTCACGACCGCGCGGATTGATACCCGCGGTTCGTTGAATCGAGAGGGAAACGCCGATGTCCACCATCACCCTGGCGCTCAGTGAATGGGCGAGCAACCTGAAGTACGAAGACCTCACGCCTGAAGCCATGGAGGCCGCCAAGCGTTTCTTCTACGACTCTATCGGCTGCGCCTTGGGCGGATACCGGCAGCAGGACTGCGCGCTGATGCAGCGCTACCTCGCCGTCATGGGCGGCGACTCCCAATGCACCTGCATTGGCACCGGGCACCGCACCTCCGCGGTCAACGCCGCCCTCTACAACGCTCTCGCCATCCGGGCCATGGACTATAACGACATCTACTGGAAGGCCGACCCCTGCCATCCTTCCGACATCATCCCCGCAGCGACGAGCATCTGCGATTGGAAACACCTGTCCGGCCGCGAGTTGATCGTCGGTATTATCATCGCCTACGAGATGGAGATGCGCTACTGCGAAGCCGGCGAGCCGGGCATCCGTGAGAAAGGCTGGCACCACGCCACGCTGACGGCGTTCGTCGCGCCGATGGTGGCCGCCCGCATGCTGGGCCTGTCGGCCGAGAAGATGCAACACGCCATCGGCATCAGCGCCTCCCACTGCTGTACCCTGGGAGCCGTGACGGCCGGCAAGCTCACCATGATGAAGAACACCGTGGACCCCATGGCCACCCGTGCAGGAGTGGAGGCCGCCATCCTCGCCGAGCTCGGCTACTCCGGGCCCGAGCACGTCGTAGACGGCAAAGAGGGGCTGGTAAAGTGCTTTGGGCCGGCCTGGCACCTCAACCGCCTGACCGATGGGCTGGGCAGCGGCTACAAGATCGTCGAATGCGGCATGAAGTTCTACCCCATCGAGGCCCTGTCGCACTCGCCGACCACGGCCACGCTCAAGCTGGTCCACGAGCACAACATCAAGCCCGAGGACGTGGCCGAGATCAGAGTTGAAACCATCGC
>JAZDKM010000264.1:0-2419 GCA_043803085.1 Planctomycetota bacterium
TCCAAGATCACTTCCGACGCATAGATGTAAATAGCTTCGTCAGCCATGGGCTTTTTCTCCTATTCGTTCTAGCACCGTCAGCCCGTGCTGCCGGGTGTCTCGCGTTTCCAGCTTCCACTCGGGATGCTTTTCCAACCAGCCCTCGACTGCACCGTTGAGTCCCGGCCCGCCGTCCTCGCCCGTCTCGCCAAACGCGACGGTATCGTGCAGGACGATGTACCGCCCCACCTTGCCGCCATGCCGCTCCAGTTCGGCGGACAGTTGGCCGTTGGTGTGCAGCGTGTCGATGAAGAGCAGGTCGGTGGGTTCGATGTCGCACGCGAGGGTGTTACCTCGCATGAAGCGCAGGTTAGTACCGTCGCATATCTCTTCCAGGACGCGCTGGGTGGGGCAGGGTTCGATGTCCCAGGTGTGCAAAATCTTCGGTCTTCCGGCCAGCAGGGCGAGCGTGCTGTTGCCTCCCCGCGTGCCGAACTCCGTGACGTGCCGCACGTCGGACGCTAGCCGCTTGAGCGCCGGCCCATGGGCGGCGATGTCGCTTCGGCCCCCGCACATATCCAGATAGAGGTTGTCCAACGTCACCACATCGCGCCACGAGTAGTTCTTCGGGCCGACATGATAGATGAGCTTGGAAACGTCGTGGTCCACGTAGGACTTGAACCCGTGCTTCCGGGCCTCGTTCGAGAAGTAGTAATCCTGGTAGACGTAGTTGCCGGACTCCGGGCAGTAGCCCATCAGGTACCAAGGCTTCGGCAGCGCGTCGTAGACCTCGCGGGCAACCAGCGTAAAGCCCTGGGGAAGCAGGCTCACCTCCTCAACCCCCGTGGACTTCTCCGTCGTGAATACCCTCTCGCCACTACCGGCGGCCGTGAAACGAAGCGGGCTGCCCTTGTTGGTCGAGTAGTTTGCCCCAACGATGGGCAGCCGACGACTGGCCAGCATGTGCAGGCACTCAGGCGAGAAGGCCATGTCATCCTCGATGCTGAGAAAGTGGGTCCAATGGGTCTCCTCGTCGGCCATGAACCGCGACACCATCCGCTCGTAGTTCTCCGCGATGCCGCTGCCCTCCACGGCATCGGGGCGGAGAATCTGATCCGGCACGTCGGGGAACACCCGGACCTGGGCAAAGTACATCACCAGCCGGGCCAGCGATTGAGCGTAGGCCATGCGGCATGTGCCGGAGGTGGGAGTCAGCACGGCGACGGCGAACGGTTCAGGCATGGGCCCGCACCTCCGCTACCTGCTTGGCGTGGCACGTCGCGTACTTCGGCACGGTGCATTTTTGGAGCACCGCGAGGTTGGCCCGCGTCGTCGTGCCCGCCGCGAACATCGACAGCAAGGCGGTCTTGGTGTTCGTACCGTTGACGCGAATCGTTCCCATGCCGACGATCGCGTAGAGCAGGGCTTTCTGGGCGTCGGTCAACAAGGCGAACTCCGCAGGAACCACGGCCTCGAAAAGGTCTTGGCCGCTGACCGAGTCCACCACGCCCTGTTTCGTCATGGCGTTGATCGCGTTGGCCGCTTCCTGATCCGACAGGGCGGACAGAGCGGGCAACTCGGCTTCCCATTCGTAGGCCATCTCTCACTCCTCCCGGCGTGCCGGGCGCTATCCTCTTGCCCCTCTTGGCGGCATCCCGTGGAACGGCTCGATCCCGTGCCACGCCGCCGGCTGGGTCTGTAGTTGCGACTTAATCCACCTGTTGCCCGTGGTGCGAATCTCACGCTGTACGTACCACTCGGAACCGCCAGGGCCAGCAGTGGCCTTGCGGGGCACATAGCCGCCGGAGATGCCCACAAGGGCGTAGTCGTGGTAGTGGCCGCTGACAGTGCCTCGGATGCGGATGTGGTCCCAGAGCCACGTCCCGGCACTGTCGCGTGCTTGCATGAAGGCCAGAAACTTCTCGGGGCGGACGTCGAAGTAGCGGTACATCGCCCCGGGTCCGCTCTTTTTACCGTGCGACTTCGCCCAAAACCTCACATAAAGGTAGGCGTTGTCCATGTCGTAGCCGATGCTGTAGACGTTTTCGCCTCCACAACGGACCATCTCACCCGTGTAGAGTGGGTGGTTCTCAGGTAGCTTCCGCCGGCTCCAGGGCGTCTTTAGCCACTTCCGTTCATCCTTGCCACGTGCCTTCTCTTTGGCCTCGAATTCACCCTGAATCTTTTCTCGCGTCGGAGCTTGTTTTCCCTCGATTCGTTCCTGCTCTTCCGGCGTGACAATCTGATACCCCAGCGCCTCCAGGTATTGGCGGGCTGCTTCGATGCCGTGGCTCACCCCGGCCGCCGTCGGTGTCCGCTGCCCGGGCAACAGCACTTCGCCGCCGAACGCTCGAATCAGGTCAACCGCCGCGTCAAGCTCGCGGTTGAACCCGAACCGCTGGCCGGGCTGGATAAGGGCCTTAATCAGGTTGCCGGCCGG
>JAZDKM010000265.1:0-5011 GCA_043803085.1 Planctomycetota bacterium
GGTCAACCCTACCGAGATTCTCGGTGACCAGGACGGCTGGGTGCGCGGCGTGCGTTGCATCCGCATGGAACTGGGCGAGCCGGACGAGTCCGGCCGCCGGCGTCCGGTGCCCGTCCCGGGCAGCGAGTTCGAGTATCCCTGCCAGATCTTCGTTGAAGCCATCGGCACGAAGGCCAACCCGCTCCTGACCCAGACGACCCCCGAACTGAAGCTGAACAAATGGGGCAACATCGTCGTGGACGAGAACCGCATGACCAACATCCCGGGCGTGTTCGCCGGCGGCGATATCGTCCGCGGCGGGGCCACCGTCATCCTCGCCATGGGCGATGGCAAGACCGCCGCCGCCGCCATGCACAAGTACATGATGAACAGCAAGTAGGAACCGGCCGTCAGCTATCAGTCAGAGCCGACGTCGGTGGCCTGGCCAAGCGGAGCTGCTATGGACGGCCCAGCCCCGCAGGAGTGCCCCAACTGGCGTAAAGAGCGCTGCGGTCTACCCCGCTGACATTCCCGCCAAAGTTCACGTCGCCCACCAGGCCACGAACGCTGAACGAGCCAGCAAGAGATACTATCTCCGCACCGTCGCCGAGTTGCGCCGTTCCTCTTCCCAATCCGCAATCCGCAACCGGATCACGGTCAGAGACCGCTCCTTCTACGGACCGGTCAGCGCGCTCACGAACGCGGCCAGATCGTCCAACTGAACGAGCCCATTGCCGGTCAGGTTGCCCGGTTGGCACTCGCCCAACCCCAATTCCCCAAAACAGACCTGAAAAGCGGCGAAGTCCGCCAAATCCACACGACCATTGGGTTCGAAGTCGCCGTTGCCGTAGTTCACGCAGGCATCGCCGTCCTCATAGCACCAGGCGCCCACCCCACACGGCGGACTGCCGTTCTGACAGTTGCCATAAGCGTCGCAGGTTTCGGTTCCGGTGCAGTACGCCCCGTCGCTGCAGGCGGCATCCGAGAGGCAGGCGCACGGCGGGCACGGGCCGCCGCAGTCGATCCGCTGCTCGCCCTGGTTCTGAATGTCGTCGCTACAGGTGGCCGCGTCCACACACGAGAATGTCGTCACCTTGAAGTCATCCAAGGCGGCTTCGACCAACGAACCGGTGCCCTCGTCGGAAGCGACGAAGCGCAGCTTCATCTGCGCGGTCGGGGGGACAAAATCGGCTACGTCGAACTGGTGATAGATCCAACCGCCGGAGGTGTCCGGTCCCGCAGGGCCGACCGTTTCCGCGTTGGTCCACGCGCTGCCGCCGTTGTTGGAGAGGTCCACGACGAACACATCGTTATTGGGGTCGCCGCCGGTGTTGTTGGAGTACCATCGCCAGTAGCTGACGGTGGCGTCACTGTAACCGGCCAAGTTGATCGTCGGAGACTTCAGCGTCGTTTTGCCGTTGTCCACGTCGAACTCGCCGAGGCTGGAGCCGGCCCGGTGGTCGGTGGACCAGCACATCACGCCGGGCGCCGGCGTATGGTCATCCTCCGGCTGGGCGGCGGTGGCTTCGGGATCGGCCCGGTCCCAGATGCCGGTGGTCGCGTCGTCCCCGGTGTCGCCCACGGTCCACCCTTGGCTGGTCTCGAACGTGTCGTCCATGATCGTAGTGATGGTCCCGACTGGGGCCGTGTAGTACCCGCTGGGAGCGTTGACTGGGTTGTTCACCGTGGTTCCGCCGTCGCCCTGAGCGGAGACGTAGAACTGGGGCGCATCCGTACACATCGGGGCCGGCAGCGTGGCCTGGTAGAGAGTCCCCCCAAGCGGTGTGAGCGGTGTCGTGAGGAACGATCCACCTGCGTAGCGGTAGTGCAGCGTCCCGGTGCCCGGCACGTAATCCTCGGTGCCGCTAACGATGGACACGTTGAAATTGGTCGGCACTCCTGGGGGCAGGGCCGAGGGCAGTCCGTTGGGGAAGGTGATGGTGAGGGCCTGCGTCGGCTGGCAGTCCGGCCCGGTGATATTCAGCGTGTAGGTTCCCGTCGCTCCGCTCCAGCCGCTGACGCGGATGAGATACGTCGTTCCCGCGGTCACGCTACGGGTGATGCTTGACGGGCCTCCCGCGGCGCAGGTGTCGTCGTCGCAGTTGAGCGTATTGCCGGAGGTACCGGGACAGCCGGAATGGATCGACATCACCGAGTCGTAGCTGGTACCCGTGCAGAGCGAGAACGTCGCGCTCCCGCTGGTCAGAGGCGTGTACTTGTACCACGCGTCCGGGGTCGTGTCGGACGTGCCGCACGTGGTGGAGCCGTCCACGGTCATCCCGGTCGTGCTTCCGCTATAGGCGGTTCCCGGACACGCGGTTCTCGCATCGGCGCAGTTGTCGTTGATGCCGACGCGTAGCGTGATCGGCCGGGTGGTGTCTCCCACGTGGTCGGTCATGTTGAAGAAGCGGACGGTATCGGAATAGTCGCCATCGGGGAGTGAGGCGGCTGCGGCGTTGATCGTCACCGTGACCTGGGCGGTAGACCCCACACTCGGTAGGGTGCCGGTCGCATTGGTCAGCGTGATCCACGCTGCGGTCTTGGTGACCTCGTAGGTAATGGGTGCGGTCGGACCGAGGTTTTCGATGGTGTAGACGATGTTGTTGGGGCTGAACGGGCCGCCGACGGGCCCGGTGGCGACGAGGCCGCTGGCCGGACCGACGCTCATGCCGATGTCGAGGGCCGGACAGTCCATATTGTGAGGGTTAAACCCGGCGCAAATCTCGGTGTGGTGCGGCGTGCCGTTGCCGATGTTGCCGTCGTCGTCATCAAGGGTGAGGAAGTCGATGGTGATCTGCGGAGTGATGAGGTCGCCGTCGTGCAGCAGGATCGAGTTGATCGTCAGGTTAGCGATGAGGTCGCGGTAAGTCGTCGGGTTGGTCGCCGCCAACTCGTTACGCGTGCTCCAGACGCAGCCGGAGAGCAGTTGTCCGCAGTCATGGATTGCGCCGGAGCAGGGGTACTGATAGGTGTTGTCGCCGGTACGGAGTGGAGTGTTGCACTGATCGTAGAAGAAGCCGTACCCGAGTCCCGGGTCATCGGCGATGAGCATGGAGACACAGTCGCCCATGCCCTCGCCGTACTGCCCCTGGCCGGAGCCGGCGGAAGCGACGAGGTGGTGGCCGTACTCATGCTGGGAGACGCTGGCGAAGGACGTATTCGGGTAGCTGGGGATGCTGCTGGCACAGAAGTTGATCGAGCTCCCGTCATACCAGGCGTTACCCGGGCAGTAGCCGTCGCTGCGATTGACGTTCACCGGGAAGTTGGTCTGCGTGGAGATCACCGGATAGCTCGGGTTGTAGGTTAAGGTGAAGCCGCGGACCTCGTTGGCGTTGCCGTAGCCGTTGGCTTGTGCCCGGGTGAACTCGACCGTATCGGCGGCGTTGTGCATGAAGTTGGCCGGCCCCGGCGGCGTGACCGACTGCGACAGGTTTTCCTCGGCCCCGGCGACGTTGTCCACGACGAAATAATGTCCGCTCATGGGCGAGTTCACCGTGACGGCCGATGTCCCCGAATTGGGGATAGTGAAGTTGCCGTTCACGTCGGCCCAGACGGAGCTGCCTCCGGTGATGCTGGCCGTGGCGTAGGGGAAGGGCGTGGCCACTTCCGGGGAACATTGCTCGGCCTTGGGACCTTCGGTCACCATGCCGCTGACGTTGCCGTTTACGTCGGTGAAGAGAATCAGGTCTCTGAGGTGAAGAATCTCACCGGTTTCGGCGTCGGCCACAAAGAGCCATTTCTCAAACGGACCGGCCTCGGGAGTGCCTCTTTGGCCGACGAACGTGACCGCCAGGCGTGGCTTGATCACCTCGTCGTTCACCCCTGCCCAGATCATGCTCTGCGGCTCGGTGAACTGCATCGGTCCGGGAGCTACCGCGGTAATGGGAGCCCCGGTGAAATCGGTCCGCGTCGCCGTTGCGGCTGCCACTTCAGCCAACTCCGGACGGAACACCGTCGTCCGCCCAGCCGGCGCGAAGTCCCCCAGCCTTCTCAGGGTGGACGCTGCCAGAACCACGGGGAAATTCAGCTCGTTACGCGCCAAGACCCGTAATTCGGCCCCGAAGACCGGAATCCCGTCTTTGTGTTGAACGTAGTAGATCAGAATGAACTTGTACTCGCCGGTTTCAGGATCGACCATGACCGGCTGAGTATCCGCGCCGCCGCGCAGCGTGCTACGCAGCACCAACTCGTCGGGGGCGACGCCGAACACGTCCGCGTGGTTCACGCGGAACTGGTCGGCAGCTTCCTCCGGCGTAGCGCCGTACGCGAAAGGCGCGCCGTACAGGCGCGTGACGCGGTCACCCTCCTGATAAGCCCGCACCGCCGGGAAATCCGCTTGCAACTGCTCCACGGCGGAAAGCGTGGCCCGCGCGGCCGGGTCCCCCGCCGCACCGGTCGCGCCAGTCAACAGAATCACCCACACATTCAACAAAACTGTGCCTCCCATGATGCTTGCTCCCTTTCGTTTGTGACCATGCTTCCGACCACCCAAAGACGAAATGCGCACGCTGCTGATGGGAGACCCTCCCGTGCCTTCCCCCACAGCCTGAGCCCTTCGCCTGTACTGAGTGGCTATTATAGCAGGGGGACGACCATTTGTGGCGATTTTTATCTGCCGCTCCGCATTCTGCCAACGAATCCTTACCGAAGAACGTCCCAAATGAAGTGTTGGAACAAAATGTCCTGTAAGACCGGAATCCAGCGCGGAGCACCCGGTCACTTGGGACCGGATTGATTGCCGATTTGGGATTGCGATTTGTCAGGAGGAAGGCAACCGGGCAACGGGCCTGCAGCAACCGAACCCCAAAAAACAGGCGAGAGGGCAACAAGCCAGCAGGAGATACTATCTCCGCGCCGTCGCCCTGTTGCGCCGTTCCTGTTCCGAATCCCCCAATCCGCAATCGGATCACGGTCAGAGACCGCTCCTTCTACGGACCGGTGAGCGCGCTCACGAACGCGGCCAGATCGTCCAACTGAACGAGCCCACTGCCGGTCAGGTTGCCCGGTTGGCACTCGCCCAGCCCCAATTCCC
>JAZDKM010000266.1:0-8155 GCA_043803085.1 Planctomycetota bacterium
ATGAAAGCCCAATAGAAGGCCATGAAGCCCGCCCAGAAGAGACCGACGGCCCCTCCATGCCACTTCCTGCCCATGACGAAAGCCAGAACGCAATTCAGCAGCCCCAGGCCCATCTGCACCAGCCGCGGGGTGACCGGACCGCTCCCCGCCAGTGAATAGACCAGCGCCAGGAAGTAGGGATAACCGGGTGGCCTGAAAAAGGGCGTGCTGGGGATGTGGGGATCGGGCCTGCCATCAGGGGGCGTCCAGTCGCCGGTCGCCAGGCCGCGGGCCCAATACTGGTGGGTGCCGGCGTCCACGCCTGGCGAGGAGAAATCGGGATAGTCCGCGATTTCGCCCAGGTACAGACCGCGAGCCACGGCCCCTGCCACCAGGATGCCGATTAGTATCCCGAGTTCTATCCGCCGAGGTCTCGGGGCGCGGCTATCCGTTGATTCGCTCTGGACAGTGGTCACAGGGATACCTCTTGCTTCTACATTATATCCGAGGGGATCGGCATCGCCTGCGGGAGCCGCTGCAGGGCGGGCCACAAGTGAAAGCGCGGGCTTCCCGGGAGCCGCCATTCATAGATCGGGTGCGTTATGTCCCGCTTGCGGTTACCATGCCGGACGTGGCGGTCTTTGAAGAAGTCACCGTTCGCCTGCCCGACGGTTACGAAGCCTATGCCCGGCTGTGGATGCCGCCTGCAGCCTGCCGTGGCGGCGTGCTCTATCTCCACGGCATCCAGTCCCACTGCGGATGGTACGAAGCCTCAGCCGCGGCGCTGGCCGACGCGGGCATGGCCGTCCTGCAACCCGACCGCCGCGGTTCGGGCCAAAACCACCGGCAACGCGGACATGCCCTCTCGTCGCGGCAGTTGATCGACGATGCCTTCAGCGCTCTCGACCTGCTCTCCGGGCGGTGCGGGCTGGAACGGGTCCACCTGGTGGGCATCAGTTGGGGCGGTAAGCTCGCGGCGGCCATGCACGTGCAGGATCCGTCGCGCACCCGGAGCCTGACGCTGGTGACACCGGGTATCTTTCCCGTCATCGACGCCCCGGCGTCGGAGAAGCTGCGCATCGGGTGGTCGATGGTCTCCAACCCCGAGCGGCAGTTCGACATCCCGCTCAACGACCCGACGTTGTTCACCGACGATCTCTGCTGGATCGAGTATCTTCAGCGCGACCCGTTGCAGCTCCACAGGGCCAGCGCCGGTTTTTTTCTCGCTTCGCGGAGGATGGACAGGGTGGCGCGGCGCCTGCCGGACGCCACCCCCGTGCCGTTGCACGTGATGCTCGCCGCCGATGAGCGGATCGTGGACAACGAAGCCACCCGGGCTTTCGTGCGCGAGCTGAGTTGGCCGTACCGGGTGCTCACCACCTACGACCGTTCACGCCACACGCTGGAAATGGGGCCCGACCGTGCGGGCTACATCCGCGATCTGGTCCGCTGGGTGAGCGCTCCCGAAGCCGTCGCTGCGTTGTAGGTTGAGCTCAGGTTGCGTACTATCACGGTGATGGAGCGCAACCTGAAGCTGCTCATCGCCTACGACGGTACGCGTTTTCACGGCTGGCAGCACCAACCGGGGTTGGACACCGTGCAGGGCGTCGTCGAACAGGCGGCCCGCCGTGTCTTGCGCCATCGGGTCGAGATCATGGGCAGCGGGCGTACGGATGCGGGAGTGCATGCCGCCGGGCAGGTCGCGAACGTCTTCACTACTTGCACCATCCCGGCCTATAACCTCATGCGTGCGCTCGGGTCGCGTCTGCCCAAAGATATCAGCCTGCGCGAGGTGATCGTCGTCTCCACTCGGTTCCACGCCCGCAACTCGGCCGAGAGCAAGCTTTATCGCTATCGCATCCACAATCGACCGAGTCGGCCCGTAGAGCGCCTCCAGCAACGCTACACTTACCATTACTGGCATCCGTTGAACCTGGACCGCATGCGCGCGGCCGCGCGGTACTTCGAAGGGACACTGGACTTCAGCGCTATGGCGTCGGCCGGGTGCAAGCGCGAGTCGATGGTACGTACGGTGTTTCGTTGTGAAATCGCGCGGCACTTCGACGAGATCACCGTCGACGTCGTGGGCAGCGGTTTTCTATACAACCAGGTCCGCAACATGGTCGGTACGCTGATCGAGGTAGGGCGCGGGCGTTGGGGGCCGGAGCAGGTGAAAGCCATCCTCGACAGCCGCGACCGGAAGCAGGCCGGGCCGACGGCCCCGGCCCGGGGCTTGTGTCTCCAATGGGTGTGTTACCCGCCCGAGGTCCTGGTACCGGACTGCGAGCCGGCTCCCGTGTCTGCGGACGCGGTGCCGCCGCCGGACGCCCCGCAATCGAGAATGGAGAATTGAGAATGGAAAAGGAAGAAAATGAGACACTGGACGCCCGTGTCCTGCGGCCCGCGTTCATTGCCGATCCTTTATTCTCCATTCTCCATTCCCCATTCTCCATTCCTCTTCGCGACCTCTGTGTGCTCCGCGGTGAATCGTTCGAGATCGCGGTATGAGGGTCTGCCACATCATCACGCGTCTGATCGTCGGTGGAGCGCAGGAGAATACCTTGCTGACCTGTGAGGGCCTGGCTGCCAGGGGACACGACGTGACCCTTATCGCGGGCCCCGAGACCGGCCCGGAAGGTTCGCTCTGGGCACGGGCCCGGCGCGGGGGGTACGAACTCATCGCCCTCGGTCCCTTGCGACGCAGCGTGCGACCGGTTGCCGATCTGCGCTGCGTGGTCGAGTTGCGGCGGATCCTGCGCACCCGCCGATTCGATGTAGTGCACACGCACAGCAGCAAGGCCGGCATCCTGGGACGCCATGCCGCCTGGCGCGAGCGGGCGCCGATCGTTGTGCACACCATTCACGGGATGAGCTTCAATCGCACTCAGCCTGCTCCGGTCCGCTGGTTTTATCGCCTGCTCGAACGGCGCGCCGCCGCGTGGACCCACGCGCTGGTCACGGTGGCCGATGCCATGATGGCGCAGTCGGTCGAAGCCGGCCTCGGGCCGCGGGAGAAGTTCACCACCATCCGCTCGGGCATCGAGGTCGAGTGCTTCGTACCCGATCCACAGGTGCGGAGCGCGGTGCGGTCGGCGTGGGGCGTGCCCAACGACGCCGTGGTGGTCGGCACCGTCGCCCGCTTGTTCCGCAACAAAGGGTACGAGGACTTGTTGCAGGCCTTGCCGCGGGTGGCCCGGCAATGTCCAAACACCCAATTCGTCTGGGTGGGCGACGGTGCCGGGCGGACGGCGTACGTACGACAGGTCGAGCGCTTCGGTTTGGGCGGCCGTCTGCACCTGACCGGTCTAGTTCCGCCGGAAGAAGTGGCCCGGCTGCTCAATGGCTTCGATATCCTGGTGCACGCTTCGCGTTGGGAGGGACTGCCGCGGGCGGTGGTGCAGGCCTTGCTGATGGAGGTCCCGGTGGTCAGCTACGACAACGACGGAGCACCGGAGGTGGTCGAACAGGACCGGACCGGCGAACTGGTGCCCTTCGGCGACACGGAGGGGTTGGCAGAGGGTATCATTCGCCTGGCCGCGTCGCCCGAGCGCCGCCTTCACCTTGGCCAAGAAGGACGCCGCAGATGTCTGGAAGAGTTCGACCATCGCCGGATGGTAGAGCGGATCGAAGGACTTTATCAGCGCTTGCGTTCCCGTCTTTAGAGCGTCTAACAAAAAGATGTGGGACCGGCTTTCCAGCCGGTCAGCGACAGGCTGGAAAGCCTGTCCCACAGGTCCATTCTGTTAGAGGTTTTGGTGTAGCACGTCGTGCAGATGGCGACTCTGTCCGAGACGCGACCGTGAGGGAGCGAAGCGGCTTATGCGAGACGCGACCGTGAGGGAGCCGAACGGCTGGGTCGCCCGGGAAACGCTCCCTGACGGTCGCGGTTCGGTCTACGCTCCCGGACGGTCGCGTCTCGGAAACCGCCTTCGTGAAGGTGATTGCTCACGACCCCGGCGGGCGTTAGCATAGAAGGTGCTCCGTGGAGCGACGTTTGGCACGGAATGCGTGTATGTCCCTGACCGAAACCCTTCGCTTCTTTAGGTCGTACCTTAACGATCCCTCCGTTGTGGGGGCGGTGGCCCCGAGTTCGCGTTACCTGGCCGCCGCGCTGGTCCGGCCGTTCGCCCATCGCCGGCAAGGCTCGCGCATCCTGGAAATCGGAGCGGGTACCGGGCGCATCACCCGCTGCATCCTCGGCCTCCTGCGGCCGGACGACCACTTTGATATCTGCGAAATCAACGAAGGCTTCGCCGATCTCCTTGAATCCCGGGTGCTCGCGAAGCCCCAGTTGCAGAAGACGCGCCGCGATGGACGCATTCGTCTGTTGCGCTGCCCCGCGGAGAGCATCCGTGATCCCGAGGGGTACGACTTCATCATCTCCGGCCTGCCCTTCACGGCGTTTGAGACCACCCTGGTCCGGGAGATCCTGGCCGCGGTGCGGCGGAATCTGCGCCCCGGGGGAGTGTTCAGCTATTTTGAATACGTGGGCCTGCGCCGATTAAACGGCACCCTCTCCGTCGGCCGGGGACGGAGGCGCATTCGGCGCGTGTCGGCTTTGCTCGACCGGCATATTGATCGACACCAGTTCAGTCGCGAAACCGTTTTGCTCAATTTTCCACCGGCCCACGCCCGGCACTGGCGCTTCGAGCCGTCCGACCACTTGTAGGGTCCGCGCTCGCGGACCTTTGGAGGGGCGACTGGGTGGCATGGCCAAGCCGGGTCTGGACACGCTCGTGTCCGGGGCCGGCGCGGCCATGTTGCGTCTTTCAGCGCCGTGTGCGTTCGAGGCAGGTGACATGGCCGCGCCGCGCCTGCCTACCGGCAGGCGGGCTTGGCCATGGCACCCGGCACCCGGCGTTTCGGCGTTTCCATTAGTGTCCGCTGGGTTTTGGCGGCTTGGGCAAGAACGATATGCGCGGGTAGATCGCGCTAACGTCGGCGTTCTGGACGTAGCCGTCCCCGTTTACGTCGTAAGGGTTGTCATCGGGCACCGGTAAGAACGAAACGTGCGGATACACGGCGCTGGCATCGGCGTTCTGCACCCAGCCGTCGTCGTTCACGTCGCCCATCAGCACCACGTACTGGACCTCAAACGGCCCCACGCCGGTCCAGCCCCCCGTGCTGCCAACATTTCGCAGCGCGATCCACGTGCGGTCGGTGAGCTGCGTGCCGTTCTCCCGAATCCTGAGCACGCGCGGGCGTTGAACGCCCTCCACGTCGATGGTCTCCACTGCGAATGTGAAGCCGTTGGTGGAGAGCTCCGCCCCGAAGTCGCCGTCGGGGAGCAGTTGCTGGATGCGGACCTGGCCGGGACTCGGCGCTGTGATGTCCGCCCCGAAGGTCAGGCGGACGACGTTGTTGGCCGTGCGCCAGAGCGTGCCGTCAGGAGCAGGGGCCGCCTGGACCAATGCCGCAACAGGGGAACCCGTCATGGAAAACACGGTTTGAATCAATGCAAAATCCGCCAGATCCACGTCTGCGTCCGGTTCCTCGTCCCCCGGCGCACAGCCCGGGGGTACTCCACCGCCCGGGCCGGTCAGGCAGGAGATGAAGCCAGCGACATCCGCCATGTCCAGATCGCCGTCTGCGTCCATGTCGCCGGGGATACTGTCCAGCGTGGCTCCGGCCAGCAGGCGCAGCCCCCGAATCTTCAGGGTGTCATTCGCAGCCGGCTCCGCCCCTTCCAGCAACGTAAACGTGAGCGCTGCGGTCATCACCGCGTAGTCGCCGATCGGCACCACCGCCCTTTCCCAGACATCCGGCCCCGTGTCCTCCGGGGCGACCCAGAGCAACGCGTCGCCAAAGGTCAGTGTCGCAAGCTCTGTGGGGGAAGGATCGAGGTATTGGTATTCGAACGCGAGATACGCCCACGGCGTTCGCCACGACGACAGATGGAGCATGCCCGTGACAAACCCCGGGAGACCCGGCGTCGAAGTGGTGATCTCGTGTTGGTCGAGGATCTGGTCGTAAGCCCAATCCAGCCCACCTTCGAGCACGTCCAGAACCAACGCCTGTACCTGATCGTGTTCACAAGGCGGCTCTTGGCATTCCCCGTCCTGGCAGCAAAGGCCCTCCTCACACCAATCAATGGCCATGCAGTAACCCGTGATGCAGTCGTAGAACTTGTACTTGCATTGCTCGGGGCGTTGGTTGCAGAGCCGAAGGGCGGGAACGCAATGACCCTGCACGCAGTCCAAGCACGGAACCGGCAGCGCTCGACAATCCTCGTCGCCATTGGGGCAAGCAAAGCAGTCGGTCGGCAGGTTGAGACAACGCCCCAGCGACGGCACGAACGCGTCGAGCGTGCACGGTATCCCATCGTCGCAACTCGTCACGATGCTGAACAAGCCACTGACGCCTTCAACCGGCTGGCCGCAGGAGTCCGTCGCCGTCACACGGATCATGCCCTGCATGGTCGGCGCGCTGGGAACGACCCACGGATAATTCCCGTCGTTGGGCGTACTGCTGGTGATGGTGCTCCAGGTGCCTCCGCCGCTGCCGGAATAGGCAATGGCGACGTTGCTCATCACCGACCCCTCGGTTGACCAGGTTATGGGCGCGGTAGCGCTGGCAAGGAGGACTTCCCCGCCGTCCGGCGAGGTCACCGTCACCGCCACGCCGAGCAGAACGTTGCGCGGGTACGCTGTGCCTCGCAGCCATGCGGCGCTGAGCCCGCGCTCCGCCCCACTGCGCTCCGCTGCGCTTGGGCATGCCACCCCGCCGCGCTCCGCCACATCAGAAGCGCCCTCGAGAGCACGTGGGGCAGCGGGTTCCCGCTGGATCGGCGGGTGGCATGGGGCACGCCGGCGTGGCCATGTTGCTCTGCCGAGGTTCCAGCGCCTTCGGTAAACCCGTGGCCATGTTCTCCTCCTCGTGCATCGTGCAGCCTTCTGTTGGCCAAGCTGATCATCGTGCCACAGCGTCGCGCCCCGGCCACGAAACGGTCCAGCGCCCGAAGCGGGCCTCACCGCCGCAGAATGGCGATCAATGCCTCGGTCACCGCATTCATTTTCTCCGGCTTCAAGCCGCCGACACGGTAGAGAATCAGTTGCCTGTCGGCCGTAAAAATGCGATTCGGCCGGACGTTGCTGCTGTGCTTCAGGCCGCCATCGGCAAAATCGCCGACCTCCAGCGGCAGCCCGTAGCGATCGCGCACCGTCTGGCTGGTAATCTGGCAAAGAATCAGGTCATCCCCGTCAAGGGCGGCCAACACCAGGGCCGGCCGGCGCTTGGCTCGCGTCAGGTCCGAGAACGGAAACGGCACCACGACCACGTCGCCCTTCACAAATCGGCCCACGTCGCGTCCTCCTCGGGTTTCAGCCAATCGCGGGCGAGAAGCGGCTCGCTGACCAAGGCCGTCTCGAACTGATCCTGATTCTGCTTGGCTTTCAGGAAATGGATGAAATCCGAGATTTCACCCAACAGCGACTCCGGCACCTGTTCGACTTCATGTATCAGAGCTTCACGATTGCACATGATGAGACCTCCTGGGACCTATCCTTTAACCAGTGTGACCCAGACGGACAGGTGGCATGGCCAAGCGTAGCGCGGCCATGTTGCGTGCATCCCGTGCAAATGGTAGCCGAAGGACGCAACATGCCCGCGCTTCGCTCCACTGCGTTCCGCTCCGCTTGGGCATGCCACCCCGCCGCCACATCAGAATCGCACTCGAGAGCACGTGGGCAGCGAGTTCCTGCTGGATCGGTTCGAGTCGTGAGACCCCAAACGCGGACGCGGGCAATGGCGGACATGGCTTGGTCCTCCCGACCTGCGGCCCCCATTGTACCCGAAACCCCATCCGCCCTGAAAGCCTTCAACGCCTCAAGACCTCGGGACGTGTGGCCGGAGATTCCGCCACACCGGGAGGGCAAGGCTCCTGCCGAGCCGCGTGCTTCGGCTCGCCGGGAGGCTCGCCCTCCCACGGCGCGTGGCATGGCCAAGCGTAGCGCGGGCATGTTGCGTCTCTCTAGCGCACCCGGCGATTGAACGACGCAACATGCCCGCCGAAGAGAGGCAACAGGCAAGAGGCGGGCGCCGGCGGTTTTTATACGTAACTTCTGTAATTATAATATGTTGCTCTTCATGTGGCGTTGTGTCATAACCGGACAAAATGGGTTCGTTCGGAAATCCGAAGAGAGGCAAGAGGCAATAGCAGAGAGGCAAGAGGCAACAG
>JAZDKM010000267.1:0-8635 GCA_043803085.1 Planctomycetota bacterium
AGATATTCGGAACAGTCTTCATGCCAACAAACGCCGGGTACGACGTTCTCAGGACAAGCTGCGCTCTCTCATTCTGGCATCCGAGCTGCCGTCACCGTTGGAATAGAGCCCATTTACATTACTTTTGCGAAAGTCAATAAATATCACTCTTGCCTTGCAGAAAATCCGGAGTTACCATTGCAACGGGCTGAGGAATTACTGAGAGACCATGCGAGAATGACAAGCAAGCCATGAAACTGAGCAAAGATGTCGTTGGCAACATCGGCCTCTTCTACGTGTGCTATCAACTCTGCCTACGTGGATGGAACGTGATGCCCACGACCCGGAATGCCCGCGGAATCGACGTTCTCGTCTACAGTCAAGACAACAGTCAGAAGCTGAGCGTGCAGGTAAAGACCCTCTCACACCATCCTGCTGTTCCGCTGGGACAGCACCTGGATAACCTGTTTGCCGACTTCATCGTGGTCTGTTGCAACGTCGCCACTTCGACGCCAGAGTGCTTTCTTCTGACCCCCGCTGAGGTGAGAAGGCTGGCTGGTCGCAGCGGTAAAGAAGGACGCGTGAGCTACTGGCTTGAGCGCCGAGATTACGAGCAGGAGAAGTTCAGAGCCAACTGGGATCGTATGGGCGATCCAGGGATGGCCTGACGGAGCAGTTCCTCGGTTGCTAACCAGGATCTGACGGCGGAATTGCTGCTCGGGTGAGGGTTTGGCGGCGATGTGCGTCCATGCCGGGCTCGTGCAGGTTCCCTCCAGCCGGCGTGTCCACCCGTCTACATCTGCATCAGAACGCGCTTCGTCGCAGGCGGTATCGAAGTTTCCGATTCTGGGGTGCGCTCCGAACGGGGGTGTTAACTGGTAAGCAGCCGGCAGGGCGAGAATCCCGCCTGGGTCAAGACCACGGTCCACATCGCCGACTACATCTCGTTGAACGACCAGTTCAAGGTGCGCTTCAGCGTGGCCGACAACCCGAACAACTCGGTCACGGAAGCGGGAGTCGATGCCTTCCGGGTGATCGGTTTTCGGCAGGCTTTGCCCGGCGATTTCGACGTGGACGGGGAGGTGGACCTCGCGGACTTCGACGGTTTCCAGCGAGCGTTGACCCTCCCGTAGCCGGACCGAAAGGCGGCTTAGCGGCGGGCGGTGACCAAGCGTTTCATGGCCTGGAGGGTCTGGCGGCTGAGGTGGTGCTCGACGCCCTCGGCGTCGGCCTCGGCCGCCCGACGCGGGACGCCGAGGCTCAGCAGGAAATCGAGCACGATCTCGTGGCGCTTGCGGGCGTACTCGGCCAGGCGCTTGCCCTCCGATGTCAGGAACACGGAGCGGTACGGCGCGGAAGTCACCAAACCGTCGCGCCGCAGACGGGCCACCCCTTTGGTGACCGTTACCTGACGCACGCCCAGGCGGCGGGCGATATCCACCACGCGGGCCTCTCCCGTTTCGCGGATCAGGTCGGCGATTAACTCGACGTAGTCCTCGGCGCGTTCGCGGGCGTGGTCGCCGCGAGTACGTTCGTAGCGGTTCCGCGCCCGCCTGGGCGACGGTGCCTTGGACCCCATGCCCGGTTGAGCCGCTTTGTCCGCCACCGGAGACCCCATTTCGCCTGGTGACCTTAGCTGTTCCAACGGATTCCGCCCTCCTGTGGACGGAACCCACGCTGTCTGCACGACGATTCTACACGCCCTGCCCCCCATCTCAAGCGCTTGACAGATTCTTAGCCTGAGGATTTAATTATAGCCGATGGTATATTCGGGCCGGGTGAGTTATGCGGCCCAGAGTGGGCGCGGCCCGGTCGGCATGCCCCAGGAAGGAACCGGCGGCATGCTTGTGTGGTTTCAGAGGGGGCGCGGCTTGGTGGGGCTCGTGCCGGGTCGGCTGCTAGTGCTCCGTCGCACCTTAACCTGCGGGTTCGGAGTCGATCACCCTTGTGTGCCACTGCCGTCTCGGCAGTGCCGGTCGCAGGAGGCTCCCTGGAAGGCACTGCTCACCGAGCAGTGGCACACCCGAAACTTTAGCTGCGTTGGAGCACTAGTCTCGGCCGCAGGCGCACGGATGGCGGGCCTGATTCAGGATCATGATAGGCCCTTCTAAGCAAACGCGCGATCGGGAGGACGAAGGCTTGGCGGCCGGGCCCGACCCCGTTGGCGCGGCCGTCCAACCGGCGCACTCCACCGATTCCCCATCACTGCCCCCGGAGCCCGCCCCGGGCCTGTCCGTCGCGGCGCCCGCCGTGGCGGTCACTCCAGCGGGAAGCGAAGCCGCAGCCCTCGCGCCGGGGCCCGGTTGGCGGCGCGCGGCTGCCGTGCCCTCGTTGCCGGAGGTCTACTCCACCATCCGGATGCCGCACACGCGGAGCCTCTGGAGGAAGCTCTTCGCGTTCGTCGGCCCGGGTCTGATGGTCTCCGTCGGCTACATGGATCCGGGCAACTGGGCCACCGACCTGGCCGGCGGGGCGCGCTTCGGCTATACCCTGCTCTCGGTCATCCTGATCTCCAACTTCATGGCGATCCTGCTGCAGCACTTGGCCTTGAAGCTGGGAATCGTGACGGGACGCGATCTCGCTCAAGCCTGTCGCGATCACTATTCCCGGCGGGTCACGCTGTTTTTGTGGGTGCTCTGCGAGGCCGCCATTGCCGCCTGCGACCTGGCGGAGGTGATCGGGTCGGCGATTGCGCTGAATCTGCTGTTCGGCCTGCCGTTGCCGATCGGGGTGGCGCTGACCGCCGGCGACGTGTTAATGGTGTTGTTGCTCCAACACCGGGGCTTTCGCCTGCTCGAGGCGCTCGTGGCCACGCTCATCCTGACCATCGGCGGGTGCTTCGCGTACGAACTCTGGGTCGCGCGGCCGGAGATTCTCCCGATCGCCCAAGGCCTGATTCCGCGACCCGCGATCGTCTTCAACCCGGAGATGCTGTACATCGCGATCGGCATCCTCGGCGCGACCGTCATGCCGCACAACCTGTACCTGCACTCGAGCATCGTGCAGACCCGGGCGTTCGAACGCACGCCCGCCGGCAGGACCATGGCCGTTCGCTACGCCGCCATCGACTCGGCCGGCTCGCTGCTGTGCGCGCTCTTCATCAACGCGGCGATCCTGATCGTCAGCGCGGCGGCGTTCCACGGCACCGCACACCAAGATGTGGCCGACATCAGCGACGCGTACAAATTACTGGCGCCCATTCTGGGCGCGCCGTTCGCGAGCACGATGTTCGCGATCGCCCTGCTGGCCTCCGGCCAGAACTCGACGCTCACCGGCACGCTCGCCGGCCAGATCGTCATGGAGGGGTTCCTCAACATCCGTATGCGGCCCTGGCTGCGGCGCCTCGTGACCCGCATCATCGCCATCGGTCCGGCGCTGGTCGTCGCCGTCATCTATGGAGAGCGCGGGGTCGGCAGTCTGCTGATCCTCAGTCAGGTGATTCTGTCGGCCCAACTCAGCTTCGCCGTTGTGCCGCTCGTCGTCTTCACCGGCGACCGGCTCAAGATGGGGCCGTTTGCAAACCCGCCCTGGCTGACCGTACTGGCCTGGGTGGTTACCGTTGTCATTATCGTGCTCAACGCGTACCTTCTGTATGATACGTTCGCGGGGTGGCTCTGGCGCTGACCCGCGGTCCGAGTAATCGCCCATGTACCGTAGCATCCTGATTCCGCTCGAGAACTCCCCGGCGGACGCCACCGTCCTCGCGCACATCCAGCCGCTGGCTCGCTTAACGGGCGGCCGGTTGATTCTCGTCCACGTCGCCGATGGCTTTGCCGCCCGGAATCAGGAGCAGCTCGATCTGGAAGATTCCGAGGAGATTCAAGCCGACCGGGCCTACCTCGAAAAGCGCCGCCAGGAACTCGCCCAAGCCGGCTTCCTGGTCACCGCTGCGCTGGTTGGCGGCGATCCCGCGGACCAGATTCTCGCCATCGCCCAGCGCGAAGCGTGTGATCTCATCGCGATGTCGACCCACGGCCACCGGTTCGTCAAGGACGTCCTGCTCGGCAGCGTGGCCAACTCCGTCCGGCACCGAACCAGTATCCCGGTCCTGCTCATCCGGGCTCAGGCGACCTGAGGCGGGCCATTCCCTGGCGACCGGAAACTTGCGTTCGTCACCCCGCGCGCCTGCTGACCTCATTCAGGAAAGCTACGAATGTGAACACTCTCCATCGGCCCCGGCGAGTACGCCGCATCGATTCACACTTGATATTCGACGCTCACGCATGAACAACAGGTCCGTATTTGTAGTTACTTGTAGTTATCGGGAGCAAGATCCTGGGTCGCGGGTCAAAGTTCTCAGAACCATGTTGACTTGCAACGAGCCTTTCTGGTAAGCGTAAGGTAACGTGGGGACTCGAGTGTCCGATTCGACATCACGTGCCGCGATTGTGGTCAACGTGCTCTTAGACGTGGGGGAGTGCGTTGTTCTTGTCTAGGGGGCTCCCAGGCGAAACGCATTTTTGGAGGGCATACCTTGAAGAACGATCTCACCGGGATTTCGGTTTTGGCCTTGCTGCTGCTGTCCGGAGCAGTTCAAGGCGCGGTTTTCGATTCGGACGGGGATGGCGACGTGGACCTGGTCGACCTGCAGGGCTTCGTCGCCTGTGTGGCCGGGCCGGTGGACCCGGCGCCGCCGGGGTGTGCGGTATTCGACGAGAACGGCGACGCGCATGTGGACCTGTACGACTTCCGCGGCTTCCAGTTGGCCTTCACCGGCAGCGCTCCCGCGGTCATCACCGGGACTCAACTGGCGGGCAACTCCTTGAGCCAGTACCCGTTCTTCGAGTACGTCAAGGCGTTCAATGAAAACGCCACGGTGCAAGTGGCCATCGACCCGACCCGCTTCCCGGACACCATCGGCCGGACGTGCGACATCTACGTGGTAGAGCACAAGAGCAGCGGCGGCTGGGCGGTGGATCCGTCCTTGGTGGATGTGACCGCCGGCGGCCCACTCACCGAGACTTTCGGCGGCGCCACGATCCAAGCCAACACCTTCACCGTGACCGGGGCCTACGAGCTGAACGCCGACGCGGGCCTCGGGTTGGGCGTGGGCTATGACATGGTGCTGGATTGCAATCAGGACGCCGAACTCAACGGCGGGGACTACATCGACGGGCTCGGTAATGAGGCCGGCCTGTACGCCGTGCATGATACCACGGCAGCCGGACCCCTGGTGGTCACCGAGATCCCCAGCTACAGCGTAGGGACGGTATTCAGTATTCCGTCAGGCTATACCAATGAGGACCTCTACTACCCCACCGACATTGCGTCGATGGGGCAGCTTCCGTTGATCGTGGTCAGCCACGGCAATGGGCATAATTATCAGTGGTATGACCACATCGGCAATCACATGGCGTCCTACGGCTACATCGTGATGTCGCACCAGAATAACACCGGGCCGGGCATCGAGACGGCCTCAACGACCACCCTGGGGCATACCGATGCCATCATCGCCCAGCAGGGCACCATCGGCGGCGGCGTGCTCAACGGACACATTGACAGCCACCGCATCATTTGGATCGGGCACAGCCGCGGCGCCGAGGGCGTGGCCCGGGCCTATGACCGCATCTTTGACGGCTATGCAACTACTAACTACACCCTGGAGGACATCATTCTGATCAGCAGCATGCTGCCCGTGGACTTCCTGGGCACCAGCAGCTCGAACCCGCATGGGGCCAACTACCATCTGTTCACCGCCTCGGGCGATGCCGACGTAGACGGCTCGGCGGGTTGCGATCTCTGCCAGACCTTCCACCTCCATGACCGGGCGACGCGCTACCGGCAGTCCACCGTCGTGCAGGGCACCGGACACGCCTGGTTCCACGACGGCCCGGAATCCCCCTCGTATTTCGAGGGGCCGTGCTCGATCGGGCCCACTCATAACCTCACCCACTTGATCCAGTTGGGCTACTTCCTGCCCCTGATCAAGCACTATGCGGAGGGTAATATCCCGGCGACCGACTTCCTCTGGCGGCAGTATGAACGCTTCCGCCCGATCGGCGTCCCCACCGACAATCCGTGCATCGTCGTGACCATGGAATACCGCAACGGTGCCGACACCGGGAACTTCATGATCGACAACTACGAGACCCAGACCTCAACCGGCACCAGCAGTTCCGGCGGCGCGGTGACCTTCACCGTCGACAACGTGACGGAAGGCCGCTTGGACGACAACAACAGTAGCTTCACTTGGACAACCTCCGATCTCTTCAACGGGGCGACCCAGGATGGTCCCGCGGACACCGGTCGCGGCGTCGTGTTCGACTGGAACGGCGCCAACCGCTATTACGAATGGGAGATCATCACGGCAGAGCGCGATCTCACGGACAACCTGTATCTCTCCTTCCGCAGCGCTCAGGGGACCCAACATCCTTACACCCTCGTCTTGCTGGGCGATGAGACCTTCACCGTCACCTTGCGGGACGGGAACGGGACCACCAGTTCCATCAACATCGGGGCCTACGGCGGCGGGCTCGAGCAGCCCTATCAGCGCTCCGGCGGCTGGCACAACGAGATGGAGATCACCCGCATCCGGCTGACCGATTTCCTCACCAACGGCTCGGGCCTGGATCTGGCCGACATTGCCGCGGTCCGGCTCAACGTCGGCCCGGCCTGGGGCCAGAACGAGGGTCGCATCGTCGTGGATGAACTCATGCTCACCAACGACCATCCCGCAGTGTTCACGCCTCTGACCATCAGCGTGCCGGGCGGGGCGCCCGAGTTCCTGCCCGCCGGCGTGCCGACGGTGATTACCGTCGAAATCGATGAGGGAAGCGACGCCGTTGTGCCGGGATCGGCCCGGCTCCACTATCGTTATAATGGAGGGGCGTTCCAGACTGCTCCCCTCATACAGGTTTCCGGCACGCTGTGGCACGGTACGCTGCCCGCTCCGGACTGCAGTGACACGCCGGAGTTCTACTTCGGCGTCGAAGGCGACATCACCGGCCCGGTGTATGCACCGCCCGGTGGATCGAGCGAGCCCTTCATAGCCTTCGTGGGCACCTACGTCGTTGTTCTCGATGACGACTTCGAGGCCGACCTGGGCTGGACCGTCGAGAACATCGCCTTGACCGACGGGGCTTGGGACCGAGGCATCCCGGTCGGCGGAGGCGATCGCCAGGATCCACCAACGGACTACGACGGTTCGGGACAGTGCTACCTGACCGACAACGTGGACGACAATTCGGACGTTGACGGTGGCCCGACCATGCTTATTTCGCCCACGTTCAGTCTGTCCGGGGCGAGTAATCCCGTGCTTCAGTACGCCCGTTGGTGGGCCAATGACGACCAGGACAGCGACCCGTTCGAGGTCGCAATCTCCAATGACAACGGCGCGACCTGGTACCTGGTGGAGACCGTCGCCAATGTCCCGGCTGCCTGGGTCGAGCGTTCGGTCTACTTCACGGACGTTCTCGGTGCCGAACCGCTGACGGCGACGATGAAGATTCGCTTTAGCGCCTCGGACAATCCGAACAACTCCATAGACGAAGGAGGCGTCGATGCCGTGAAGGTGTTCGACATTGAGTGCCCGTAAGTTGGCCTGTAGCGGACGATTAGAGTACCGTATGACTCCAACCAGAGCGAAGATACAAGTGAAAGGACCTTGTACTATGAAAACGATAATCGCGTATGTTTGCACATTGGCGGTGGTGTCGGTCGTAGTAGCCGGTGCGCCCCCGATACCGGCGACCCCCGCGGCCATTGACGACGTGGTCTATTCCCGGGCGTTCACCCTGGAAAAGGGCTACGATTTTGACTGGTGTAAGGAGAGGCCGCTGGTTACCTCCGGCACCATACTGGTGCTGAAGGTGAACCCGGACCTGGTCATACCGCGTCAGGTGGCGGAGCCGGTCCTGTATGTGGGCAACCAGACGGCCCAACGGGTGAACTTCGGCAACGAATCGGGTCATGTGATCGCCATCGTTCCGGGCGACGTTGATTTAAGTAAATCGCCGATCTGGTTCGGCACTCCGGAGTTGCCCGAGCGCGTGGATGCCGCCGCCACCGAGGCCGAGCGGGCGAAAGCCGACGCTGCGGGCATCAAGCCGCCGGCGGCGGCCAAGATCGCAGTCGCGGTGGCCCGTGGTGGGGAGCGTCTCAACGTGGCGGACATGAGCGAATTGCTGCGAAGCGAGATATCGGACCTCATCTTGCAGTATTCGCCGCAAGAGAAGCATCTGGCGGAGGATTTCAACACGCCGGTCGCCAAACCGACTCCGAAGCCGAAAGCAGACTAGCAGCCCGTGGCAAAAGTCGTAGCACAGGCTTCCAGCCTGTGTTTTCACGGGCAAGATGCCCGTGCCACACCGTGCTTGGCCACTGTCACCACAGGCTGCTAGGGCGGTCGCGTGGTCTTGTAGGAGTGCTGGAACCGGCAGGCCGGGCCTCGGAAGCGGCCCGGCCTGTTTTCTGCGCTGATTTTCGGCCGCATTGCTGATCTCCGCAGCCACGCTTACACCTACCCGAACCGCAGGCCCGCGGAGCCAGTACGGTTGTCGAACCCTGGGCGGCACAATTCAATAAAGCATGGCTTTAGTCTATTTTTTTTACCCCTTGCTTTTGCTGGCGGGTTCCGGGTATTCTAGGAACGTACCTCAACGGGAGAACGAAGAGAGAGTTGGGTTCGCACACGCCTGAGCCGTGCGAGCCAGGGTTG
>JAZDKM010000268.1:0-12757 GCA_043803085.1 Planctomycetota bacterium
CAGCCCCGCGATCATCCGGAGGGAGGTGGTTTTGCCGCAGCCGGAGGGGCCGACGAGGACGACGAGTTCCCGGTCGCGGATGGAAAGCGTCAGTTCCCGGACGGCCTGGACGCCGCCCGGGTATGTCTTCGACACGCGATCGATCCGGACCTCGGCCATGGCATTATGCCCATCACCGCGCTTTTCGCCAATCCGACCGAGCCGTTCGTCGTCACCGTGGAACGCCTCGCGCGGCGGTCAGTGTGATTATGCCATCCACAGGCGCATGGTCAAGGGCTGCTGTAACCGTTCGAACCCACTCTCGTCGCATCACATTCCCTCCGGCTCGAAACAATAGAAGGCCCCGTCGTTATGCGGATCAACAAAGATGCGGCCGTTGGCGACCGTCGGCGGCGTGCAGGCGCGCGGAGAAAACCCGCGGCTCTGCCAGAGAAGTTCGCCGGTGTCGAGATGGTGGACGCGAAGCCCCCCGGCCGTGATACCAAACGCCAGGTTGGGAAGCACCACACTCACCTGTCCGCAGGAATGCGTCGGCCCGCCCACCCAGAAAGCCTTGCCGTTCCGGATCACCGGTTTCCCGTCCGCCATCGAGAGGACCGCGCCCGAGCCGCCGTAACTGCGCAGGATCACACAATCCTTGCCGAGGGCTGGCGCTCGCCGGAGACCGACACTTTGGGCCGCCTTCCAGATGGAACTCCCATCTTTGGCCGAGAGGCACTGAGGCGGATCACTGTAACCGCCGAGGTAGAGACGACCATCTTTGCCTGCCACCTGGCCGGACTGGCCATAACGCTCATTCGTCTTCCAAAGAATCGCTCCGCTCTTGGGATCGAGCGCCACCGTCATGCCGCCTTTCCCCTTGAAGGCCCAGGTGTAGAAAAGTTTTCCATCGAGCAGGCACCCGCCGATCCCGTATTTCCGGACGCCCAGACTATCCCCGTCCTGGGCGCTGATGCCTTCCTCGGGAGTGGTTTTCCAAACCTCGGCGCCCTTCCCGGCGTCAAAAGCGCGAATGACGGTGATATTTTCTTTGCCCTCAAAACCGACGGTCACCACCAACCCTTCCGTCACGAGAGGCGAGCACCGGGTGATGCTTCCCGGGTAACCCGCGGGTTGTTCCCAGAGTGTCCGGCCGGTGCGCGCGTCAAGACAAAGCAGGACGCCGTGAAAATCGGGAGGCTTCTCCCGCCGGCTGCCCACAAGATAAAGCCGATCGCCACAGACCGCCGGCGCGCCAGTGCCGACCGGCCATCCGGATCCTCCGCCGGTGGGCATACACCGGCGCCAGCGAATACGTCCCGTGGACTGCTCGAAAGCGGTGATGTCGCCTTCCTGTGACACAAGGAAGACATCCTCCAGACTGGTGGTCGCCGGGGCTGTCGAAGAACCAGGGCTCTTGATGGCCCAGCGCACCCGGAAAGGCGGTTTCAAGGCCGGATCCGTGACCGCGCCGGTGTTGGCCGTATCGGCCGATGGATAGGGCCAGGCGTACTTGTTTCCGGTAGCTGACACCACCTTGCTTTTCGGCTCATGGAGCTTGAGCTCCTCCTGTTTTGGCGTGAGCGTTCCGCCAGCCCCAAGAACATAGAGAAATCCGTCGTCGCAACCAAAATAGACACACCCGCCGGATATCGCCGGTGAGGAAACAATCATTTTGCCATGCGGCGTTTTAAAATGGAAGGACGCCGGAGCCCATTTGGCTTGCGGCGTCACCACGAGCTCCCCCTGTACCGTAGCAAAAACAGCGTGCTCCCTGGAAAGCGCCGGGGAAGCAAGCGATGGCGTGAAAGTCGCCGGATTGCTCCACTCATAAGACTCCCATCCTTTGCGCCAACCCTTGCCCGCGCCCCGGAACTCGTCGGAGCCGAAACCGCATATGCCCCGGCCGTAAAAAACAGTCGCGCCACGCACCGCCATCGTTCCAAAGATGGCGGACTTTCCGGACACATCACGGCTCTCCCACTGCTTCGGGGTCGCCATCAAATCGAAGCGGCCGTCCTTGAGCGCGAAAGCCGCGATACACCCGCCACCGTCCGCCGAGTGGCAGGCCGCATAGAGATTGTCTCCGGAAATGGTCATGCTCAAGGGCACACTGCCGTTCACGGGATCGCGGTGGCACCAGAGGAGCTTCACGTCCCTGCCGCCATCCTCCAGGCAAAAGAAATCCCATCCGCAGGCGACGACCACGTTTTTCCCGGAGACGCAGAGCTCCCGCGCTCCGGCATAATGCGTCGCGTCGAAGCTGGCCGGATGCCCGGTGCGGGTGGTCTCCGGCTTGGCATTGCGCGCGTAGTGATCCCACTTCCACTTCTCGTTGCCGTCGAGGTTGAAGCAGTGGAGAATCGCGCCGACGGTCAGGATGTAGATTGACTCGTTCGCCGCGGCCGGCGAGGCCACCACCGGCCAGCCCAGGCTCATCGTCCTGACCACCTTGCCATCCTTGGCATCGAGGACGTGGAAGGTACCCGCGGTGGTGCCGTAGTAAACCCGCCCCTTGACCACGCACGGCGAGGAGCTGTTCGCGCCCATGGCTTTCTCGCCGTCGGGCGAAACTTTCCAGACAATCTTCCCGGCCTTTGGATCCACGCAGTACGCCGTGCCCATCTGATCCACGACATAGGCGAGCCCACCGACCACCGCCGGCGAGGTCATTACCGCGTCGTCGAGCTTGACTTGGGCGACCAAGCCCAGCGGCAATTGCAGGACCTCGTCGTCGGCGTCGCCGGTGCGCTCCGGGCCGCGCATGAACTGCGGCCAGTCCGAGGCGAAGGCCGCCCCGGCCGGCGCCAGCGAAAACGCCACCAGCAGGGCCGCCAGAGCCACTACCGCGACAAAGGCGCGCCGCATGGGTGCCCCTCCCCTTGTTTGCCACCCCCCAACCCGGCAGAGCCGGAACCAAACAGGTCGAACCCTCAATGCCGCTCGTGGTGAGCCCTTATGGATATCCGTTCATGGTGAGCATTCCTTAAAAATTAAAATAAGTGTCGAACCACGAACCATGAGCGGTGGCGCATCCTTCGACAAGCTCAGGATGAGCGGTTTTATCACTTCGCAAGCCATATTTCCTTGCCGTTTCTCACAAGATTTCACAACCAAGAGTCTACTTGCCTCCGATCTTGCCGGCCACCTCCGCGGCCAGACGATACAGGTCCGCGGAGAGTTTCTGCCAGCCCTCGCCGTAGGCGGATCGTTCCGCCCCCCCGCGGTGGCCCAGGCGACAAAGCTCCCACCTCTCGTCGAGCAGTTTCCGGCACCTCTCCGCCATCTCCCCGGTGACTTTCTTGTCCCTCACCACCGCCAATTCCAGGAAAGCCCGGGCCTCGGCCTCCTGACAGCCCTCGCGCATGGTCTCAATTTTGACCGTGGACACAGGGCCGTTCCTGCCCGGAAACGCCAAGGCGTGCAGGAACGGCGTGCGCTGGGAGACGGACGATTCCGGGAACTGGCCAAGCCGGCTGGCGGCGCCGTAATTCGGTCCGGCGACCCCCTTCACGGGCCAATAGTCGAGACCCATCCGGCCGGCCCCCTTGTCGCCCAAGAGCATCGCCCGCTCGACCATGGTCCGAGTGACCAGGGGCGTTTGCGAACAGTCGGGCTGTCTCTCGCTCATGACGATAAGCCAGCCCCGCTCATCCGGGGTCCACCAATCATAACGGCGAGGCCTGACGCCGTACGGCCCGGTTCCGGAAGGGCCAAGCTGAAAGGGCACATATATGTACTCCCCAAGCTTCAGGTAACCGCCGTGGTGTCCCGATTGTGGCCGGCCGTGCGCCCCGTAATGCCATCCGGCCGCCTCCGGGAAAACCTCCTTGAACTGGCTCACCACGTCTTTGTGCACCCCGCCTTCGGCGCAGATGCCCAGCACCACCGTGGCCTTGTCCAACCCCTCCCTGCCCAGGCGCCCCCGGATTTCATCGCACAGGGCCTTCCAGAGTTTCTTGCATTCCTCGGTCCCATAGACCGGCAACTTCATCGGCTCGGTCTTTCCGGTGGCCGGGTCCATCACGGTGACGAAGGTCGGCTTGTCAGGGGTCGCCATCCCCCAATCATTCCACCCACCGGCCCCACCACCCAGAGCAGGGTCCCACCCCGGAGCGGCGTGAAACACGATGAGGGACAGCATGCTGATTTTGCAATGTTTCTTCGCCAGCGCGACATAGCGGTCGTAGATTGAGAAATCGTATTTGTACGAGCCGTCGGTTTGTTTGATCCACCGCACCATGCTCTCGTCGTTGCCGAACTGGCTCCGGGTAACCAGGGGGATAACCAGATGTTTGTTGCCCAAATAACCCAGCAGCTCGAAGGACTTCTCGATCAACTTCCAATGATCCTCCGACCACATGGGAACGTTGTACTGGATGGCCAGAGATTCCGGCGACTGATAGATGCCCATGAAACCCTGATAGTCCGAGGGGTGTGCCGGCAGGGCCCAGTCAATGACTTCCACCTCGATGGGAATCTCGACGGGCGATGCCCCGGCGGCGGAGATTGTCAGGGCTCCCTTGTACATGCCGGCAGGAACATCTTCCGGCACCCGCACGGTGACCCATACCGGCCAGACATTGCCGGCCTCCGCCGGAGGGTCCTCATTCAGGCTGATGAAGAACTTCCCCCCGACCAGCTTCTCGTATTCCCCCGACGGCGGCAGATCGCCGTAGAGCACCCGGACGTTGGAGGCCGGAATCTTCCCGCCGCCTCCTGCCTGCGCCAGGCCGGTCGCGGCGGCCTTCAGGTCGGCAAGGGCCGCATCCGCGCTCACCACCACCTGTCCGGAATAACAGCCGTTGCGAACCCCCGCCAGCCTGATGGGGCGAAGCGGCTCGTTGGGGTTTCCGTAGGCCTCGACCCCGAAGAGCCGGTGAATGTCATGGTTCCAAACTTGCAACCCCTTGGGGCGGGACACGTTGGGGATGAGCCCCTCACCCTCGGCGGCCAAGCGCAGGGATGCCAGCCCGATATGCGGCCACGAGGGGTATTTATCCCACATCTTTTGATCACACCACTTCATCGCCTCCGGGCGGAAGGCGCTCTCGTAAAGCGCTACAGCCAGGACGTTTGTTCCCTCGACCAGGTCTCGCGGCGACAACTCGACCAGCTCCAGTATCCTGTTGTCCTGTTTCTTGAGGCGCGCGGCGAGGTCTTGCTCGCCCTTCTGGATCCGCGGGTTGGCGAAGTAGGCCCCGGGGAGCACTTCCCCGGCCGCGTCAAGGTAGGCTTCCCTGGGGTATGGCTCGGCCAGGGCCAGGGGACCGAGCTCGCCTTCGGGCCCATTCGACAGGCTCAGGGCAGGCAGATGCCGGCGGACCACCTCCCGACCGTTGAGGTAGACGACCAGCCCGCCGCGGTATTCGCCGCTCAGAGTGAGCTTCTTCACGGCGCCCGGATTGGCGACCTTGAACTTCCCGCGCAGGCAGGTGCGGCGGCAGCCCTCGTCTCCCCAGGCGTCGGCGTGGCCCCGCCTGGCGATGAAGGGACCATTGGAATGGGCCCAGAAAGAATCGTCGTAGTCCGGCTTCATCCAATTTCCCGGAGGAGGAGAGGTCTCCACGTCCCCAACGCTCCTGGCGTCGGGCGCGGTTTTCTCGGGCCCGTGCGCGCAAGGGTCATAGCGTATGGCCCAGAACTTCGGGGCGGTGGCGCCGGGCTCCGTTTCCTTGAGCAGTTCGATGGGGACCATGTGGGGGCCCTTGGTGGCGTGAACCCGCCAGTGGCTCTTCATGTCGAGGATGGTGACGCCGGCCTCGACCCCCGTAGGATTGGCCGGCTCCCCGGCCGTCCCCGCCGCCACCACACCCGCCACGACCGCCACCGCACTCAGAACGCCAAAATGCCGTGTCCACATTGAGCATCCTCCTTACTTTCGCTATTTTCCGCCCAGCTTCCCGGCCGCCTCGGCGGCCAGGGCGTAGAGCCGCTCGGAACGCTCCTGCCAGCCCGAGCCGGCGTACCACGTCCACGTGAGGGCCGAGCCTCCGCCGGAGGCCCCGGTGTCGTTCTCGCTGGCCTGCCGGTTGACCCGGACGCGTTCGTCGAGGAGATCCTGGCAACGCCTGGCCAGGTCCTCGCCGAGCCCGGCCTTCCGGGCAGGATCGGTCAGGATTTTCTCGATATGGAGTGCTCGTTGCCGAAATAAGTCCTGGCGCGGATGGGGATGTACACGTCCTTTGTGCCGATCCGGCCCAGCAGCTCAAAGGAGCGGTCGATCATCTTCCAGTGGGCCTCCGACCACCTGTCCACCGTGTACTGGAGCGCGAGCGACTCCGGCGACTGGATGAGGCCGATGAAGGTCGCGTAGTCCTTCGGGTCGGGCAACGCCCAGTCAGCGACGTTCAACGTGATCGGCACTTCGACCGGCTTGACGCCATCGGCGCTCACCACGGCCTTGCCCTCGTACCGGCCGCCGGCGGCGTCCCTCGGCACGCGCACCGTGATCCACACCGGCTGCACGCTTCCCCCGACGGCCTTGTCCGTCGCCACTTCCTCCGGCGGCTTCTCCTCCAGGCCGTCGAAGCGGCGCAACACCGAGCCGTAAGCCTCTGTCTCGCCGCGCAGGACGGCGTAGCGGACCTGGATCGCGGAGGCCGGGAGCGATCCGTCCCTGGCCCCCTTCAGGTTTGTTACCGTGACCTTGAGCCCCTTGATGGCCGCGTCCGAGCCGGCCACGATCTGACCGGAGAAGGCGCCGTTCCTGGCGCCGCGGATCTCCACGGGCCTCGGCGGCCCGGGGGGGTCGCCGAAGTCGGTGTTCCGCACTTCGGTCACCACCGGCTGGGTCCAGACCTGTATCCCCGTGGGCCGCCCGGCGTTGGGGACGACGCTCGAGCCCGCCGGAGCGGTCAGCACCGCCTTCCCACAGCCGATGTGATCCCACATGACGTAGTTCCGGTTGTCGTTCCACTTGGACGTGAACATGATCTCCGAGACGGGCGCGCGATGCACCTCCACCGCGATGACGTTGGCCCCCTTGCGCAGTTTGGCCGCCGGGATCTTCACCTGGACCTCGCGCCCGCGGAGGGCGATCCGGTCCTTGTACGTCTCGGGGTGCCCGAAGCCCCAGCCACAGATGCCTTCACCCCCGGCCGTGACGTAGGCCTCCTGATGGTAGTCCTCGGCCGGGGTGTCGGGCTCCAGCGGCCCGGCGGGCAGGTGCTTCCGGGCAACCTCTTCCCCGTTGATATAGACCACGGCGCCGCCTTGATAGGCAAGGGTGAATTCCAGTTCCCTGCCGAGACTGGCAGAACGTTGGAATCCGTCGCATGATTTGTCTCCTTCCGAATCTACTTTTCCGGCTGCTGCACCGGGACTCGCACGAATCTCGCACCGCCCTTGGTGATCGACCGGACGAAGGGCACGAAATTTTCGACCGACCGGACCGGCGCGCCGATGTGGTGCACGCCGCGCTCCTCGTTCAAGATGTCCTTCTTGCTCCGCCCCAGGCCTCATGGCGCCTTCGGCTTCCAGGGCTTGTCCGCGGGGACGCGCGCGAAGCGCACCCACAGCTTATCCGACCAGCCGGGTTTGTTGTCACGTATGCCGTTGTCCCAGAAGACCGGGACATAGTCCGGCGGGCAGACCTCCGGGGTAACGATCCGGTGGACCGGTTCGCTTTCCCTGGCTATCTCCACCGGCTGGCTCCAGCCGCCGTCCCGGCTCCACGAGGAATAGAGCAGCGGGTAGCTCTTGGCCTCGCCCTTGGCCTCCTCGCGCATCCAGAAGCAGAAGGCCTCGTCGCCGCTGGCGGTCAGCGCCACGCTGCCGATCGCGCCGGCGGCACCGTCGTCGAGCGGATCGGCCTTCCATTCGGCCCCCGCCAGGCGTTTGACAAAGAGCCCCCTCCCGTTGCGCCTGGGTTTCATGGCCACGAAGACCGTGCCGTCGGGGATGGCGGCGGCCGAGGCCATGAGCGCCGCCTTGTCTATGACTTGCGGCTCGGAGAACTTCTCCCCGTCGAACCAGCACCAAGCCACAGGCGTGCCGCCGCTGTCGTCCCGCGGGTTCCAGACCACGGCGACGTGCTCCTTGTAGGGGAAGGGCAGGAAGCCGTTGATGTGCGCCTTGTTCAGGCCGAAGATGCTCGGGTGGCGCCCCGGGAACTTCCAGGTGAGGCCCCCGTCGTCGGAGCACTTGCCGACGATGTGAATTCCCCCCTGCAGGTTGCAATCCGAGTGCCAGAAGCCCCATGTTCGCCCGGACTTGAGTTGCAGGAAGACGGCGCCCGGAACCCCGGGGCAATGGCGCATGTGGTGGTCGAGCAGCACCTCGGGCCCCAGTTCCCAGCGATCACCCTGAAAGATGATGATCTTCATGCCCGCGTAGCCGATATTGCCGCCGCCGTGGCATCTGTGGGGGTACAACTCGCCATCGAAGGTAATCGCCCCGTTGCCGTCCCGCTTGGTCATCGGGGAGCAGCGGATCATGCTGTACGCGTCGCCCGTGTAGTGACTGCCGCCAACCCCGGAGTGCCCGCTCCATGCTCCGGTGATGGTCGGCCCCGGGCTCTTGCCGTCCAGTCCCCCCCAGGTGGCGCCGCCGTCGAAGCTGGCGAAGGCACGGCCAGGGTCCAGGATCACCAGGATGCGTCGGTTGTCGTAGGCGGCCACCCCGCGGATGATAGCGGTGCCGTAGTCGCCGCCCTTCCCGAATATCCCGCCGGAGATGTATGACTTGTCCGTGTAGCCCGCCTTGGGCAGGGTCACCGGCCCGAGCTGCTCGACCGGTCCGCTCGCGCGCGGGAACTCGCGCTTGGGGATGGGCGGGAGATTCTTGACCTGTTCGCTCCAGCCGAAATCGGCGCCCAGCATCTGGAAGGGCTCGACCGCCACCGCCGGGGGCGGGGCTCCCTCGCCGGCCAGCCGGAGGTTGTCCACGAAGACCCGCGATTTCGGGGCGCTCTCGACCCAGAGGTAAAGGCTGTGGACCTTGCCCAGGTCCAGCTCGCCGTTCTCCGCAGCCTTGGCGGCCTCGACCGCCCGCTTGAGGGGCGCCACGATGGTCACGATCCTGCCCGCCGGCACCTTGTAGCGCAGGTAGGGGGACAACACCGCGTCGTCCTCGAAGAGCAGTCGCAGGACGCCCTCGGCATCGGAGACGGCCACGTCCAGGCGCAATTGGGCGTAGCCCCGCCAGTCGCCGGCGCCGATGTGCCGGATCCAGTTCATGCCGAAGAAGTAGCTGTTGAACATGGCCGAAATCTCGGCGTCGCTGTAGGGATCGCGGCCATTCCGGACCATGGACCACGCTCCGTCGGTGGCATGCTCCTTGGACAGTTCGAAAGCGTCCACCCCCCTGCCCAGATCCCTGAAGATCATGCTACCTGCGGCGTCTTTGACCTGAAAGCCGGGATAGCTGCGCTTCATCTCCTCGAGCTCGAAACTGCACAGGATCTTCTCCCCGGCGGCGGGCTTCTCGCCAGCCCGCGTCGCCGCCGGCGGCGTGGCGAAGCCCGGCGGCTCGGCGGCGCCGGCCGCAGCGCAGCAGATGAACGCGGCAAGCAAGAAGCAGTATCGGATCATGGGTTTCCTCCTTGTGGCGCCGGGCACTCGGCAGAAACAGCGTAGACGGGCTTGACCCGGACGACCCGCATATTCAGCCAATCCGCAACGTATATGGCTTCCGGAGAAGCCGCCACATACGCTGGCCAGGCAAGAGGTATCTTCGGCAGCGGCACCGCGCTGTCGGGCCCTTGGCTGTCCATGTTGCCGTAGGCGCCGAAATGGGCAATCTCGTTCCCGTTAGTGTCCAGAACATTCACCCGGCAACGGCCGGCGTCGGGGACGTAAATGCGGTCGAAGCGGTCCAAATCGAACCGCCCGGTAAGGCAGCCGCAGACCCGTTCGCTGGCCGGCACCGGGGCCATGCCCAGCCGCAGCCACTTGACGCCGCTGGCCTTGACGGCGCCCTTGTCCTTCTCGTACCCGTAGAAGCTTGGCCAGCCGGTGAGGTACTCGCCGGCGGCGCGCTCGATCCTGCCGCCCTCCGGCCCGAACTTGACCACGCTGCCGTACATCCACGGGTACCAGGCGGCGTGCTCGTAGCGGTTGCCACAGATACTCCCGGTCGGGCCGGGCTTGACACCCAGCTCCGCGGGGACCGGCTCGGCCGCGGTCTTGATGTTCTCGGCGATGTAGATATTCCCGGCGCGGTCCACCCGGACGCTGGAGGCGGTGCGCATGGAGGTCACCACATCGGTGCGCTTGACCTTGCCGTCCGGTCCGATGACCGTGACGGTGGTCTTCGACCCGTCCGGTTTCCCGGGGTCACCGGGGTAGTGCAGCACATAGATATCCCCGAAGGGAGTCACGCAGAACCCGCGCGGCATGGACTTCGTGCCTCCCGGCAGGTTATCAATGGTATGGCTGCCGGTGCCGCTGAAGGGGGCAGGCTTGCCATCGGTGGTGTAGCGGGAAAACATGTTCTTCAGCATGTTGGAGTTCCCGTAACAGTAAAGCCGGCCCTCACTGTCAAAGGCTCGCTCCTGGTCGGAGTAGATCTTGGGTGCCGGCAGGTACTCACCGCTACGGCCGTCGAAGATGCGCCACTTGGTGCTATAAGCACCTACGTGGACGTGTTCCCTGACCGGGTCGACCGCGAGGTAGTGGATGATATCCAGCCCCTTCGAGCCCGTTTCCGGTCCCAGCACGCATTGCGGCTCGCTGAAAGAGTCGCCCTGGTCCAGGCAGCGATAGAGCCCGTGGCCTGTGCCGTGATAGGTGTTGGGGTACGAAGAGGCCACCCACAGGACCGGCGGCGAGGCCTCCTCGTCGAGCGCAATGGTCAGGGCCTCGCGTGTTCGGCTGGCGAAGACTTCCAGGCGGGCCTCCACCTGGGGATCGGCCCAGCTCTTGAGCTTGAGCACCTTCTGACCCTGCCAGGTGATGCCTTTCCGGAGCCCGGGGGGATACTCCACCGTCAGGACATAAATGGCCCCGGTCTTGCGGCCCAGAACAATCTGGTCGGGATTCTCGACCGTGATCTCGCCCAGGAACTTGCCGGTCTTGTCGAGCTTGACGATCCGGTTGTTCCTGTGGTCGGCGACATAGACGTTGCCCTCGGCGTCAACGGCCACGCCGCGCGGCTCGTCCAGATGGGACTCATCCTTGCCGGACGTGGTTTTCTCGCCGAAGAAGACCGCGGCCTCCGCCTCGCTTCCGCCGGAAAGCGTGCCGGTGAACACGGCATGGGCGGGAATGCGCTCCTTGGCCCAGTCATTGGTATCGAAGAGCCCGGCTACGTAGAAGGTATCGCTGTCCGTTCCGACGGCCACGTGGACGTAGCCCTCGACGGGTCGGCCGTCCCACTGGCGCTTGTCGAGGATCGGGCCGGCGAAGCTCTCCGGGCAGGTTCCGTCGAGGTTCACCAGCAGCAGCCGACGCGGACCGGTGGAGCCGACGGTCGAATAGTTGAAGTGCCCGGTGGCCATCACCAGCTTGCCCTTGGACGTGACGGTCATGGCCTGCCGGCAGGCGCCCGAGAGCCAGGGATAGAAGGTGCTGGCCAAAGCGTGGTGAACCCGCGGGACCACCGTACCGTCGGCCAGCGTTATGGGGCTGATGCCCGCCATCTTCTCGGGCGACAGGCTCGCCGGGTAAGGCACGACAGTCCGCAGATACTTTCCCTCGCGCGACAGCACCGCCACCTGGGGCGGACCGCACATCGTGAGCGGCTGAGCCCACAGGACGTACACCTCGCCCTTGGGGCCAACGGCCACCGAGTAGATCTGGTGGATGGCCTTGGGATCCCAGCCAACGATTTTGTCGAACTTATGGCCCAGCCCCAGGCCGACCTTGATCTTGCAGCCAGCGGGCGCGGGTCCTTCGACTCCGCTCAGGACAGGCTTGCCGGCGTCATCCTTGCCATCCCACTCGACGGTCTGGGTCAGGCCCTTCTGGAAGGGCTCGGGCGGGTTGTCGCCGAGAGCTCCGGCAACGAGATGCCGGACGGTCTTCCCGCCCGCGTCCTCCACCCAGACCGCGGCGTCGCAGGGGGCCTTGACCGCGAAGTTGATCCTGACCGTGTCGCCCTCGCGCTTGGCGCTCGGCGGTTGGGCAAACCCCGGCGGCTCGGCGCCCACGGAGATCGAAGCCAGCAGACAAACCAAAAATGAGAACACGCTCAACCCGCCCGTCATTTTCCGATTCATCACGAACTCCTCCTTTCCCTCCGGAGTTACTTGCCGCCCAGCTTCCCGGCCGCCTCGGCGGCCAGGCGATACAGATTTTCGGAATTTTTCTGCCAGCCCTCGTCGTAGGCAACGCAACCTGGCGAGTAGTTGCTGTGGGTCGTCCGGCAGAGGTTGAACCGGGCGTCCAGAAGTTTCCGGCAACGCTCGGCGCGCTCGCCGGTGAGGTTCTTCTTGATGAAGAGCGCCTCCTCGCGGAAGGCGCGGGCCTCGGCCTCCTGCTTTCCTTCGCGCAGGGCCTCCACCTTGACGGTGGAGAGCGCTCCATGCCGGCCCGGCAGGGCCAGCCTCTGCAGGCAGGGCTCGCGCTGGGAGCAGGTCGAGTGCGGCCAGCGGTTGAACACGGACGGCTGGTCTTTGCCCAGGCCTTCGACCGGCCAGAAATCCAGGCACATCCGGCCGGGGCCCTGGTCCCCCAGGAGCATGGCGCGCTCGGGGAGGGTGCGAATCACCATCGGTCCCTGCTGGTTGTCGCTGATTCGCTGGGACAGGGCGAAGATGGTTCCCGGCGGCTTCGGTTCCCACCAGAGGAACCGGCGCTTTTCCTCCGGAGAGGGAAGCAGGTGCGGGACGTAGAGC
>JAZDKM010000269.1:0-14764 GCA_043803085.1 Planctomycetota bacterium
CGACGTCGAAGTCTGTTACGGGTTGTGGGACGGCTTCCAGCCCAACCCGCCCTTCAGTTACGGCAGGCCGATGGGCCAGATTGACTACAACAACGACGGCTTCTTCTGGACCAATCCCAGCGGCACGGCGGTCATCTCGCCCATCGGTTGCCAGACCCAGGACTTCTCTGACAACGCCGTCAAAGTCAATGTCCCCTCGAGCGGCGCTCCGGAACTCGGCTACGTGACCAGCGAATACTTCCGCACCAATGCCGGTCTGCTGCCCAGCACGGCCTCGCACTATTCCTTGCGCTTCCATCCCTCCCTCGAACAGAGCCTCAATCCCAAGACCGATTGGCAGTTGTCGATCCATGATGCGGCTCGCAACAAGAAAGTGATTCTCCTCCACTTTGCCTCCACCGTATCGAATCTGGTCGGGGCGGCCAACCGCGGCTACGTGCTGGTCCAGAATCCCGCGGGCAGTCCGGCATACCTCAACACGGGGGTGCGGCCCACCTTGTACACCTGCTACGACTTTGAGGTGACGCTCGACAACGTCACCGGTTTGCTGCAGTTGTACATCGACGGCGAGCCCCGGCTGGACCCACCGCTCCCGGTGCTGGAGACCGGGGCCCAGCGGATGGACTACTTCCGGCTACAGGCGGTAGCGAACGGGGCGCCCAGCGGGGCGACTATCGTGTTCTCGTTGGACGATTTCGAGCTTTGTGTAGCCGGAGGTGCGGCCGTCCCACCGCAGGTCTATGACTGCAACGGGAATGGCACGCTCGATGCGTGTGACATCAGCGGGGGTACCAGCCGAGATTGCGATGGTGATGGGCTTCCCGATGAATGTCAGTTGTTCGGTGATTTCGACCGGGACGGCGCGGTGGACCTGACCGACTACGCGACCTTCTCCGGCTGTATCACCGGGCCGGGCGGCCAGCGAACGCCTGCCTGTGTGCTCGGTGACTTCGACTGCGACGGAGACGTCGACCTCAACGACTTTGCCCGGTTCCAGGGGGTCTTCGGCGGCGCGCCTTAGCCGCCCTCATCCGGGGCACAGACCGCTTCACGTGTCTCCCAGTTCGCACGCGTCGGCGGTCCTGTAGATCACGCGCCAAGTACGCACAGCGGAGATTGCGTGCGCCCGCCCAGCGAGGGCCCGCACTGGGTAGGGACATTGGCCGGTGACCTACTTGCTTTCCAGCCAGTTTCGGCCCCAGGCAACGTCTACCACCACGGGCACGTCGCGCGGGATGGCGTGATCTCGCACCAGCAGCCCGGCTGGTGGAGCGGGCGGAGGCCGGGGTCTGGTGTTCGCTGGGGTCTGGCAAGGTATCGTGGCGGTTTCTTCCACGGCGTCAGCCAAGCTCGCCAGCCTCCCTATTCGCCCGGCAGGGCGCACGATAGTTGCCAGGGACATCCGTCCCTGGTGGTGGGATTCTCCACTCGGCTCCCGCCTGATCGCCACGGCGACTCCCGGCAGCGCGTCGCCGTGGCGACCAGGCGGGAAATTCAGGGCAACCCGCGGTCCAGGGGCTCGAAGCCCCTGGCAACCATCGTCGGCCCTCCGGGCTATCTGGATACGGGAGATTTACCCACGGGGCGGATCCGTTTCGCACGCCAGGCGTCGGGCGATGCGCGTCACGCCTCGCATGTGATCCTACCTGCCACTTCCCTTCCGTGGCTGCCACGAATCCTGGCCACACCCGTTCGCCTGCCTGTCGGGAGAAGAAGCTGGACAAGCGGGTAGTGTTGCTCGATGATTGACCGGTGGATCGCCCACGCGGCTGGCGGCGGGTGGTGAACGAGCCGCAGGACGAGAAGGAGTTGGAATGGCTGCGGCAGTGCGTGCGTCGAGGCCGGCCCTACGGTGATGAGGCCTGGGTCAGGCGCACGGCGGTGAGGCTGGGGCTGGAAAGCAGTCTTCGTCCGGTCGGCCGGCCGAAGAAGGTGTCGGCGACGAGTAACAATGGCTTCTGACCCCTTTTCTGCGCCGCTGTGAGGCACGTAGCCATGCTGATTCTCCTGCGACGTCTCGCACTGCCCGCGGTATATGAGGTGTAACCTTTCATGTGTACAAAGGCATTGCATGCCCTCGGTCTGAGATCACGCGAAGAACTTGCAGAGGAGGTGGCGCGCTCTGACCGTGCAGCCATAAGCACGTATCGCAATGACGAAGGAACAGAGTTCAACGAAGCATACTATGCCTTCTGGCGCCGCTACCTCAAAGTCAGGAAAGTGGCGGAGGAGATCGGCCTCACCTACAATGAGATAGAAGAAGCACGCAGACGTGCGGAGCGCGGTGTTCCATTCAGCCAGTATGGGGAAGTCAATATCTTCCTTGAGTACGCGGAGTGGTGGACACGGAATCTCGAGTCGCATCGCCCGCATTTGGGCGCGATAGAGAAATGCGGACAGGAATGTGCACATTGTTTTCGCGCAAGAAGCGACATCCCCATCAATGAACGGCTGCGTATGCTCTCTAGGTGCGCGCCCATCTTCGCAAGACTCCGTGGTGTTACCGGTCTAGGCGCGTATGTTGTGTACAAAGCCGTGGAGGAGACAGTGCAGGCAGAAACAGAGAGGGGTAGTGATGTGGATATCAACCTTGCCCAGCGGGTTCTTGGTCTTATCTTGGGAGCGGGGCAAGCAGATCACTCGGTCTTCGTCTCCGACGCGGACGCGCGCATATCCGGGCTGCCAGCTGGGGTGTCAGAGACGCTTGCCAAGGCGGAGAAGGAGCGCACGTACGCGGCGTGCGAGGCTGTGCGCCGGGAGATCGAGAAGGCCATTCCGTCTGGCAAGGTAGACCTCGCAAAGAAGAGTCGGGAGGCGGCGACGCTCATCCCGGCAACGGAATCGCTCGTCCGGCTGACGCTCGCATGCGCCTCAGAGAACCTGGACCGTGGAATGGCGGAAAAGGCGCAGGAGTTGTGGTCGGTTGGCTTTTCAGCTTCCGAAATGCTCAAAGCACACCTTACGGGTACAAAGCGGCTCCTGGGCACCAAGATCGGCGCCGCGGTGAGACACGCATGGCCAGCCACGGCTGCGGCGCCATTTTCGGGTCGGATGTGCGGAGGGTTGGAATCGAGAGGCACTACCCAGACCGCCGTTCATCGGCAATGTCTCCGTGTTGGGCCCAATGATTTGGGTAAGTGGGCACACGTGAAGGCTCGCGACATCGGTAGAGTAACGGGGAAGGATAAATCCCTCTCGGAGCATCCCTCTTTTCCGTCCACCGCGAAGTTCGTTGTGCTCAGTTTTCGGTTTATCGGGGACGACCTCGTGGCGTTCATCGACGGCAGTATCGGTCGCTTCCTGTATGGTGACAACTTCGCGGATTACGGGTACACACCCGACAAGGTGCTTCCCGAGCCGCTTTTGTGCCCCCTAATCGTGCGTTCTGGGGTGAAACAGCAGATTGTGCAGGCTGTCGAGTTGCTCCACGAAGCAGCGAGGTGTCGTGAGACAGCTGCAAAGGCATTCGCCGTTCAGGTGCAGGAACTCTCCAGACTGGTCGCGATCGACGAGATCTGCCGCGTCCTAGAGAAGCACTGCAAGAAGGCCGGCTGGGCAGCGAGTGAGTTGGGGCTCATTGTGATCCCTGATGGCGTGTTGCATGCTGTACCATGGAGTTTTCTACGTCCGAATAGCACAGACAGCGGGGCTTTGCTGTATCGTTTCGGCTCGGTCTCGACATGTATGAGCCTCCTGGTGTTGAAGTGGTCGCTTATGTCGCATCTCTACCGAGGCTTACCCAATCTCAGGCGGGAGCATCCGCGCTGCGTGTTTATTGGAGCGCCGAGTACGAGCGTTGTCCCGGGTGCTCCGTATCTTGCGGGCGTCCCACGCGAATGGCAGGCGCTTCGCGAGACGTTCGGCCCGGAGAATACTCTTGCCTTCGGCGACGGCGCCGCGGCTGATACAAGGGCTACTGTCGACAACATCGCTACGTACCATCGCGATTGTGAGGTCTTCTGGTTTGCGGGACATGGTGTGTACGAGGAGGGTGGGGCTTTGACGATTGCCGGGCTTCGTCTCCCTACCATGGGGCTGGTTCTTCCCGACGCCGTACTCCACTGTGCGACTTTCTACGCTGGCGAGCCGTGGAACTTCAACAGCAGTTGGGTGATTGTGCTGAACGCGTGCCTACTTGGCCAGCTACTTGAGGCGGGAACAGAGATGACGGGCCTTCTTGCAGGCCTGCATCTCGTGGGGTCCGTTTCTGTCGTGTGCTGTCTATGGGAGGTCAACGATGGTATCGCCGTCGAGTTTGCGAGGGAGTTCTCAAGACGCCTGATTCGTGCCTATCCGACGAGCTCTGACGAACGGCCGTTCGGGAGAGGGTTTGCCTTTGCCGATACGCTGCGAACGCTTCTGAAGCGACATCGCGAGGTTGATTTAGCGTGCTACGTCTTCTCCGGTGTTCCATAGGCCAGAATAGGCGAGGGCGGCAGCGCTTCTCGACAAGGCAAGGCCTTCCGGCCAAGGGATACCGTGCTTGAACCACAGCAGCATACCCGAGGCAAGAAGGCCTTTCAAGTGAACGATTCTTCACGATCCAGATGTCAGCGGTCACCGAGAACCAGGATCAGAAAAGGGGTCACAAGCCATTTATCAACAGTCAAGGCCATGGTAGGATTCGCTCGTGTGAGAATCCTTTGTCGCACCCTGATCCGCGGGAATCCATTCCGGCGAAAGTGTCGGAGGCGTGCAGGAAAGGATTCCTGCGAAGGTGGGTGCGAGATGGGAATCTCGCACCAGCGGATTTCCCACCACGCACGCGCCGATTCGCGTAACGTTATGTAGCGTCGCCCCTTGTGGGCGGCGTGCCCGAGGCGGGCCTACCCAGCGCCGGGGACAGGCCCTTGAACGCCGGGGACAAGCCCCGACGCTACAGGAGGATACGGCGCCCCCGCCGGTTTGGTGAGAAACGCCGGCTATTTCGCTTCCAGCCAGTTTCGGCCCCAGGCAATGTCCACGACGACGGGAACCTCCAAGGGGATGGCCTGGGTCATCTTCCGTCGGATCATTTCGGCTTCGGCCTCCACGTGGCAAGCGGGCACCTCGAAGACCAGTTCGTCGTGCACCTGAATAAGCATGCGGCTGGGACGGTGATTGGCCGCGGTTTCGCGGTGGATGTCGATCATGGCCCGCTTGATGAGGTCCGCGGCACTGCCCTGGATGATGGTGTTGACCGCCAAGCGTTCGCCCAGCGCGACCTCTTGCGGACTCGAGGACCGCAGTTCCGGCAGGGGGCGGCGGCGACCCAGAAGGGTCTCGACGTAGCCTTTCCGCTTGGTGTCGGCGATAGTTTTATCTATGAACCATCGGATGCCGGGATAGCGCATGAAGTACATGTCGATGAAGGTCTTGGCCGCAGTGCGCGAGATGCTCAGCGCGCGGGCCAGTCCGAACGCCGTCTGCCCGTAGATGATCCCGAAGTTCACGGCCTTGGCGGCGCTACGCTGCTCCTTGGTGACCTGGTCGATGGGCACGCCGTTCACCTGGGCGGCCACAAAAGCGTGAATGTCCTGTCCGCTGCGGAAGGCCTCGAGCAGGGCCTGGTCCTGGCAAAAATGGGCGAGCACGCGCAGCTCAATCTGCGAATAATCGGCCGTGAGCAACACGTGGTCCGGCCGACCGGCCACGAACGCACCGCGAATCTGCCGGCCCGGCTCGGTGCGGATCGGAATGTTCTGGAGGTTCGGATCACTGGAAGACAGTCGCCCGGTCACCGCTCCGGTTTGATGGAAGGCGGCGTGGATGCGTCCGGTCCGGCGGCACACCATCTTCGGAAGCGTGTCCACGTAGGTGGACTTGAGCTTGGTCAGTTCGCGGTACTCCAGCACGAGACGCAACAACGGATGGTGGCTTCTCTGCGAGAGCGCTTCCAGTGTCTCCGCGTCGGTGCTGCGCCCGGTCTTGGTCTTGCGGACCACGGGCAGGCGGAGTTCGTCGAAGAGTACGGCTGCCAACTGCTGAGTCGAATCGATGTTGAACGGGTGGCCGGCGGCGGCGTGGATTTGGCGGGTCAACTCGGCGAGGCGCTCGGCCAGGGACGCGCTCAGGCCGGCAAGCAGGTCCGCGTCGAGGGCGACGCCATTGCATTCCATGTCGCACAGGACCTCGACCAGGGGCATTTCGGTCTCGTAGAAGAGCTTGGCGAAGGAGCTGCCGTCGATCTGCGGCTTGAGGACTTCATAGAGCCGCCACGTGTAGTCGGCGTCCTCGGCGGCGTACTCGCACACGCGGACGGTGTCCACCTCATCGATCGAGCACTGCCGCTTGCCCTTCCCGATCAGGTCGCTAATGGGAATCATCCGATGACCGAGAAGTTCCCACGCCAGGCCGTCCAAGCCGTGCGACCTGCGTAAGGGCTCCAGCACGAAACTGGCGAGCATGGTGTCGAAGAACACCCCTCGGACGTGGATGCCGACCTGCCGCACGACGGCCATGTCGAACTTCAGGTTCTGGCCGACCTTCTTCTGCGCAGGGTCCTCCAAGATGGGTTTGAGCCGCTCGACCACCGCAGTCTCGTCAAGCGTGCGACCCGCGGCGGCCCGGACGGGAAGGTAGTAGGCCCGGCCGGCACGCCAGGCAAACGACAGACCGACCAGCTTCGACGCGACCGGGTTCAGCCCGGTGGTCTCGGTGTCAAAGGCGAACGTATCCTGTTGCGCCAACTCTTGGACGAAAGCCTCCAGGGCTTCGGGGGTGTCCACCAGTCGATAATCGTTCCGGTCCCGCACACTCGTTGCCATAACTGTCGCAGACGAGCCGCGCAAGCTAAAGCTCCCGGTTCGGGCGGTTTTCTCGGCGGCGCCGCGCGCGAGGGTGTCCAACTGAGGCAACAGGCGGTTGAAGCCCAACTCCTCAAAGATGGGCCGGACGTTATCGAAGGCGAGGCCGTCGGTCGCGCACCGCTGGAGGTCGAAGTCGAAATCCACGTCGCGGCGGAGCGTCACCAGTTGCCGGGCGAGGGCCATCTGCTCGGCGAAGGCCTTCACGTGCTCCCGCTGCTTGGGGGTCAAGTCATCGGCGTGCTCAAGTACGGCGCGGGCCGACCCGTATTGGGCGATCAATTTGGCTGCCGTCTTGGGACCGATGCCCACCACGCCCGGGATGTTGTCCACGCTGTCGCCGGAGAGCGTCTGGACCTCGACGGCCCTTTCAGGAGGGTAGCCTTTCTCAGCCAGAAGCTCCTCGCGGCCCATTACCGTGTCCTTCCCCGGGTCGTACAACCGCACGCGGTCGGAGATGAGCTGCTCGAGGTCTTTGTCGCGGCTGACCAAGTAGATGTCGACGTCCTTGCGGGCCAGGCGCTCGCAAAGGGTTGCCATCAGGTCGTCGGCCTCGAAGCCCACCCGCTCGAGCACGGGAACGCTCAGCGCCTGGACGATACCGACGATCCGGTCCGCCTGGGGACCGAAGTCTTCGGGCGGCGGCTCGCGGTTGGCCTTGTAGTCGGGGTAGAGTTTACGGCGGAAGACGTTTTCGGTGCCGGTGTCCAGGGCCATGGCCAGATAATCGGGCTGTTTGTCGCGGAGGAGGCTCACGAGCATCTGGCAGAAAACGAAGGCGGCTTTGGTGGGCTCGCCGCTGGGCGCGTTCAAGCGCGTAAAGGGCGCATAGTAAGCGCGAAAAATCTGCGCGTGACCGTCGATGATGTAGAATGTTTTGGACACATCCCTGCCTACGGTGTCGTCCCCCAGCCCTTGACCCGCGGCGCGTCAACGGACGGGGCACGTGCGCCACTGTGGAACCGGAGGTCTCACCTGTCAATGATCGGCCGGAAAGCCGGTCCCCCAAGGGTCCGCGCTGTGCGTGTTTAGCGTCTAGCCCGGGTGGTTTCGTCCAGCAGACACCCTCTTCACATGCTGGCAGAAACAGGTAAAATGCCGAACCCAGCGGCCAAATAGGCGCCGGGGGTCAGCGCGGTAACGGCCCCCGGGGAAGGGGGCAAGTCGGTGGTGGAGTTGAAGTGGGCATGCCCGCACTGCCAGGGGGGAGCTACCACCGAGCGTGCGCCGACGGATTTGTTGCTCACCTGCGCTCAGTGCGGTTACATCTTCCCGCCGCGGGGGCCCGACCAGGACGGCACCAAATGGCGTGAACTCCTGGCCCTGGCTGAGGCCTCCACCGAAAAATGGGCCGACATCGCCGCGGACCGCTACTCGATCATTCGCCTGTTGGGCACCGGGGCCCAGGGGCGAATCCTGTTGGCCTACCACCGGCACCTCGAGCAACTCTGTGTCATCAAGGTCTTGAGTACCCCGGACGATGATTGGAAGGACATCGCCATCGCCCGGCTGCGGACGGAGGCGCACGCCGGAGCTTCGGTCAACCACCCCAACGTCGCCCGGGTCTTGGATTGCGATTGCGTCAGGGGCAACTGGTACTTCGTGATGGAGTACGTGGATGGGGTCAACCTCCGTCGGGCGCTGCACGAGAAAGGCCGCCTGTCCTGCGAGCAGGTTGTCGAACTGGGTATCCAGGCGGCCGAGGGACTGTCCACCATTCACAAGGCGGCGCTGATCCATCGCGACATGAAGCCGAGCAACCTGATGCTGTGCCGCGACGGTTGCGTCAAGATCATGGACCTCGGGCTGGTCAAGATCCAGACCGCCGGTCGCGACCCGGGCGTGACCCACCTGGGGCAGTTGTTGGGCACGCCGTACTACATGGCCCCGGAGCAGTTCGAGGCGGACGCCGAACTGGACCCGCGGGCCGATCTCTACGGCCTAGGCGCCACCCTCTACCACTTGGCCGTCGGGCGGCCGCCGCACCAAGGTGCCGGGGTGCTCGAACTGGGCAAAAAGCACCGTCACGATCCGGTGGTCTGGCCGGAGGAGCTGCAAGAGCAAATCCCGCGGTGGTTCCGGCAGGTGACGGAGGCCTGCCTGGCGAAGAAACCGGACCATCGCTACGAGTCGGCGGCGGCGCTCGCCCACGCTTTGCAGACCGGCCGGGAACCGGGTACCACCACGGTCGTGGTACCGGTGCCATCCCCCCGAGTGCCGCCGGGGGGCGTCACCGTGCTGGCGTTTAACAACCTCGCCAAACGCGAACCCGAGGACTGGGTGGGCGACGCGATTGCCGATTATGTCACCGCCCGGTTGATGGCCCTGCGCGACGTACACATCGCCGACCGGAACAGCTTGCAAAAGACCTTAAAACAAATCGCCGGCCGTGATGGCGGGGGCACGGAACTGGAGGAGATTGTGGAAGCCGGGCGGCTGGTCGGCGCCGGCACCATCATCATGGGCAGCTACCAGATCGTGGGGAACAAGCTACGCATCACGGCGCATGCCTTGTTGGCCAACTGCGCGGAACCCCGGCACATCACGCACGCGGCCGGACAGCTTGACGACTTGTTCACGCTGGAAGACCAGATCGCCACCGCGGTGGTGGAGCTCATGAGCAAAGAGTTGGCCCCGGCCCGTCTGCCCGGCGGCGCCACCGAAAGCCTGGAAGCCACCGAAAAACTCACCCGCGCCAAACGGGCCTTCGCCGAGGGGAACTATCACCAGGCCATCCGGTTGGCGGAGGAGGCGCGGCGGGCCGACCCGGAGTACCTCGACCCCATCAGCCTCATCGGCGTCTGCTACGCGCGCTGCGGCCAATATGACCGTGCCGCTGAGTATCATCAGCGCGAAGAGGACCTGGCCCGGGCGCTGAACAACCAGCCACGCCTGGCCGAGGCCTATTGCAATCTCGGGGTGATGTACTATTACCAGGGCGAGTATGCCCTGGCCCACGAATTCCTGGACAAGGCCAAGTCGATCGCCGCCGAGTTGAACCTGCCCGGCGACGCTGCCAAGTACTACGGCAATCTGGGCTTTGTGCTCTTGCGGCTCAACCGCTATGTCGACGCGGAGCATGCCTTCGCCGAGGCTATCGACATCAGCAAGCGTTTCGGCGATCTGGTGTCCCTGATCTGGCCCTACAACGGCATGGGCAGCGTGTTGCTCAAGCAGGAACGGTTGTGCGAGGCGCAGGAGTATTACCAGCGTGCCTTGATGTTGGCCCGCGAGGTCGGCGACCGCGTCCTCGTCGGGGTCTCCCACATGAACCTGGGGCGCTGTGCTTGCCTAACCGGACGTTTCGACGAGGCCCAGGTCCGCTTCGACGAGGCCCTCAAAACGCTCGAGGGCACCGACTTCTGGAACGGTCTGGCCGTGATTTACGAGCACCTGGCGGAAATGTACCTGCTCACTCACCGGGAGGAGGAGGCGCTGGTCCGCATCGATCAGCGTATCGCGCTGGCCCGGCGGCACTCCAACCATCGCATCGAGGCGGAAGCCTGGGAGCAGAAGGCCAAAGCCTATGAGCAGATCAAAAAGTCGGACGAGGCCCTGCGCTGCCTGAAGCACTCCCTGGAATTGTCACAAAGACCCCCGCCGTACGAGAGCTTGCACCGCTATTTGGAAGAAGTCTCCAAACGCGACCCGTTCCGCAGGTGAACCGCGCGGTGAGACCGCCCGGTCAGTGTGAGCTCGCGGCGGGTATCAGGCCCTCGGCACGCTGAAGCGGTGTCACCATCAAGCTCGGCTCAGCGGGCGTCGCCCGGAAACCCCCACCGGCCGGGGCGCACTGAAGATCGGCCCAGAACCCGGCATAAGGCGGCGGCGAACCTCCCAAGGCGAATGAACAGCCCCACGGTGGATCATTCTGCCCGAAAATATTGGCGGTGTAGCCGACTTCCGCCTGGCCCGCCAGAACCCACCCGGCCTGGGCGGTGGAGAACGTGACCACCATCCATACCGAGTTGGGAATCGTTACAGGCGCGGCCGAAAAATCCGCGCTGAGCACGTAAATGTAATCGTCGTCAGGCACGGCCGTCCACGTGGACGTCGCACCGGAGATGAGCGTACCACCGCTACCGGGGCAGTTAGTGTACAGTTTTGCGGTGACATTGAACGGACCGCCGCCGGTGTGCCCGCCATAGACCCCCAAATCGTAGTAGATCAAGCTCCGGTGCGTCCCGACCAGCGTCATGTCGTCGCCCATCGCCGAACTCGCGCCGGGGGCATAGTACGTGGTGGCCGGATTGATGTCGTTGCGGTACTCCGGGCAACGGCCGGCGGCACAGGTGGTGTCATCACCCTCGTAGGTCCCGTCCGCAGCGAGGCAGGCGGCCTCCGTCGGCGCGGTACAACCCCACCCGGCCGGATTGCAGCAAGCCCCGACGGCCGGGATGGTGCAATCGGAACCGGCGCAAGTCGTGTCGTCCCCTTGATAGGTGCCGCCGGCGGCGGCGCACGTTGTCGCCGTGCCTTCGGTACAGCTCTCGTCCGGGTGGCAGCAGGCCCCGTCGGGCGGAGGCGGAGTGCAATCCGTGGTCGCGCACGCGGTGCCGTAGCCGTGGAACGTGCCCGGTATGCCGCTGCAGTCGTTCTGGGTCAGGTCGAGGCAGAATCCGCTGGGGAAGCAGCACGCGCCGAGGCAATCCTCGGTCGCGCAGCTCGTGCCCTCACCCAGGTAACTGCCGCCGGCAATACTACACTGCGTCGGTGTGCCGTCGGTACAGGAACCGTTCGCGAAACAGCACGCTCCCTCCGGGGCACTGCCCTCGTACCGTTGCGTGAACTCTGCGAAGTCTGCCAGGTCCACGTCGCCGTCGCCGTCGAAGTCGGCACATTCGCAACCGGCGACCAGCCAGGTCTCGGGCCCCACGATGCAGGCGTTGAACGTATCGTAGTCCAACAGGTCGACGTCGCCGTCGTCGTCCATATCGCCCCCGAGCACGTCGAGATGCCACGTTTGCGTCCCATTGCCCGTCCCATTGGTGGCCCGAATCGTAATCGTGTACGGCGCGGCCGATGGGACCGGCTCGGGCCAGGCGACCACGCCCGTGTCGTGATGGATAGTCATGTCCGGCGGGCCCGCGTCGAGCGACCAGTTGATGATTGGGTTCATGCAGGCCGGTTCCGTGATCACTGGTGTGGGGCCGGTGTAGGACATGCCGCACAAAACCACCTCGTCCGCGAGGGGGGCGATGACCGGCGCGGATTCAGTGACCCCCAGGAAAAACGTCTGAGTCGTGCTGCCGGCGCTGTTGGTCGCCCGAATGAAGAGCGTGTAGAGGAACTCCGAGCGCACCGGACTCGGCCAGGAGATCACTCCCGTGTTCGGGTTGATGGTCATGCCCGGCTCGGGATTGTCCGGGCTCCAGGTGATGGGATTCATGTTCAGTGGGTGGGTGACGGTCGGCATGGGGCCGGTGTAGGGCACGCCGCACGGGATGATCTCCTGGTCCAGCGTGTTGATCACCGGGACCAGCCGATTGATGGTCAACGGGGTGCAGTAGATCGCGGCGTTGTTGTCCTCATAGAGCTCCTCGACTTCGTTGAGGTCGTCGAGGATGGAGCCCAGGTAGTAAGGCCCGGCGGCCAGGTCCTCGGGCATGTCGATGTCCACGTCGAACTCAAAGCCGTCCTCGAAAGCGATGTCCCATAGCAGGCTGCCCAGGAACAGGTCGTCGGTGTCGATGGTCGCGTCGGTGGAAAGGTAGAAACCCTGCTGCACGTAGAATTCGTTGGTTGTTCCGAAGTTCTCGATCACGCTACGGGCGGTGACCACGCCGCTGGGATTAACGCCGGCCGGGGTGAAGAAGATCGGGACCGGCTTGCCGATGACCGCCCCGCCGCTGCAGTAACCGGCGTTGGCCAGGTCCACGTACGGCGGTTCGGAGGGGCCGGAGTGGGGGTAGAGGAAGCGCGTGCCGTTGCGGTCGTCGGTGTGCACCTCGACGATGTTCTCCTGCCCCACCGGGCCGCCGGCCGGATAGCGCGGGTTCATCGTGCCGATGAACCAGGGGGTCCCCGGCGGTTCGTCGCCAAGGGGATCATGCCCCAGACCCAGGGCGTGGCCGAGCTCGTGCGTCGCCACCAGCAACAGCGCGTAACCGTAGGTCTGCGGCTGGGTAACCGTCGTGCAGTCCGGGTTGGGATCAAAGGTCCAGCCCACGCCGGCGCCCGACGCGCTGTACACTTGGTCCATGTCGTACCAGACGGCACCCTGACTCACCATGTAGGTGACCGCGAGTACGCCGGGATCCAGCTCGGCGGCGATCGTGTCGTTGTACCCGTCGTAGGGGTCGATATAGTCCATCCCCTCCATACTGTAGAAGTATTCAAAGTCTGCTGCGGGCACCAGGTTCCACAGGCCCATGCCTTCGAGCAGCAGTAGTTGCGCGTCGCTGCCTTCGGGGAAACTGGTGGGAGAGAGATAACGCACGCTCTGGCCCCCGGGCCAGACCACGTTGACACCGCCGTATTGATACCACGAGAAACCGCCGGCCCGTTCGCCCGCCGCCCCGAGCAGCGCCATGGCTAACGCCGCCGTCAACACTCCGAGACGCGACCGTAAGGGAGCGGAAGGAATTGCAGGTTGCGGATTGCGGATTGCGGATTGCGGATTTGGCAAGCATCGAGGCTTCACGGGCTTGACCCTCCTCGCGTGGCGCATGGATTAAGGGCGCGGTTCACCGGATGTGTTGCGCTCGGCAGCGCCGCGAACGACCGGCGTTTGGGTGTTTGCGTCCCCCGCCGTCGTGGACCGGTCCGCCGCGGTTTGCGCCAAAGGAGTGCTGCGGTAGAGCCCCCCTTCGGGCCGACCGGCCGGCTCCGTCAACAGGTGGTCCTTACTGCTCGCGAGCACCGGACGAATGCGCGCCAGAAAAGCCGCGTAGGACATCACCGCGCGCGGCGCGTTTGACTCGGACAACGGTCGCATGCGCGCATTGGTGGCCCCGACCAGATGCTCGTGCGCCGAACCGCCTTGTGGTCCCGCAACTTGGCCGAAACCTTGCGCGTCGAAGCCGGCTATGGGCTCGGGGTTCCCATGACGGACGTGATACACCCGCTCGATCCCTTGCGCATCAGGCCGGACGAGAAACGCCCCTTGATAAAGCCCGGCGACCGGGAATGTCTTGTAAGTCGGGAGCAAAAACAGCACCCATTTGTCGCCAGTCGCGAAAGAGGGGGCGCAGCAAACTTCTATGTGCACCTCGCCCACCGTACCGCCCGGGACCGTCAGAGTGAACGTGGGTGCCGCGTCCCGCAGCCCGCCCTTGAGGTATTCCACCTGCTCGAAGGCGATCTCGGACTCGATGCGGCGGGGCCCGTCCACCCAGTAGGACCGGACGGCCGCCACCTGTCCCACGATGACCTGCCCGGCGTGGTCCGCCAGGCTTTCGAGGTTCATGGGGACCACGGTGCTGGCGGCGGCGGGAGACGCAGGCCAGACGAATACCGTCGCCAAGCCGGTCACAGCCAACAGCCTTAGGACGACAAAACGATGATTACCGGACATGGGCGCTTCTCCCGTCTCAGAAGAAATCAGCCGGCGCCGCCGGTCCACCCGCGGCGCTGGCTGATTCATACTAAGAGCTTCTAACAGAATGGACCTGTGGGACAGGCTTTCTAGCCTGTCGCTGACCGGCTGGAAAGCTGGTCCCACATCTTTTTGTTAGACGCTCTACGTATGTTACCCTTTTGGTCCGACCCGTTCAAGGACTTCTATGTACGTTGACCGGCTCCGCGTGTACCGCTCGATTCGGGTGGCATGGGTCTCTATCGCCTCCTACGAGGCGATAGAGACCCGTGCGCTGCTCCGCCCAGGCACGAGTCCGTCAAAGCCCTGCCTTTGACGGACCCCTGCCACCCATCGCCCCCAGAGTTTCTCGGTGCACGCCGGCTCCCGGTCAGACCCGGAAAAGAGCGTCGGGGGGGGGGGGGGGTTTTGGCCCCCCCCCCCCCCCGGATGAAGCACAAAA
>JAZDKM010000270.1:0-18734 GCA_043803085.1 Planctomycetota bacterium
GTCCCACATTCAAGGCCGGTCCCACATTCAAGGCCGGTCCCACATTCAAGGCCGGTCCCACATTCAAGGCCGGTCCCACATTCAAGGCCGGTCCCACATTCAAGGCCGGTCCCACGGTTTTATGTTGGAGGCTTGCACCCCTCCGCAGTTTTCGGACTTTGGCGTTGGGGGACGTGCGGCGCATGGCGACCGCCGGCACTCAGTCGGCGACCAGTTCCGCCGCCGTCGGCGCCAAACTGTGCCGGATTTTGTTGAGCGCGCGTCCCTCGATTTGACGGATGCGCTCCTTGGTGACCCCGAAACGCCGGCCCAATTGCTCCAGCGTTTGCGAAGGCCCCTGCCCGAACAGGCCGTAGTGTTGCGTGACGATGGTCCGCTCGCGCTCCGTGAGTTCGCTCAGACCGGCGGCGAGGGCTGCGCGGACCCCTTCGAGGTCGGTGGGGGATGCCGGCACCGCGCGATGGTCCGCGGTGCAGCCCAGCAATCCGTCCTGGCCGGTGACGAACTGGCGGCAGTGATAGTGTTCCTCGGGGATGGTGCGGGCGAAGTTCTTCATGATGGCCCAGGAGGCGTAGGTGCTGAACTTGTTGCCCCGGGCGTAGTCGAATTTCTCCACCGCCCGCATCAGGGACAGGTTGCCGTCACTGACCACTTCGAAGAAGTTCCGCGCGCTGCCGACGTGCCGCTTGGCGATGCTCACCACCAGCCGCAGGTTGGCGCTGACCAGCCCCTTCTTGAGCGCCTCGATCCGGGCCAGTAGCGTATGGATCTCAGCCAACTCGGCGTCCGTGACATTCAACGGGTCGAGCACTTCCAGGAACCGGGCGGCCTTGTATTTCAAATAGTTATAGCGGCGGAACTGGTCGCGCTCCTGCGCGGGCGACAACAGCGGAATATCGTAGAGCGCACGCAGGTACGGGGGAAGGTCCTTCGGCGGGCGGACTTTTTTCATCTGCCCGTCTGCCGGCGGTTCCGGGGCATGGAGGATCAAGGCGTCGGCGTTGGGCGCGTCGAACAACTCGTTGTAAGCGCATTCGAGGCGCAGCTCCTTCAGCCGTCGTGCTTCCGCCTCGCGGAAGGCATGTTCCACCTCGGCGGCTTCACAGCCCAGGACCGCCGCGATCTGGGCGGCGGTGTCGCCCGCCTGATGGCATCTCAGAATCAGGCGATGCCGCTCAGATATGACCGGTTGGCCGTCGTGGGCGAACAAGGCCTGGGCCGGATGGTTCTGGTCGTAGCGTCGCAACGTGTAGCGAACGGTCTCCACGGCCCGGCCGGTCCGGGCGGCGATCGCGCGGGCCACCACGTGCAGCTTCATGCGGCGCTGGCCGAGCATCTCTCGGGCCAACTCGACGATCTTGTCCTTCTCGGCGGCGGAGAGCTGTTTGAAAGCGGCGCCGCGCTGGACCAGGTCGGCGTTTCTGCGTACGAAGCGCTCCGCCGTCTTGCGCAGGAAGACGGTGCGGCCGACACCGTCGTCGAATACCACCCGAAGGCCGGTCAGCCCCCGGCAGCGCCACCGACGGATCGTCTTGGTGCTGACCTTCAGGGCATCCGCCAACTCTTCGTGGGTCCGGAAAGGTTCCGTCAATTCGGCCTGGGTCAGCCTGGCCCGCCGGCTCAGGTGGTCGGCCATGGTGACCAGATCGGCGATGAGCGTCTTGCCCAGGAGGGGCGGGCGTCGTTCGGGTTTGCGCGGTCGATAGCCGGTGATGGTGTAGCAAACCAACTCGTAGGGGTAGGCGACGTCCGGCTCGATCATGACGAGCAGCGACTCGATACCCTCGAGTTGCTTCAAGCGCAGCCGGCGGGGGGCCAGCGTGAGTTGGTGGGCGAGCTGTGCCAAGTCGCTGGAATGATAGTTAAGCATGAGCGCAAAGCTCCGCGTGCCGCCTGGTGGTCGGTATTCAACAGGTGAGCCGGTATGCGGGAGCCACCCCTGGGGAGTCTCGGTCCTCCCATTTAATCATAGCTTGTGAGGTCCTCCTTGGCAAGGCTCCCCACCCAATCCGGTGAACTCACCCCCTCGCGCGGCCTCACGCCCCCGACCGGGCCACGCCGACCGAAGCTTCTGCGTCGCCCTCCACTAGGTTATCGCCCACCTCAAATGGGCGGTCAACCTGAAAGATCGCCTTCAGGAGGCCGTCAAGCAGGAGTCCCGACGCCACAAAGGGGAACCTGGCAGCCGATTCCATCAGCACTTGAGCAAGATAGATGGGGCTTTACGGTCGCGGCTCGGAAAAGATGCGCACGGCACGACTCGCTGCACCAGCTCCTACTGGTTCTGGAGTGCCTTGAGCCGGTCCACATAAGCCTGTAAATGCGGTTGGTTTTCCTGGCCGGTCACCACCGCGTCATAGGTCGAGATGGCGACGTTGCGAAGCTCCTCTTCGCCGAGCAGGGCGAGCAGGTCGGCGGCGGCCGCGGCTTCGGCCGCAATCGTCCAATGGCCGGCAAGCTGGCCACGCGTGCGTTGCAGGGAATCATAGGCGGTGTGGAGAACGTCGATGCCCGCTTTGCGGGCCGCTTGCTCCTTTTCGCGCCAAGCAGCGGGGTCCGCGTTCGCCAGGGCCAGGTCCGCCGGCAGAGGGGCGAGCACCTCGGCGGTCCGCTTCGCTTCCTCACTGACCGAGTAGTAGAGCCCACCCAAGGCGATTTGTGCATCGGCCGCGTTGGTTTGGTACTGTTGTTCGAGCCACGCATCTTCGGCGACGCGCTGGTCCGGTGAGCGGTTCCTGGCCTCCGGGGATAACCGGGCGACGGCGGTGTCGGCGTCTCGGGCGAGCTGGGCCGCGAAGCGCGCCGCATCAGCGAATGCCATGGCCGATTGGTGGTAGTGCTCGACGGCGGCGTCCTGGGCTGCTTCCGCTTCCTGAGTGAGGCGCGAGAACTCGGTGTACGCCTTCGAGGCGTCCTTGGCCAACTCTCCCAGCCGGGTCGCGGCCTGGGTGCTTCGCTCCTGGTACTCGGCCCGGCGTGCGACCTGGGCCTCTCGAAGGTGGCGTGCGGAAGCCGCCGCTTGCTCGGTAGCGGCGACCTTGAGTTGAACTTCCGCGGAATCGCTTTCCAAACCCACGAGACCGCGATCGAGTTGAACCGGCTTGCCCTCCTGGCTCGGCACGTACTGCCCGGCAATGAAATCGCCGCTGCTGTCGATCTGCGCGTTGAGCAACGTACCGGACTCCAGGCGGTGGACTTCCGAAAGCGCCTGACGGTAGGTGCGCGCCCGCTCGTTGAACTGCGCCGCAAACTTCTTAAAACCTTCCGGGTCGGTCAGGTCTACACCCTCCGTCTGGAGGCGCTCCATGGCCGTCCGGGCCTCGTCGGCCACTGCCTGGGCCGCGGCAATCCGTGATTTCATCTGGTCGACGGCCGTCTGAGCGGCGCCGGCCGACGCCTTGAGCTGCGCCAGGAGCGTCTCCGCCTCGGCGACGGCCCGCTCGGCTGCGGCGATGTGGGCGTCGATCCCGCTGGAGGCCACGAGGTTTTTCTCTTTGACCCGGCCCAGGGCCCGCAGGCCGAGAGCGGCCAGCTTCGACCGATGACGCGCCGCCTCGTCGCACAGGAAGCCGGCCTCGTGGTGAGCACTTTGAGCGAGATGATAGAGGATGATAGCGCGCAGCCTGTTGGCCTGAACGTCCTCCCGACCGCTGGCGGCACCGACCGACTCGGACAGGGCTTGATTGACCGCGGACAAGGCCGCGTCGAGCAGCTTCTGGTTCTCTGCCAGAAGGCGGTCGCGCTCCCGCAAGCCTTCACTGAGAGTGCGGGTCTGCTGGGTCACGTTGCTGCCCAGACTCGGACGACGGGCTTCCTGATGCTGCTGCCATTGTGGGCCATAGGCGGCTTTGAGGAACTGTTCATCGAGCGCCCGCTGTTCGCCGGCGGCCTGGCGGGTCAGCTCCTGCAGGCGGGCGTTCTCTTCCTCGACGGCGGTGCGGTTCTCCTCTTCCCCCAGCAGCTTCTCGACGTTGATGTCGGTACCGACGCCGGTTTCTTTCAACGCCTCCGACAGCACCGCGATCCGGGCTTGATTCTCGCTGAACTGGTACAGCAGGCGGCGGGCACGTTCGGTGTGCTCGCTGGTCTTGGCGAAGACCTTGGCCTGCGGACTCTGGAGACGCGGCGCCAGTACAAACACCCCGCCGCACACGACCACCGCGAGCGCGACGACGATGCCGGCCAGGAAAGGCTTATTATTCACCGCCAACTCCCCTTGCTTGGATTCAACGCCACCGGGGCCTATCCCGTTCGACGCACCATTCTAATGACCCCGCGGCCGAAGGGAAGGTTCGCCGCACAGGTTTGCTGAATACGGGCCCGTGAAAAGGGGTCAGTATTGTTGACGTCCCCTTTCCGCTTCTCCGGGCTAGTGCTGCAACACAGCTAAAGTTTCGGGTGTGCCACTGCTCTGTGAGCAGTGTCTTCCAGGGGGCCTCCTGCGACCGGCACTGCCGAGACGGCAGTGGCACACAAGGGTGATCGACTCCGAACCCGCAGGTTAAGGTGCGACGGAGCACTAGGGTCGTCCGCCTCTCCGGACCGCCCAGCGCACGAGCGCCGTCAGACCCGCCAGCGTGTACAGCCCGAGCAGACTCCATGCGATCCACGGGAACCACCCGGACACCGGGCGGCCCTCGATCAGACCGGCGGCCGCGCAGAATGATGTGCAGGTCGGGGCGTTCGCGAAAGTCCTCAGGCTCGCCTTCGACCCGTAAGCGCTCCTCGACCTGGCGTACCAGTTCGCCGAGGTCGATCGGCTCGCCGCTGTTCTCGTCCACCGGGGTCACCCGATCGAGCAGGAAGCCCCCTTTGGCTACGTGCTCCGCTGGTTTCTCTGCTCCTGTGGGTGCACACCATCCCCGGACCACGCGTTCGAGGACGGCTTGGCGGTCCTCTCCGCGGCGGACCAGCGGCGGCAACTTGGCGTAGTCCTCCGCCGTCATCGGCGGCAGATCGGATAAGTCCTTTTCCGAATTGCCCTCGCCCCGGCCCTCTCCCAGCGCCGGGATGAACCCGGCGGCTCGCTCGGGGAGAGGGGGCTGGGCCTCGCCCTGGCCCACTCCCAGCGCCGGGATGAACCCGGCGGTTCGCTCGGGAGAGGGGGTAATTCCGCTAGGGTCTGAGTCCGACATGCACGATCCTCCAGCCGCCCGGCCGCTGCCCAGCCGTCATCCGGCTACCGCCCAACGGCCCGGCCAGCCGCCGCTCGGCCGCTGCCCAACTGCCCGGCAGACCAGCGGTGCCATTCTACCGACGCTGCGATCCCGCGCCGAGCTTGGCCATGAGGCCGAAGGCGTCGCCTTCCCGAAGCCGTTCAGGATCGTCGTCGCGCAGGGTGGCATGGTCCGCCAGAATGGTCATCTCCGGAGGTTTGAGGACACGGTCGGTGCCCGGCGCCGAGTCATTGTGCTCTGGAGCGGAAGAACATGTTCACTGTTTTTGCAAGGGGTCAGAACCCGGCGTGACGGGATGCCGGCCGGCGGGGACGCAGGCCGCTACCTTCATCGGGTACGGGCGTAGGCCGCTATGAAGCCGCGCTTCCGGCGACGCCGGTCTCACCGCTCCGCTGGTCCATTCGTGTCCGCCTCATCTAAGGCCAAGATGAGCACCGGGCCTTCCTCGTGGATCACGGTGAGGCCGGCGGCCCGCGCCTCCGCCAGCAGCACGTCCATCCGTTGCGCGCGGACTACCGGGTCCCAGCGGTCCTCGCGGTCCACCACCCAGACGCAGGCGCGCCCCGTCGGCCCTTGGCCCGGAACGGCGCGGGCCGGGCGGACCATGCGATAATCGGTGAAGTGTGCGGCGAGACGTTCGGTGGCGATGACGGTGGTGCGTTCGGGCGGGAAGTGTGCACGCACGTAACTTACCGCCGCCCGTCGCCGATCGTCGTCGGGGAACGCCCGCCGGAGCGCAGAGAACTGGTGCGACCGCGCAAGCGGTGAAGCGCCCATGACCTGGTGGAACAGAAGCACGCCGACCCACAAAGCTAAAGCCGGTCCGATGAGGCCGCGCCTAGCCTCTGGTGAAAGTGGCCAAGAGCGGTGTGGCACGGGCATCCAAGCGCCCGCGGAAACACAGGCTGGAAGCCTGTGCCACAACTTTTGCCACGGGCTGCCAGCAGGGTCGCGCGAGGCCCTCGGTCCGAGGGCGGTGACTCCGATCGTCGCCGCCAGGAACAGGACCGGCAGGGCAGAGCTTTGATGCCAGTACTTGATGTTGAGGTAGTCCTCCTCTTGCAGCAGAATCACCAACAGCAGGGTCGGTGCGGCCGCGACCAGCACTTTAGCGCCCCGAAACAAGCCCGGCACTAGCGGAATGCTCAGGGCGAGCAGGTAGAGTCCCACCCGCGGCCGCAAGAGGTGCTGGATGAGGTTGTGGGCGGTCACTTCGCCGAAGAGTGCCCAACGGGTGTAGTGCGCGGCACCTGCAAAAAAAGGGATCACCACGCCCGTACACACCGCCAGGTAGAGCAGCGCGAGCCCCGCGATCCAAAGCCCGTCCCGGCGTCGCCCGCCCCACAGCACGAGGTACAAGCCCCAGCCGAACGCCACGCTGCAGACCGTCTCTTCGCACAGCAAGGCCGCCGCCAAACAAGCGTGGGACCAGCCCCAACGGCCCTGCACACCCAAGGTGAACGCCCCAGCGAGCCAGGGGACCGCCAGATAGATCGACTGGAAGCCGTAGGTGTTCGCGTACGGAAGCCGCGACACCGACGGGAGCGCCAGCCATGCCAGTCCGATGAGCATGGCCACCGTGCCCGAGCCGGTGCGTTCCTTGGCTAATCGGTAAAACGGTATCGCTGCCAGGTTCAGGGCCGCCGGGCCGACGAACATCAGAAACACCGGCGAACGCACCACCGCGTAGAGCGGCACCAGTGCATAAAACATCCAGATGCAATGATAGCCCATACGGGTATCGGAGAAGCGCTCGGGCCCTACGTCTTTCCAGGGCAAGCAGTGCTCCAGCTCGGTCGTGAAAAAGCCGAAGTCCGCATACCCGAGCATGAAATGCCGCCAGAGGTGGACTTGCTCCACCGTGTGCCAGACCGTGCTGACCAGGACCGCGAGGGCCAGGACGCCGGGAGCGTACCGGTCCGCGAGCCGCCACGATGGGGGCAGGGCCACGTCCCGGCCCCAGCGGTCGATCGACCAAACGAAACCTGCCAACGCCAGGCAGACCATCAAGAACGTGAATGACGTACCGCACAGCCAGGTTGCTACGACCGCGACGGTCACCAACAACGGGTTGTGGCACAGGCTTCCAGCCTGTGTTTCCGCGGGCGCTTGGATGCCCGTGCCACACCGCTCTTGGCCACTTTCACCAGGGGCGGCTAGACCGGGCACCGTGGGTCGCGCGGCGCGCCAGACCGCGAGCAGCAGGACCGCCACGACTCCGCAGAGCGGCGCCCAATAGCCCAGCCACCAAGAAGGAACGGGCTCCGCAGGCCCAACCTGGTAGGTGACGACATTGACCACGGCTTGCGCCAGCGCGCCGAAGGTGGCGAAGACCGCGGCGAGGCCGACGATCCACAACGCCGCGCTCCACGGGGTGACCGCGTGCCGGGGGGGAGAGGCTGCCATGACGCTAGGAGAGCAAGATGCGCGTCACCACCTCGGCGATGGCGGCGCTATGGTGGGACAACATCCACAGGGGCACGATCAGCAGAGCAACGCCGCCGGCCAGGAGGCAGCAACCGGCGAGCGAAGGCAGGCCCCCTTCGCGGCGGAGCCGGAGAGCCAGTTCGGCCCGGAAGGCCTCCACCTCAGCGGTACGCGCTAGGGCCCCTACGGTGTGAAGGTGAAACGTGACGTTGCGTAGCGGCCCCACGAAACTGATCTCGACGGAAAGACCATTCTCCGCCACGACGGCGCTCCAGCCGTCCCAGTGATAGGACCAGCCCAACGCATGCAGCGTCCGCTCCGCCAAGATCCTCGCCCGGTGTGGCGAGAGGTTATAGATCACCCAGCCCGAGGCCCTGGCCGGCAGCAACCGCAAAAACACCGCGAGCATCAGGACCGCTGCGGCCACACTCGCCCAGCGGTACCCGGCGTGGGCCAGACTGACCACCGGCGCCACCACGAGCGGGAAAAACGCCACGGTCATGATCACAAAATCATCGCGGATTTTCACCAACTTCGGCGTTGCCTGACTGTTCACCAGCCCGAGCCACAAGACGTATACCGCGACCGGGCCGACATAGAGCAAGACCTTGATCGCCGCAAGCACTTGTTCGCCGGCACTCCCCATGTCGCCGATCACCATCGTGCCCTCGCGTGGGACCTGTCGCTCGGTCTCAAGAGATCACTCCGCGTGGTCCTTCTCCTCCGGTTGGGGTGGACCCGCGCCCGCGCCGCCATGGGTTCGGGTGGGAGAATTGACGTGCACCGCTTGGGGCGCGACTTTACGGTACCCGAGGTAGTGGATGATCTCGAAGACCTCCGTCCAACTCGGAAAGGGACGCTCGTTCACCCGCTTGTATTCGTCGATCGTCATCACAAACTCGAGCAACTCGCCCGAGATCTCCCCCTCTTCGGCGGCTTTACGGATTTCGCTGCGCCGACGGCCGGGACCGCGCCGCCGGTCGAGAGCGCTCCGGCGGTCCACGGCTTGCCGCCGCTCTCCGGTCCGACGCCGTTCCTCGCCTTGCCGTTCCTCAGCCATCATACCATTCCGCCTTCGCCGGTGCGAGAGCCGTTTCCGGTCCCACGAGAGGCGCGCTGCGTCCGCCCGGCCGCTCCGCAGGTCTCCCGGCCAGACCTCGCCGATCACGGCGCGCTCCGCTCCACCGCCGGTCCGGTCCAGGCCATTTTCTCGGTGTCGTCGTCCTCGAATTCGTCGAGGTCGTCGTCGGCCTCGTCCAAGTCGTCGTCCTCGAGTTCGTCGAAGTCCTCTTCCTCCTCGTCCTCATACTCTTCGTCTTCCTCGTCGAACTCTTCATCGTCATCGTCGTCACGCTTCGCCATCTTGAGGCGGTAACCATCCGCTTCCCAGGGGTTATCGGCGAAGATTCCTGAAACCCGATTGTCCCAAAACGACCCGGTCGCCGCACACCACCGCTCTTGTTTTGCTGCGATTCCCATGGCATGGCATCCTACAAGACCCGAAAGGCCGATGCTCCACCGTCGGCGCGTTGCGTATATTTGGCATACACCATCACCGTGTCAACGCAAATTTTTCATGAATGACGCCGCACCGTGGACGCGGTATTATATGGCCTCGAAAAGGCCCTTTTGCCGCTTAATCAGGAGTCCTATGTGGTGAAGCCTTTGGAGCCAACGCGGCCCTCCGACGAGGAAACGGGTACCGAGGCCGCCCCCCAAGCGGCTAACCAGCATGCCGTGCGCCTACGCGAGCAGGCAGCCGGTGACGGGGCCCCCTTGGAGCCTGCCGCGGAACAGACCGTGTGGGTGGGACGGACCCACTGGACGCACTTTGCGGGGTCCGTTGCCCTCGCTGCGGTGGCCGTGGCCGTGATCACTTTTGTCTGCCTCTCCAGGAAGTCCACACGAGGCATTTTCGGCATTTGGCTGACGCTGGTCGGGGCGTGCGGGGCGGCCTTAGCCTTGCGGATCCTCTGGCGCGTGTTGCAATGCCGTTATCGCCTCACCGATCAGCGGTTATTCATCGAACGTGGTATCCTGAATCAGACTATCGACCAGACCGAACTGATCCGCGTAGACGACGTACGCGTTCGCAAAACGCTGCCCGACCGGCTTCTAGGGCTCGGGTCCGTCGAGGTTCTCTCTACCGACCTGACGGATCGTTCCGTCGTGATCGAGGGTGTTCGTGCCCCAGAATCCGTGGCTGAACATATCCGCACAAAGATGCGCGCTCTTCGGCGTAAGTCCTTGTTCATCGAGAACTTGTAGCGTGCCGCTCCTGCGGCGATGTCCTGGCCGAAGATTCGGTGCCCTCAGCGCAAGAAAACACCGGGCTACCCAGAGGAGGATGGGCCCGGTGCTTTCCGGAGGGGAAAAGCTCTATGGTATCGCCCTATAGGCGCAGGTCCGCATATTATGCCCGTTCCTATATTTCTTCTATGCCGTGCAGCGTCAAAAGGCAAACGTCTTCTGGAGAAAAGATTGCGCACCAACTCGGCTAATTGGTCAAGAAAACACGTAACTTCATACACAGTAGGTGATTATATTAATAATCCCGTCGCCGAAAACTTTTCTCTACCAGCGGGAGAATACCGGATATGACGATTGTAACACCCAGTTGCCCTCGCATCTTCCCAGCCTCTGGGGGGCCTCGGGGCCGCAAGCGCCTACGGCTGGAACGAACCGGATTAGGATTCGCCCGAAGTTGTCCTTCTGGCGGCCTGATCGATCACCTGCTGCTGAATGTTTCCGGGCACCGGCTCATAATGCGAGAATTCCATCGTGTAGCTCCCCTGACCGCCGGTGATGCTCGATAGCCGAGAGTGATAATCCGCCACCTCGGCGAGCGGCACGACGGCCTTCAGGACGGCCATGTTTCCGGGCAGCATGTCCTGACCTTGCGGACGGCCCCGCCGTGAAGCCAGATCGCCTTGGAGGTCGCCGACGTACTCGACCGGCGCGGTCACTTCGACGTTGACGATCGGCTCGAGCAAAACAGGCTTGGACTTCATGAAAGCGTCTTTGAACGCGCCCCGGCCGGCGATCTGAAACGCGATGTCTTTACTGTCCACCGGGTGGGTCTTGCCGTCGATCAACTCGACTTTGACATCCACGATGGGGTACCCGGCGAGGACGCCCTCGGTAAGTTGGGAGCGAATCCCTTTGTCCACACTGACCCGGAACGGCTGGTCGATGGTCCCCCCGAAGATTTTGTCGACGAACTCGTAGCCCGCGCCCCGTTCGTTCGGCAATAGGTTGATGATCACCCTGGCGAACTGGCCCGCGCCGCCGGTTTGCTTCTTATGGGTGTATTCGATGTCCCGGGCCGTGCCGATAATCGTCTCGCGGTAAGGGATCTTCGGCGGTTTGGTGTCGACCTCCACTTTGAAGTGCTTGGCCATCCGCGCCAGGATGGACCTGACGTGCAAGTCGCCGACTCCGTTGATCACCAGTTCGTGCATCACCGGATCGCGGGTTATTTTGAAACAAGGGTCCTCGTCGGTGAAGCGTTTCAGGGCGGAGGAGATCTTGTCGTCGTCGCCGCGGGCCTTGGACTGAATCGCCAAGGCGAACATCGGCTCGGGGAACTTGGGCATGGTGATCTCGCCGCCGCGCCGGGTATAGAGCACGTCTCCGATGTGCAGGTCGAGCTTGGACACGGCGACGATGTCGCCGGCCACCGCCTTGTCGATCTCGACGTGGTCGGCCCCGACGAGGCGTTGGATCTGCCCGGCGCGCATGGACCGGCCTTCGCCCGTGGATTTCATCGGGGTGGTGGAATCCAACACGCCGCTGAGCACCCGCAAGAACGAATACTTGATGTTGCTCTTCACGTCGGTCATCACCTTGAAGACCTGTCCGACGAAGTCCGGGCCGGCGGGATCGAGTCCGATCATCGTGTCCCCGTCCACCAGCGTACGCTTCTTGCCTTGGAGGGGGCTGGGGGCGAAGTGGACGATCTTGTCGAGTAGTTCTGCAATACCCACGTCCGTCCGCGGATTGACGAACAGAATCGGAGTGATGGTGCCTTGGGCCAGGGCCTGTGGCGCGAAGCTGCGAATTTCGTCGTCCCGGACCTCCCCGCCGAGGTACTTTTCCATCAACGCATCGTCGGCGCCCACGATCGCCTCGACGGCGGCGGTGTAGGCCTTTTCCAGGTCCCCGAAGTCGGGCTTGCCGGTGCCTTTCGGAAGGCAGCCCACGACGCCGCGGGCCGAGTCGGCGGGCAGATTCACCGGGACGCACTCGGAGCCGAAGGACTCCCGGATTTGATCGACCAATTCCTCCGGATTCGCCGTCTCCGCGTCGATGCGGGTGACGACGATCATTGTGGCCAACCCGAAGGCGCGGGCGCGTTGCAGCATTCGGCGGGTGTTCACGCCAATGCCGTCAGCGGCCGAGATGACCACCAGCGCCGTCTCCACGGGAGCCAGAGCCCCGATGGCCTGCCCGCAGAAATCCGAGGAGCCCGGCGTATCCACAAGGTTGACGTGGGTGCCCGCGTACGTCAGGTAGGCGAGGGCGGAGTGATAGGAACTTCGCTTCTCCTTCTCCTCCTCAGTGAAATCGAGCACCGAAGTGCCGTCATTCACGCTGCCCAAGCGGTTGGTGGTCCCGGCCTTGAACAACATCGCCTCCGCCAGTGAAGTCTTGCCCGCACCGGTGTGACCGATAAGGACGAGGTTGCGAAATTTTTCCGTAGAGACAACGGTCATGGGACTCTCCTACTACACCCAACCACCTGTCGTGAGGCCGTTTGACGAAAACATAATATTTTAATGCAGAATTGTGGGGGCCGCCAACCCGTTGGTGAGAAGATCGGGAGCCTGGTCCGCTCTCGGGGGTCTACCGCCGAGCGGGGGCGGGCGTGGACCGCCGTTCCGGCTGGATGGGCTTCCTGTGCATCACATGCGCAGTTGGTGTGACCGAAAACTGCGGTCGAGGATGCTCCGCGGATACTCTGGAGGGGGGGTGTTTTTTGTTTTCTTTCTTCGGAGAAGAGGCTACCCGCTTATTTCGCCCTTTCAGGGCACATGAGCACGGCGGCGCGCTTTGGTGAGGAATGCGGGCTAGCGGAGTGGGTCATGAGTGGGGGACGTATTTGATTCCGATTCGGCGGCCTGGAGCAGGATGTCGAGTACGAGGCGGCCGTGTCCGCCGGCGCCGACGATGACGCATTTCATGGGCGCATTCCGGGTTGCGGTGGCGAGGCTCGGGTACCACGGGACAGGGTCGCAAGGCAGGCAAGATGCCTGGGATACATATCGGACTCGCCTGCAGGGGTCTGAACCCAAGCTGCCCGCCAGCGTAGTCGTGGGAGGCGGATCCCCCCGCCGCCGCCAGCAGGCTGGAAGCCTGCGCCACAGCGAGCGTTATTCCGGTGCCGATTGACGCGCGATCCAGACGGGGCTATGCTTCGCCCACCCTGGTTCGAGGTCAGCTCAGGTTGTGCGTAAGCCTCTTACTTCGGGACAGTTACGAATGATCCGACGGAACCCAGGTCTGTTCGTTGCTCTGCTCAGCCTTCCGTTCATCCTCTGTGTGCTGGTGCTCACGGCGGCGGCCCTGGGTCGGGTGGCCCTGATACGTTGGGTGAAGGTGGTCACGCACAAGGAGCCCATCGCGCTGCGCAAGCCGCTCGCGGCCTTGGACAAGGCCGGTTTGGGCCCCTACCAGTTTGTCAGGGCCAACCAGCTCACCGCCGCGGTGGAAGAGGCGGTCGGGACCGAGGCGTATCTGGATTGGCACTTGATCGACACATCGGTGAAGCGCCTCAAGGATCCCCGGCGCTTTGTCCGCCTCTTTATTACTTACTATACCGGAGGACCGAATTTGGCCCCGCATACGCCCGACGTTTGTTACATCGGCGGAGGCTACCAGGCCAAGCAGGCCCACGCCGATCTGGAGATCGACGTGCCGGCGCTGGGCGAGAGCGTTCCCATCCGCGTGTGTACGTTCACCAAGACGGCCATTCTCGGCCGGGATGAACCGACCGTCATCTACACGTTCAACGCGAACGGCGAATTCAAGTCCACCGGGATCGGGGTCCGCAACGTGACCCACCGGATTCGGGACCGATACGCGTATTATTCGAAGGTCGAGATCAGCTTCGGCGGCGAGCAGTCCCAGCCCCGCAATCTCAGTCGGGAAGAGAGCGTCGAAGCGGCCGCCAAGTTGTTTAACACGGTCCTGCCCCTACTGGTCACCCAGCACTGGCCCGATTGGGAGGCGCTAACTGATTCCACTCCGGATAAACCCACCTGACCCGACCCAGGAGCGGTGCGGGCCCCAGGAAAGTCTGACGGACAGGTATCTAACAGAAGAAGGCAAGCCATGGCAAAGCGACTGAACAAGAATCTGGTCGGCGGTTTGACCGCTTTGGCGTTCGTAGCCATCACCGCGGCGGGCGTATTCATGGTCTCGTCCCTCCGCGAGACCGACCCGGAACGGTACGCGCAAACGGCCAAGACCAAAGCCGAGAGCGGCGATTACGAAACGGCCGCCATCTACTACGGCCGGGCGTTCCAGGTCTCCGAAAACCCCGAGTATCTGGTCGAGCTGGGGAAAATGAAGGAGTTGAATGGCGACGAGGGTAAGGCCGTGCAAACCTGGTTGAGCGCGGTGACCCTGAATCCCGATCTGCTCGAGGCCCATGAGAAGATCCTCGATGTACTTCTGCAGACTGCGGGGCCGGTGCGGATCAAAGAAACGGCTGAGGCGATCCTGCGCCTGAACGAGAAAAACCCCAAGGCTTTGCACGCCTTGGGGAGGTCCCTGATTCAGCTTGCCGGCCAGCCGGGAGGGGACCGGGAAAGGGGGTTTGCCCTGTTGGAGGAGGCCCAGCAGATCGCGCCGGAAGTTTATGCCTACGCGGAAACGCTGGCCCTGAATTACTGGAGCGACGCCGGGCAACTGACGGAAACGGACCCGGAGCGAGCGCGCCGGCGTACGGCCGACGCCCTCGACCTGGTCAAAGAGCTGGTGGTCAAGAACCAGACCCCGGGGGAGGACGCGGCCAACGCACGCGTGCTCTACGCGACGCTGTTGGCGGCGTCTGTTCCCGCGGCGTATGAACGGACCTTCCGAACCGTGATCGACGAGCATCTGGGCGGTGCAGACCGCTACGCGGCGGCCGAGAAACTGTTTCAAGAGGCGATCGGGATGACCGGGGACGACGTCGAAGTCAGAAGTAACACCATGACCGCGTTTGCCCGGCATTGGTTCCGGCGCAAGACCGAGGAGACGGACCCGGCGCGGGCCAAGGAGTACGCGGACAAGGCGACGAGCTTGGCCCGCCAGGCGATTGACGCGTGGCCCGCGGGCTTCAACGCCTACCTCGTGCTGGCCCAGATGTACGCGAATGAGCGCGACTCCATGAAGGCGGCGCAGGTCTGCGAGGAGCGCACCGAGCGCCCGATCGACCGCAAGGGCCTCAAAGCCGGCATGCAGAAGAGAAACCGCATCCAACTCCTGCTCTTCGGTGCCGAACAGTATGTGGCCGCGGCCGCCTCGCCCGAACTGAGCCCGGGCAGCGAGCCGCAACTGGACTTGGCGAACCGGGCGGAGAAACTCGTGGAGGACGCCCAAGCGGAGGTGGCGGATCCCGAGCGGGACGGTGCGTCCTTGCACATACTCGGGCGGGTCCGGATGGCCCAGGGCAAGGACCGCGAGGCCCAGGCCTACTTCGAGAAAGCCGAGAAGGCCGAAGGCACGCCCACCTGGCAGAACCATCGCTGGCTGGGCATGCTGCGTTTGCAGCACGGGCAGTTGGGCGGGGCGAAAGACTCCCTGCGCGAAGCCACCCGCGATCCGCGGGCGGATGCGCACACCTGGGTGGCGCTGGCCAAGGCCCACCTCTTGCTCGACGAGCCGGAGGTCGCGCTGCTCGCCGCCGGGGAGGCCCTCAAGCGGCACCCGGGTCTGGAAGAGGCGCTCCGTATCCAAGTCGACGCCCACCAGAAGCTGGGACGCGCGGACCGGGTCGCGGAAATCCTGCCGCAGCTTGCTCAGGACCAGTCCACCTCCGTCTTCCGCGCTCGGGTGCTCTACCAGGAGGGGAAGTATCGGGAGGCGTTCGACATGCTCCGGGGGACACTGGCGGAAAACCCCGATTCGGAAGTGGCGTTACGCTGGTTGGGCACGGTGGCCCGCAAGCTCGGCAACGAGAAAGAGGCCCTGGCGGTGGTGGAGCAGGCGGCCCAGGCGGCGCCGGACAACTTCGGTCTGAAAGCGGGGATGATTTACCTCAACCCCGACCTCACTGAGGACCAACGCAAGGAGAAGCTGCTCGGTCTCATCCAGGGGACGCCGGACGAGTACCTGCGCGCCTACCGGTTGGCCGAGTATTACCGCGCCGCCGATCAGCCGCGGGAAGCGATGGAGCAGTTCGGCAAAGCAGCCCAAATGATCATCAACAAATCGACCGAGATGGCCCGGCGCGCCGGCTCGCCCGGTCTGTTATACAACCTGGAAATGCAGTTCCTACTGGCCCTGAGCAAGAAAGAGTGGGACGCGGCCGAGGCGATCGTGCAGACGGCCATCGAGCAGAACGTGGACGGTGCCCACGGCATGACCTTCAGAGGCCGGGCCAGCATGGCCCAGAAGCAGTTCGACGCCGCCACCGAGGCCCTCAAACAGGCCCTGGCCGAACAACCCGCTCAAGCGGAAGCATGGGTGTGGCTCGGGGAATGCCATTTCCTGGCGGACCGCAAGACCGAGGCACAGGCCGCCTTCGCGCGCGCGGCGGAAATGAACCCGGAGAACTTCAAAGCCCAGCGCTGGCTGGCTCAACTGGCCAAGGCCGCGGGGGACGTGAACGCCTACAACTTGCGTCTCGATGCCTGCCTGCAGCTCAACCCGGAAGATGCTTGGGTGCAGCAGGAAGAGCTCGCCCGGCAAGAAGAGAAGGACCCCGAAAAAGGCATCGTCCGCCGGCTGGTCATGCTCGAAAAGGAGCCGAACGACCTGGCCAACCGCCTGCAGCTTGCCCATCTCTACGAGCTCAAGGGCAATGCGGAGGAGGCCACCAAACATTACGCAGTTGCCCTGCAACACCCCGACGCGGTGCCCGGGGTGGCCTGGCGGGCGGCCCAGTTCCACGCCAAGATGGGCGATTGGGAACAGGCTTTCCAGGTTCTCGCGGACGCTGGCGAGCGCGCGAAAACCAAGGCCGACAAGGCCGTGGTGCTCCTGATGGCCGGCACCCTGTACCGTCAGCACGGCGAACTCGACCAGGCCGAACAGCAGTTCCGTAGCGCCGTCGATCTGGATCCGAGCGAGATCACGTACGTGGCTTTCGCAGAGCACTATATCGCCTTGCAGCGGGACCGCGAGGCGCTGGCTTGGCTGGATAAGGGCATCGTGGCGGCGGACGCGGCGGAATCGGCCCGCGGGCCGGCCCTGCGCCGCGCCCGGTTCGGCACCCTGCTACGGCTCGACGACCGCGACGCCGCTCGCGCCGTGGTCGAGGAATACCGCGAGCGCTATCCGCAGGACCCCGCGGTGAACCGCCTGGAGAGCGAGTTGCACTTCAAACTCGGGGACGTGGAACAGGCCGTCGCCGATCTGACCCACTATCTGCAGGTCCGGCCCGGTGACGCGGCCGCCTTTTATCGGCGGGCGGAGCTCAACGCCAGCCGCCAGCGCTGGCAGGCGGTGGTCACCGATCTCGAGCAGTTGCGCGCGCTCGATCCCAATGCCCTGGAGTTTACGCCGCGCATCCGCCTTTCTCAGGCTTACGATTTGACCGATCGCTCCGATCTGGCCCTCTCCGAACTGAAAACGCTCTATGAACAGCATCCGGAAAACGAGACCATCTGCCGCCAGTACTTCGAGTACTTCATGAAGCACGGCCGTTTCGCCGACGCCGAAACCCACGCCACGGCGCTGGTCAATCGCGATCCGAAGAACCCCGCTTGGCGTTCTCTCCTAGGCCGGGCGGCCGGGGAGCTGAAGGACAGCGTTAAGGCCCTGGCGAGTTTGCACGACGCGGCCGAAATGTCCGGCTACGAGGGGCGGTACTGCGACGCGCTTCTGAGAAGCTACGCCGACTTCAAGAACTACGACGCGGGCATCCGTTTCTATGAAGAGACGTTGCCGGCCGAGAAGCGCCGTCACTCGCTGACCCTCCGCTATGCCCACTTGTTGGCCCAGGCCGGCCGCACCGAGGAGGCCGTCGCCGCCTACCGGCAAGCCGTGATTGCGCCTCTGGCTTTCCGAGATGAAGAGGTTGTCGCGGCCGTCGCCCGTGATGCAGCCGTGGCGCTGGGTCCGGCGCGGGTGTTGGCGCTATTCCGGGTCGAACCCGGCGTCGCGGACCTCAAACGGCCGAACCAACACCTCCTGGCTTCTATGTTGAAGAGCCTCGGGGATCCTGCGGAAGCCCTGGCGGTCTTGGATACGCTCGTCAACACCTCTACCGACGACCTCGAACGGGCCAGTCTGCAGGTTCGCAAAGGGGTCATCGCCGACATGGGCGGCAACTACCCGCTCGCCCAGCAGTGCTATGAGGCCGCCCTCAAAGCGAACCCCGATAACTACACGGCGTTGAACAACCTGGCCTTCCTGCTCGCGGACAAGACCAAGAAACCCGCGGAGGCCCTCCCCTACGCCGAAAAGGCGGCCCGCCTCAACGCGGTACCCACCGTGGTGGACACGCTGGCGTGGACCCTGGTCGAGCTTAAGGAGTACGGCCGGGCAATCGGACACCTGAGCAGCCTCGTCCAACGCGACGCGGAATTCGTCGCCGGCCTGGTACACCTGGGTGAGGCCTATCGGCGTACCGGCAAGTTCGAGGACGCCGCCGCTCAGTTCGAGCAGGCCTTGAAGATCCTCGAGCAGAACAAGGAACCCGAGGAGGCCCAGTACCGCGAGCAGGCGGAGGGCGGTCTGAAAAAGGCCCAGGACAAAGTGGCCACGCCGTAGCGTGGAAAACACGCTCATGCCCGCCAACGTCGAGCTGGAAAAAGTCTACGACCCTAAACAGGTCGAAGCCGAGATCTACGCCGGGTGGGAGGCGGCCGGCGCCTTCCATGCCGACACTGACGAGCGGCCGCCCGAGCGGCGCTTCGTGATCGTCATTCCGCCGCCGAACGTCACCGGGGCGTTGCACCTCGGCCATGCGATCAACAA
>JAZDKM010000271.1:0-3860 GCA_043803085.1 Planctomycetota bacterium
TTGAGGCTCAGCGCCCCGTTGGGCGAAAAGTAAACATGGATTTTTCAAGAGACACATACATCGTGCTGAACCTACCGGGGACGGTGGCCGATGAGGTCTTGGCTATTCGCAAACAATTGGACTTCTTTTTCGAGAGTATCCCCGCAGAAATTACACTCACGGGCTCTTCAGGTGCGCTAACGACGGGATAATGGCCGCTCGGGAAGGCTGAAATAGGGTAACACTTCTTAATGAAGATCTGCTGAAGATCTTCGGGAGTGTTACTGATGAAAGCAGGCAAGAAGAAGGGCAAGGCAGGTAGTAAGAGGCAGGGATCGATGAAAGGGATGCGCCCTCCTGGGGGGAGAGGAGGGCGCGGCGCGGCGCGACAAGTTGGCACACATCCGATCGGTGCCGCCGGTCGGAAATATACGCGGCCGCAAAGTTACGAAGTCAAACGCCGCGCCGTTCAGTTGCACTTGGAAGAAGGCGCTCCGATCGCGTTGATTGCGCGTGAAATTGGCGTAAGGGCAAGCGCGATCTACGACTGGTTGTATCAATACAAGACGCACGGCGAAGAAGGGCTCCAGCCCAAACCGCGAGGTGTCAAGGCTGGTCATAAACGTCCCGTCCAATCGCCGATGCGGCGGTTGATTCATGACCAGATTGTCACGCTCAAGCGCGAACAGCCCGCCTTCGGGGTCAAACGCATCGCGCACACGTTAAGGCGCATCTTTCACCTGACGACGAGCCCGGAAACGGTGCGGAAAACCCTGCATCGCGAAAAGCTCATCACGCCACGGAAGAAGAAGACGCAATCCAACCCGTCGAAGCCGCGCTTTTTCGAGCGCAGCACACCCAACCAGATGTGGCAGAGCGACATCTTTCCCTTCAAGCTTGGAGGGGAAGCTGTCCGGCCTCCTGAATGGTTGGGCCCTGGTGGTTATGCCTACCTGATCGGGTTCATCGACGATCATTCCCGGTACATCACGGCCCTGGAAGTATTCCGCAGCCAGACGGCCGATAATCTGATGGAGGTGTTCCGGCGTGGCGTGGGAGCGCACGGGGTGCCCAAGGAGATGCTGACGGACAATGGGCGGCAATATGCGAGCTGGCACGGCAAGACCAAGTTCCAGCAGGAACTGGCGCGGAACCGGATCCAGCATATCCGCAGTAGTCCCCACCATCCGCAAACGCTTGGGAAGATTGAACGCTTCTGGAAGACGATCTGGGAAGAGTTCATCAGCCGGGCGCGATTCGCGACCTTCGAGGAGGCGCGGGAGCGTCTCCGCTGGTGGGTGCAATATTACAATCACCAGCGGCCGCATCAGGCCTTGGATGGCTTATGTCCGTCGGACCGGTTTTACCGGATCGAGCAGGCGATGCGGGACGAGATCGAAAAAGGGATCGTGGCAAACGCGAAGGAACTGGCCTTGAACGGCAAGCCGCAGGTGCCCTTCTACATGATGGGGCGGATGGGAAATCAGTCGGTGACGATCAAAACGGAAGAGGGCCAGGTAAAACTGGTGGTGGAAAAAGCGGAGGACATCGGAGATGAACACAATGAACACAGTCGTGAAGAAACGGAAAGCAAGGCGGGTGGTAAGCGCACGGGCGAAGGCGCAGGCAGTCCTGACGGTGTGGAGCGGGCGGCGGAACACCTCGCAGGTGTGCCGGGAGCTGGGAGTGAACTGGGGGTCGCTGAACGGCTGGGAGCGGAAGGGACTCCAGGGAATCCACAAGGCCATGGGCGGGGAGGAGTTGACATCGCCGGTGCAGGGGGAACTGGGCCGGCGACTGGAAGGTCTGCTGGCGGAACTGGCGACGGAGAAGACGTGCCTACCGGCACCGGTGGCTGCGGAGAATCGAGCGTAAAGGTAAATAGCCAAGAGGAGGGAAAAGACTATGTTGACGAAAGAACCGAAACGCAAATACAATGCCCTGGAGCAGTGCCGGGCAGTGTTGCTGGTGTGGTCGGAGCGCAGGAGCAAGAAGGAGATATGCCGGGAGTTGAAGGTCAGCGGGAGCCTGCTGTCGTACTGGCAGGAGAAGGCGATGGAAGGGCTGATCGCGGCGCTGACGCCACGGGAGGGGCGGGAGGTGGCGGAGAAGGGCCCGGCCTTGTCGGTCAACGTCAAGCGGCTTCTGGAAAAGAAGGCGGTGGAACAAGAGGGCAAGCAACGGGCGCAGGCGCGGATGGCGGGGATGGCCAGGCGCATGGCGCCCTCGTTAGTGCCAGCTGTAACGACGGAGGGCTAAATGATCCGGATCGAGAGCGCGGAGCGGGAGGAACTCCTGATGATCATGCGAGTGCAGACGGACCAGCTGACGGCGTCAGAAGCGGCGCGGCAGATGGGAGTCTCGCGCAAGACGTTTTATCAGCGGGCTCAGCGGGGGCTGGAGGGCATGGCTGCGGCGTTGGCGCCGCGGCCTGCGGGCCGGCCGGGAAAGGCGCGGGACACGGAGAAAGAAACGCTCCTGGCGCAAATGGCGCAACTCCAGCGGGAGAAACTGGAATTACAGCGGACCTTGCGGGTGCGGGAACTCTTGCAGAAAGCGCGGGTTGAAGATGGCCGGGGAACGGAAAAAAAAACGGGTGCACGGGGCCGAAATAATCAAGGCGGTTGAAACTGTGCACGCCGAACTGGGCGGCACATATCGCGAGATCGACGGTGCGACAGGAACGCCGTTGCGGAGCCTCCGGCGCTGGCGGGAACGGCAGGGGCGTGGCCTACCCCTGCTGTCCTTCCCCGGACCAGCCAAAGTCGCGCCACTGGAGCTGGGAACGCTTCTGACCGATCTACTGATGCTGGCTCATGGGCGGCACAGGACGGCGGGCACCGGGGCGCTATATGAGCGCTTCCGGGACCAGCTGTCCAGGCGAGTCATAAGGGAACTGGCCGCGCGTCTGCGTCGCGAGTATCAGCATCGGGTGGCTGCGGAGCAGCCCCGGATCGTCTGGCTGACGCCGGGGCTGGTGTGGGGCATGGACGATATGGAGATGCTGGCGGTGGAGTTGGGGCTGGCGATCACGGGCAAGTTCTTTTGGAACCAGATACGGGATCTATGCAGCCGGTATCAGTTCGAACCGCTGACCACCCTCTCCCTGGCAACCGGCGCCATCGTGGCGGCGCGGCTCAGGGCCCTGTTCGCAAAATACGGGCCGCCGCTGTTCATGAAAGTGGATAATCACAGCAATCTGAACAGTGTTCCGGTGTACGCGGCGATGGGCGAATGCGGGGTCATCCCGCTCAACTCGCCGCCGTATTATCCGCCTTACAACGGGGCCATGGAAAAGGGGCAAGATGAGTTCCAAAAGGCCTTGAGAGGCAAGTTCCTGGGCCGCCCGTGGCCGGTGATGACGAACGAAGAGGCGGTAAACGTCCTGCAACTGGGTTCGGAAGTCGCGGCTCACGACCTTAATCGACGGCTGCGGCCCTGTCTGAAAGGCGTGTCGGCCAGGCATTGTTTTGAGGTTGGCAAACGGGATCGGCGGTATTATTATGACCGTAATCAAAGAAGGGTGGTGTTCGAGGAGATTCGGGCCATGGCGGCGCTCGCCATGGCAGAAACAAAACTGACCGGTCGGCGGGCGGCGAGTGCCGCATGGCGCCTGGCGGTCGAAACGTGGCTGCACCGGGAGGGTCATATTACCATCTCGGTCGGCGGGAAAGTGTCACCCTATTATGCCTCCTAAAAGTGGCCATTATCTGGTTGCCGCTACAATCTCGAACACGCAGATTCCTCCTTTAATGCGTCGACTTGCGCGACTGTCCCTCCAGGTGTGCGTCACGAAGTACGGAGTAATAAAAGCGTCGTGTTACAGTGATGGCGATCGCAACAAGGTAGAGGATACCGAGGGCAGCGGCGGCCTGCGAAAC
>JAZDKM010000272.1:0-51582 GCA_043803085.1 Planctomycetota bacterium
GGTTACACTCTGTCGCCATAAGGGCTGTCTCCTCCGTTGGCAGAAGTACTTTTGACCCATGCACTTATGCCAGAGAAGACGGCCCTTTGCTATAGGGGCGGTGAGAAATGCGGGCTAGGCCTCCTGGATCGGCTTGGCCAGGCGGCGGAAATCGGCGGCGGGGACAGTCAAGGTGTCCCAGGCGGGCGAGCGGCGTTTGGCGTGGGCCTCGTAGTCCGCCAGCGAAATGCACATGAACGCGTAGGGCTCGCCGCGGAAAGGGTGCACGTGGCAGGCCAGCCGTGGATCGGGGTTGCCGGTGAACCAATAGGCGAAAACCAGCATGGCCCGGAAGCCGTCGCCGAAGGCGTTCTCCCACTGGTGCAGGCCGGTCAGGTCCTCCTGCGTGACCCAATTCTCCCAGGTGCGCTGGTTGCCCTCTGTGTCGTAGGGGAACTTTCGGCCTTTGACGTCTACGAGCCAGGTGGCCTCGCCGGGTCGATAGACCAGAAAATCGAACGATTTAACGCGTGCCCCGGCGAAAATGACCTTCTTCTGCTCGTCGACCGGTACATAGGCGATGCCGCGCGAACGCAAATAATCCTCGAACGCGGCTTCGTAATGGATGTGCCGGCGGGTCATGCAGACGCGCCCATCTACCCCCCGGGTTTCAAATGTCCGCCCGGTTCCATTGGGGCGTCTACCACCGCCGCCGGGTCGGTCAAGACCAACAACGGGAGTGTACCGGGCTCGGGGCCGGGCTGAAAGGTCAGTCCCCTCGAGATTCGCATGTTGCCGCCGCCGGCGAGGACCAGGGCGAACGCCCCCGTCCGGCGCCCAATGTGCCTGCAAGAAGAGAACCCTTTGTGTAAGATATCCTGGGTTTGCTGCAAGAAGGGAGAGCGGATGCCACCTGGCTTGGTTTCGATTTGTTCAGCGAAAGGAGGAAGAAATCTGTGACTTGCACGCCTCATGCGAAGCGGCCTGGCACGGCCCGCCCCCGCCGCTCCGGCTTTACTCTGGTCGAACTCCTCGTCGTGGTCAGCATCATCGCCCTGCTGGTGGCCATGCTGTTGCCCTCCCTCACCAAGGCCCGCAAACAGAGCCAGGCCGTCGTCTGTCTCAGCCGCCAGCAGCAACTCGGCGTCGGCATGACCATGTACTTCACCGAATACGATGTCTATCCCCCCCACCAGCTTTACCTCGACACGGGTGATGCCGAAACTGGCGAGGCCCGGGAACGCGTTCGCTGGTACAACGCGATGGCGGCCTTGCTCAACACCGACAAGAGAGACAAGCACAAGGTCCAGAGCTGCCCTGCGGTCTACGGCTGGAAGGTGGGACGCAACAATTCCTACGGGTACAACTACAAGTATCTGGGCAGCTGCCGTATCAACCAGGACGGCCGCAATCCGTATGCCCCCTACGAACGGTTTCCTGTTAAGACCGTTCGCAGCCCGTCCGCCACCATCGCCTTCGCGGATTGCGACGGCACGGGCTGGACCCTGGAACATCGGGACGAGTTCGACCTCCAGGAGGACTGGAAAAACCCTCTTCGCCTGGGCAACCACGGTTACACACTGGATCCCACCTTCGTACCGCTCTGGAGTGACGCCACCTACAGTGGACCACCTGGGGGGACCATGGAACAGGAGACCTACGCCTGGAAGAATTGGCGGACGTACCTCTCCGACCGCCACCTGGGGCAGTCTGCGGCCGTCTTCGCCGACGGTCACGGGGAGATGGTCGTGCCCCGTACGGCGTATCAGGACAATTCCATGTGGAACGGTTTGGGCATGGATCCCGCCCTGTTGCGCGATGACCCAACTTTGCCTGGCAAGCAGGATACCGCTCATCCTCTGTATCTTCTGGATCCGCATGTCCCCGTGAAGTTGAGCGCCGCCAGTGGGCAACTCTGGCGCTACTGACTGTAACCTCGGCGACTTGCCAGACTCCCGGAGCGCCCGGCGGCCAGCAGAGAACCGGTCAGGAAGTTCCAAGCCATTTCACCGCGTCGTCCAAGAGGGACGCCAGCGAGCGAGTCTCCTGGACACCGGTGAGCATGTCTTTGACCGACACGGTTTCGTCCGTGAGCGTGTGCTCCTCCACGATAATGACGTGGCGGGCGCCTTTTTCGTTCGCCTGCTTGAATTGCTTACCGAGCGGTTGGCGGCGATAGGAATACGAAGCAGCGACGTTTCGGCGGCGCAGCTCGGCCGTGATGGCCAGGACCCGTTTGAACAATTCGGGGTTCTTCGGGTCGGCATCGACGACGAACACCGTGGTCTCGCTTTGAAGTTCGGGTCGCAGACCGAAGTCGTCGAGCACCTCCTGAAGCACGACGTCGCCCATCCCGAAGCCGGTGCCGGACATGGGCGGCCCCCCCACCGTTTTGAGCAGGTCGCCATAGCGCCCCCCACCGCAAATGGCCCGCTGGAGTCCCCCCTTGCCGAAGGCTTCAAAGACTGGTCCGGTGTAGTAGGCCAGCCCGCGCACCACGCCCATGTCGAAGAGGCAGTATGGCCCGACGCCCATGTCCGCCAGCAAGTCGAAGAGCCGTCGTACCTCGGCCACCTGTCGAACCCCCTCGGGATCGTCCCCCACCAACTCCCCTACCATGCGGAGGCCTTCCGTCCCTTTTGCATCTCCCAGGCGCAAGAGTAATTCGCTTTGGGCGGGCGAGAGACCGAGCGCGTCGATGGCCTTCTGGAACTCATCGGCCGCGAGCTTGTCGCGCTTGTCCAAAGCGGCGTAGACCGCATCGAGTTGGCCTTCGGCAAAGCCGTGGGCCCGCAACAGAGCCGCCAACATCGCCCGCGAGTTGATCTTCATCACCACCTGCTCGGGGGTCAGGCCGATCTCGCGGAAGAAGTCGACGGCCACGAAGATGCACTCGGCGTCCGCGAGCACGTCGTCCTCGCCGAGAATATCAATGTTCCACTGGAAGAACTCGCGCAGGCGCCCGCGTTGGGGCCGCTCCGCCCGGCACAGCCGGGGAACGCAGTACCACTTGATCGGTCTGGGCAAGGCGTGGGCCCTGGCGGCGACCATGCGAGCGAGCGTCGGGGTCATCTCCGGGCGAATGGCCATCTCGCGCCCGCCGCGATCCTGGAAATGGAACAGCTCCGAGACGATGCCCGCGCCGCTCTTGACCCGGTACAGGTCGAGGTCCTCCATGATCGGTCCGTCGTACTCCTCGAAGCCGTTGCGCCGCGCCACGCGATGCCAGCGCGTCACGATCCAGTTCCTGGCGGCCATCACGTCCGGATAGTAATCACGCATTCCGCGGGGAGCTTGAAACTTCATCGCCTCGGCTCCGTAGTCCGGGTGCTTACGGCGCGGATTGTAACGGGAAGCGCCTACGGTGTCAGGAATTCGGTCTCGAAGCGGTGTTGGACCCCGGTGAGGTCCAGCACGGTGAACTCCGCGGCGGTGGTGCCGGTGAGGTTGACCTGCTCCCAGGCTGGCGCAAAGCGGACGGTGTAGACGCGAAGAGCGTCGGGGCCTTCGACGGTGAACCCCCCTACCGGCGGTCTAGCCATGCCCACGGAGGAGCCCGTCCCGTCGGCCTTGCGCAGGACCAGCCGCCCAGTGCTGAAGTCGAAGTCATCCGCGCCTGGCGTCAAGGTGAGTTCCACCGTGGAGTGGTAGACCAGCAGGGTGAGCGCAGCCCGGGCGATCACCCGGTCAACCGGGTCGGCCGCACTCTCCACCTGGAGCAACTCCCCGCCGACCACCTTGCGGTCGGGCTGCCCGTACTGGCGATAGGCCGTCGCCCGGACGCGGATTTCCCGATTCCGCCAGGCCTCGGGCATGCGATAGGCCAAGGTGAACTTGCCGTTGGCGTCCGGCTCGGCTTCGGCGTTTTGATCGTCCAGCGCCACGATACAATAGTCAGCGATGCCGGCCGGACTGATGGGGTGCGTTATGAAGGGTTGAGTCAGAACGAAGCTGAACCGCACTTTTTCGCCCACGTGGGCGGCCTGGTGTCCGGCGATCGACCAGTCCCCGCTCGAACGGGAGCCGGTGCTGGTGGCGAGCGAGCCGCCGAAGCATCCGCTGAGCAGCGGCAGCCACAAGGCCGGGAAAACAGGCCGAAGGCACGTGATCAGCAGGCGCGCGGAGCATAGATTCTCAGACCGCCGGGTGTTCAGCGGTAGCGATCGCTGAGTGCGGCGTGCTGAGGAGCGGCGTCCACCGTCAGGCCGACACATACTTGGGGCGAGCTGCGGATTTCCGCCTGGTACGGGAGCGTTTGGCGCGCTGTTTTTTCTTCCATGCAGTGGCGTAAGCGTCGATGTGCTCCGGGCGGGTGAAGAGCTGTTGGTAGTCATGGGGTCCGCTTTCGTAGTCACATTCACCGGCTTTGTACTCGTGGCAAATCTGAGGACGGGTTTCATAAATCTCACAGCGGTTATCCAGGGTCAGGTTGCGGCAGCGGGTGGCAAACTGGACATACCAGTCGCCGTCCTCGATGAAGACGCTGACGTCCTCGTGCATGAGGTACCAGCGGATGTCGTTGAAATCGCGCGGGGAGGTCGGCCGGTCCATGGGCAGTGCAATGTATTTGCAGCAAACTGCCGTGCAATGTTCACACAACATGCCGCCCATGCCTTGGGCCCTTTCTTGCCAAGCCGCCCGCGTTGCCGGATTATAGGAAGTCCGACGGCCGATGGCCATTGCGTCGGGTAGGTCGGGCTGTGCCCGACGCATCGTTTCGGCGGGCGAAGCCCGCCCTACATGGCTGGAGTTCGAGACGTGCGGAGCAAGTCCGGCGGAACGGTGCGCATCATCTCCGGCGAGTGGCGTTCGCGGAAGATCGAGGTCCCGTCGGAGGACCGCACGCGGCCTATGCTCGACCGCGTCAAGGCGGCGGTGTTCGACACGCTGGGGTCGTGGTATGGCACGCCGGGCCGGCTGCCCCCGATCGTGGTGGCGGACGTCTTTGCCGGCGGGGGCACGTTGGGCCTGGAAGCCCTCTCCCGCGGCGCCCGGGCCGGGGTGTTCTTTGAAAGCAACGGCGCCGTGTTGAACGTGCTCCGTCGAAACCTGGCGAAGCTGGGCGTGGGAGCGCGTGGCGCCGTGGAGGCCGTGGACGCCTGGTCAGCACGGCTGGCGGACCTTCTTCTGCAATACCGTTGCACGCTGGTGTTTCTCGACCCCCCGTACCACGACGCGATGGACACGGGCCGCCACGGCAAGGTCATGCGGTTGCTCGACAAACTGACCCCGTTCGCACGAGCCATGGACGATCCGCTGTTGGTCTTGCATCACCCGGGTAACGTCAGCTTTGAATTCTCCGGCCTTGAGGCTTGGAGCCTGCACGACCTCCGCCGCTACGGGAGCACGAGCATTGCGTTTCTCGACGGGGTGAAGCCGGAGAGCAGTACTCAGCAGGCTGCGGAGGGTTCGCCATGACCGGTCCATCGGCCCGGCAGGTGGCGGAACAGATCGCCGCGACCCTGCGCCGGCACGGTTTCGAGGCCCTGCTGGCGGGTGGGTGCGTGCGGGACCTTCTGCTCGGCCGCGAGCCCAAGGATTACGACGTGGTGACGAACGCCACGCCCGATCAGGTGATCGGGCTGTTTCACCGGACCGAGAAGGTCGGGGCGAAGTTCGGGGTGGTCATCGTGCGGCTGCGGGGCTGCATGATCGAGGTAGCCACGTTTCGATCCGACGGTGATTATCACGACGGGCGGCATCCCGACTCGATCCGCTTTGTTTCGGCGGAGGAAGACGCGCGGCGGCGAGATTTCACCATCAACGGGATGTTTCTCGACCCGGCCGACGGCCGCATCATCGACTATGTCGGCGGGCAGGCGGACCTGCGGACGAAGTTAGTGCGGGCCATCGGCGATCCCGGGCAACGGTTCGCGGAGGACCACCTGCGCCTGCTGCGGGCGGTCCGTTTTGCGGCCGGTCTGGGCTTCGACCTCGAGCCCGAGACGCTCGCCGCCATCCGCCGCACCGCTGCGCGCCTCACCGAGATCAGCGTCGAACGGATTCAGCAGGAGCTCGAACGCATCCTCGCGAGCAGCACGCGCCGGCGCGGATGGGAGTTGCTGGCCGACTCGGGTCTGCTCCGCCAGGTGTTTCCCGAGGCAGCCTGGTTGCCCGCCGACGTGGCGGACGTCGCGGAACGCCTGACTCCCTTACCGCCGGATACGGACTTCATGTTGGCGCTGACGGTGGTGCTACGCCGCATCGGGCCGCGGGATGCCGGCCGCGTCTGTCGGCGGCTGCGCTGCAGCAACGAGATCGAAAGAAGCGTGGTGTGGTTGCTCGAGAACCTCCCGCGCGTGCTGGAGGTCGGGTCGCTGGAGTTGGCGGATGTCAAGTTGCTGATGGCGGACCAGCGCTTCGCGCAGCTAGCGTGTCTGTTGGAAACGGAATGTCGAGGCCGGCTGAAATCGGTGACGCCCTATGAACACCTGCAGGTACGGGTTTCGCAAGTCCCACTGGAGAAGGTGGCCCCTCTACCGTTTGTCGGCGGCGACGACCTGCACGCGATGCAAGTTGCGGAAGGACCGATCTATAAGCAGGTGCTCGACGCGGTCTATCGGGCGCAATTGAACGAGACGCTGTTCGACCGCGAGGCCGGCCTCGAGTTGGCCCGCAGCCTGCTGGTGCGCGCCGGGTATGGTATGAGGTGAACGATTCGGCATGGCGGCGCCCGCCGGTGGCGGGCTTGGCCATGCCACCCACGAAGAGACGCGTCACTGTGTTGCTCCTTTTCAAACACGCTCTTAGGGACTCTCCGAGCCATGTCGGGGTTTGTGAGCGAATCCATCACGCCGCGGCCGGGTACCTTTGACACCCAAGCGATGGCCCGCGGCGAGCCCGGCCTGCCCGGCGGTTTCACCTGGCGCGGCGTGACCTACGACGTGGTCGAGAAGATCAGCCAGTGGAAACACTCGTCGCGCGAGGGCAGTAGTGCCCAGGGACAACTCTACCTGAGGCGTCATTACTACAGGCTGCGCATGTCGGACGGCGCATGGTGGACCGTGTATTTCATTCGCCAGCCTTCGCCGAGCGGTTCAGCCAAGCGCCGATGGTTTTTGTATGCCCTCGACCGCGACCTGGCTTCGTAGGGCCGCAAGTCAGGCTTCGCCCGGCCCCTAAGCCCGCATTTCTCACCAAAGCGCGCCGCCGTGCTCCTATGCCCTGAAAGGGCACGCTATGAAAGCCCAGGGCAACGCCCTGGGTCTGAGGGCGTTCCAACCCCGCGAGCCCTGAAAGGGCGGAATGAATAGCCCTCACCCCAACCCTCTCCCAAGGGGAGAGGGGGCAGACTGGCGGCCAATTCCCAGTGGTGGTGAGAAATGCGGGCTAGACCGCGGCGGGTGAAACCCTCGTGCAACCCAAACCAGGTCCACGAGCACGGACCCTACGTGGCCGCAGGCGGGCCGGCGAGTGCCGCGAATTGTTCGAGCGGCGACCGGTCCCCGCTACACACCCACTCGATGTCGCGCCTGACCGTCGGGAGACTGGTCTCGATGAAGCGCCGCGTGACCAGGCGCTTGCGCTCGTGGACCTCGGCCTGACGCAGGAACAGGTGCCCGATCAGAACGACCGCGGCGGCATCGACCAGCTTGCGACCGTACAGGTCCATGTATTCGTTGCCGCGTTCCTTGACGAAGGCGATGCCCTTGAGCACCAGGGCCTTACCTTCGCCGAGCTTCCGGCCGAGGTCGTAGAGGAGCTTGTCCTTGAAATCGTGCTGCTCGAACCCCTCGATGAGCTTCTCGAACGCACCGGAGCACACTCCGCGCACGGCGGCCACGATCTGTAACTGGCTGGTCCCCTCGTAGATATTGGTGATGCGGGCGTCGCGGTAGTAGCGCTCGGCCGGATAGTCGCGCATGTAGCCGGAGCCGCCGAGCACCTGAATGGCGTCGTTCGCCACACGGTTACACATCTCGCTGCCGCAATATTTGCTCATGGGGGTGAGCATGCCGTTGAGGCGCTTGAGCACACGGGCCTCGCTCTTGCGCCGCTTCAGCTCTTCCGCGGGGAGCGTACGCTTGCCCTTTTCCACTTCGTCGAGCACGCGGAGGTTGTTGTTCTCTCGATCGCATCCCCGACTGGTCTCGTAGGTCAGCGCCCGGGCAGCCTCGATGGCGATCTTCATGTCGGTGACCATCTCCGCCACGGCCGGAAGGCGCTCGATGGACACGCCGAACTGCTTACGGGTGTGAGCGTATCGGCGGGCCACGCGGTACGCCGCCTCGGCAATGCCCAACGCCTGGGCCGCGATGCCCACGCGGGCCCCGTTCATCAGGCTCATCACGTAGCGGATCAGCCCGAGTTGACGCTCTCCGACCAGGTGGGCGGGGGCATCGTCGTAGACCAGTTCGCAGGTCGGCGAGCCGTGAATGCCCAGCTTCTCCTCGAGGTGACGGACTTTGATCCGCGGGCAACGCTCGGCCAGAAAAAGGCTCAGCCCGCGACCATCCTTGATGTCCGGCTCACTGCGGGCCAGGGTGAGCAGAACGTCGCCGCACCCGTTGGTGATGAAACGCTTGACGCCGTTGAGCCGCCACTGTCCGTCGTCGTCCTGCCAGGCCCGCAGGCTGACCGCCTGCAGGTCGCTGCCGGCGTCCGGCTCGGTGAGCACCATGGCACCGGTGAGCTGGCCCTGGGTAAAGCGCGGCAGGTATTTATCCTTGAGCGCCTGGTCCGCGAAAGCGTTGATGGTCTCGGCGATGCCTTGCAGCCCGAAGATGTTCATCAGCGAGGCATCGGCCCGGCTGATGATCTCGATGGCCATGGTGTAGACCAGGTTCGGGCAGTTCAGCCCACCGTAGCAGCGCGGCAAGGTGATGCCCATCAGGTCCGCCTGGGCGAGCACCTTGAGGTTCTCGCGGAGACCTTCGCAAAGCGTCACCGTGCCATCGTCGTTGAGCGTATTGCCTTCGCGGTCTACCTGTTCGGCCCGCGGGGCGATGGAGTTGCCCGCCACGTCGCCGACGATGGTGAGGATGCGCCGGTAGTTGTCGATGGCGTCTGCGGCGTCGCGCGGAGCGTACTCGCGGCCGGGGCCGTTCGTCGGGGTGAAACCGTCCTCCTGAATCGCGGCGAGGTCGGCCAAGTCCAGGTGCTCGAACAGGAACTGAATGTCATCGTTGTCAGTGAAGAAATTGGGCATGTTTAACCTCACGGCGGCGCCAACTCGGGTTCGACTTCGTTCCACCGACGTTGCTGCCAGATGCTTAAGACCATTGCGCTCGCCTCGCTCGAAGCTCCATCGGGTTTTACGTTCCTATGGCACGAGCCAGGAGTTCCACTTGGCTACCCCTTGGGTCTCTCCCTGATCGACTTAATCATCATTGGGATCACCTTCTGCAGGTCGCCGACAATCCCGTAGTGGGCCACCGCGAAGATCGGGGCCTCCCGGTCCCAGTTGATCGCTATGATCTTGGCCGACTCCTCCATCCCGGCCCGATGCTGCACCGCCCCGCTGATCCCGCAGGCGATGTACAGGGCCGGACGCACGGTCGTGCCGGTCTGGCCGACCTGGTGCTCCTTGCCGACAAAACCGCTGTCCACGGCGGCGCGCGAGGCACCCACGGCCCCGCCCAGCACGCCCGCCAGGTTCTGAATCAACTGGAAGTTCTCCCGGCTGCCGACCCCTCCGCCGCCGGCGATGATGATGCGGGCGCTCTTCAGATTAACTTTCCGCGGCTCGCGGTGGCGTTCGATCAGCCGCACGGCCAGGTCGAAGTCGTTGAACTCGATCTTCTCCTCGATGATCTCGCCGCTCCGCTTGGGATCGCCGGGGCCCAGCGGCATGACCCCCTCGCGCACCGTGGCCATCTGCGGCCAGCGGTCGAAGTTCACAATGGTGGCGATGATGTTGCCGCCGAAGGCGGGGCGGATTTGCAGCAGCAGGTTTTTGTGCTCTGCCTTGCCGCGGTTGTCGTAATAGTCGCCGATCTCTAATGCGGTGCAATCGGCGGTCAGGCCCGCCCGTAACTCCGACGCGACGCGCGGGGCCAGGTCGCGCCCCAACGCCGTCGCCCCGTAGAGCACGATCTGCGGCTTGTATTGGTTCACCAACTGGCAGAGCACGCGGGCGTAGGGCATAGTGCGGTAGTGCTCCAACCGCGTGTCGTGAACATAGTAGACCCGGTCCGCGCCATGCGCGATTAGCCGATAGGACAACTCGCGGACGTTCCATCCGGGCAGGACCGCAGCCGTCTTGACGCCGAGTTCGTCGGCCAGTTGCCGCGCCCGGCCGCAGAGCTCGAGCGACACGTCGCTGAGGGATTCGTCTTCCTGTTCGGCAAAGACCCAGACTTCACCTTTGCGATTGGGCGCAATCATGGAACATCCTTGGTCGTTGGGGCGGGTCTCCGGCCCGCCCTCACACCGGGTGGGCACTGCCCACGGATTGGGTTCTACGTTCTACCTCCTCCGCATGCTACACGTGGGCGGACCATACGCGGAACGCGAGAAAACGCAAGGGGCCCGACCGAAGCCGCAGCGTATCGCGAGTTGTGGCACGGGCTTCCAGCCCGTGTTTTCACGGGCGCTTGGATGCCCGTGCCACTTCGCTGCGGTCCACCATGGTCGTAGGTCGACCGTCGCAGCTCGCGCGTGAAATGAGGTCCCGCATGGTGTGTGGACGTGCACCCTACCGCCTCATAGGTCGAGCTCCGCCCGACGGTTTGCTCCGGCTTACAGCCTTGTAGGTCGGGCTCCGCCCGACACTCTGCTCCGGCGGGCAGAGCCCGCCCTACCTTGCTCGCGCACCCACCGTAGGGTCCGCGCTCGCGGACCGTTTTCTTGCTGTCGGGCGAAGCCCGACCTACCTTGCTGCTGCAGTCCGCGCCGAATGCGCGATTGAGGTAGTCGACCATCAAGCAGCCGTGCGCATCCCGCGTAACGACGCGCCGCGACTCGGCTTGCCGAAGGAAAGGCGGTCAGGCGTACTTATCCGTGAGCGTGCCCTTCGCGCCAATAGGTAAGCCTGCTCCCCCTTTTGGGGCCCCTTTTTCAGAGGATGCGGGGTCACAGAGGCCGGGAGGCGCGAACAAGGGGAAGCAATGGAGAATGATGAAGAAACGACGCTACCGTTCTCCACAGACGCGGCGGGCGACGGGTGGCATGCCCAAGTCCCCTTGAAGGGCGGCGCCAAGGGGCGCCGGCCTGTTCCGTTTTTCGAATGCGATTCGCAGCGAACGCACGCAACAGGGCCGCGCTACCCTTGGCAATGAAGCCCGCCCGGCCGATCATCGCTGACGCGCCCTCATTACTTCGGCTGAATCCCGTATCGGCGGAGAAAAAAATAGCCCAGAATTCGCAACTTCGCAGCACACGTCGCCTCGGCATAGTAGTCATCAGGGGAAGCGGAGCCTGCGGCGTACCCGGACGCAATCCGCTCCAGCAGAGCACCATGGGTCGCAGACAATTCGTCAAGACGCGCTTGTAGCTGCGCGGCGTCGGTGACCGCTCGGACATCAGTTGCAATCTCTGCCTTGAGCGCCCCAATCGCTCCTGGAAAGTGAGCACGGACGTCATCCAGCTTGCTGTCATAGGTTAGAAACCACTCGATGACGGCCCCGACATCAGCGATCGACGGTACGGGCGGCCTTTCGGCCTCCCCAGCGGTCGCGGGGATCGACGAACGCGAGCCGAGCAACTCTGCGCGAATGAGGGCATTGTACGATGTCGCGCTGGCTAACCGGCGACGGAAGGCTTCAGGATCGCCTGACACTTTCTGCAACCACAGATTCACGCGCCGGCGTAACTCGTCCGGAAGAGGCCGGTCTTCGCCTGTCGTATGCTCCGTGTCCGTCGGATCCCCATACATAGGAAGAGAGCGGCGCACCTCGGCCGCTGCTTGTTCAGGCGTGGACCCTTCGCGCTGTTTGCCGAGGAAGATTGCTGCTCGCGAGGTGCTTTCCTCCAGGATCATCATGCGGCGCTCTAACTCGTGGAGGCTGTACCACCACCGGACGTCGTCGTCTGTCACGCCATCCGCGCGTCTCGCCTCGAGCCACGCGCGGAGCGCCGGGTCGCTGTTCGCCCTGTTGAGGATGGTTTCCACTGCGTAGCCTCGGTGAAGAGTTCCCTCCGCCTCGGCTTCGGATTTAACCTGGTCAACCATTTGCTCCGCGACCTTCCGAGCATTCTTCGCGGACCCCAGCTTGGTTGTGAGCATTCGCGCGTACAGGTCGATCAACTCGTGTTCGATGGGCAATCGACGCTTCTTGGATCCAAAAAGAGCCACTCGAGTCTCTCCGTATCAAAGGGACAGATTCCGGGTGCTGGCGTCGCGGGCTCCGGTGGTTCGCCTGGGACAGACGTCGCCCGGTCAGCCTCCTTCCAGTTCGTGGGTACACGGGCACCCGCCGAGGAATCGGCCACGCAAGTTCCCAACCTGTCGGCCGACTCAAAGTCTTTCAGTCCTGGTCCCACCGCGGTCTGCATCCATCGGAAGGTCATTCAACACTCATCGTTCGCTTTTCTCGACGGTAGTGCACCCCCGCGACAATCAGACCGCAGTGCCCAGACGCGGGCGTTTCTCCCATAGCCAGATCAAAGCGGTGGTCAGTCTTCGCGGCGCGTCCTTTCGGCGCTTGTTCACTGTGATTGGCTTGGTCACGTGAGCGTGCCGGTACACTTCCTCACCTGTGTTTTTCTTGTCCCCACCCCAACCGCCAAGGGTCACCCACATCCGTTTGGCATCGCGCAGACTCATTCCGTGAAAAGGCATTGTGTTCTCCTTGTTTTAAAACCGGTCAACACGTAAGTCGTGGTCACCGGGCACGCCTTCGCGTGCTTGTTTAAAGAGTATGTGGGAGCGTAACCCACCGACCATCATTCAAAAGCGGCTAAGGCCTCCTTTCGCGTCGAGAAGAACGCCGGAACCCCCCGTGAGATTCACCCCCAGAAGCTCTTTGCCGTGCGCGTCGAGATCGAAGAATGTGACTGGCGACTTGCCATCAAGGAGTCCGGCAGCCTTCCACCTGAAATCGATCAATGATGCGAAGTACGCAATCCCGACCTTCGCGGAGGGAATCCTATGCGCGAGGTCCGATAGCGGACCGCACAGCTCGAACGAATGCGAAACGACGAGGACATGTGGCTCAGGATGGCGGACCATCAATCCTGCGATGTAGGCGATCCGAGCCGCAAACGACACGATGGACTTGCCGGATGCTTCGTTCGGGCTACGCCCCGGCGGTAGCGAAACAAAAGCGTCTCGATAGTGGCTCAGGTCTGGCTCGAAGCCCGCATGCCGAAGCATTGTTTGGAAGCGCTGTTGCCCTTCGGAGTCAGGGTCGATGGAGAGCAGTATTGCCGAGATTGTGGCGGGCTGCCACCCCGCGGAGGCTCGGACCTCGTCCGCCCGAAGCTTGAGCTTCGGATAGTCAATCGTCAGACGCCGACCAAGCCGCTCGGACAGTACCTCCACAGCCGCATGAAGCGACGCGCCATCAAAAACCGTGACGTTTTGCTGGGATTGAGACTTGGTCATTCCTGCACCTTCTATGGCGTTTAGACGTCGGGCAGTGTTTCCATTAAACCTGCGGGAACGCCCCGCAGGCATGGTCGAGCGGCTAAACGGCCGCCTCGCCAAGTTAAAGTATAGGGGACAAGGGCAGTGCCGTCAACACTTTTTTGGTTCTTCGCTCAGAATCGCCCCCTCTCGGGGGCTCGCCTGGGGTGAGTCCGCGATCCCAGGGCTCGCTTCGCTCGCCCTGGGCTATATTCGAACGCCCCCTCCGGGGGCTGGATCGGCGAGATACCATTGGGGGGCTGACGTGCGCTTGCTCGATGCACGACGTAAATCCTCGTGCCGAACAGTACTGGCCGCGTGGCCCTGGGCGGTTACCCGCCACGGGCCGCCCGGCCCTTCTCGCTCGCGCCTTTCTGCTCCTTCTGCCGCGCTGCCTCGTGCACGGCACAGGGGGACGGGTCCGGCGGCATGCTTAACGCCGCCTACCGATCGGCCTCCGTGGCGAAGCCGATCCGCCGGCGCTTCGGCTCCGGCGGGGGTTCCATCAGCTTGCGGATCGCCTGGATCACGGCGACGAACTGCTCATCGTGACGGCCGACCCGCGCCTCCAACTGGTCCAGCCGCTTGGCCAACTCCGCATTGGTGGCGAGCACCCGCCGTAGTCGGACGAAGGCGCGCATGATCTCGATGTTGACCCGGACGGCCCGCTCGCTCTTGAGCACGCTGGACAGCATGGCCACGCCTTGCTCGGTGAAGGCGTAGGGGCGGTATTTGATGTTCTGACCGCGCTTCAAGGTCACAAACTGTGACCTTGGTCCGCGGTTCGCACCTTCGTTCAAGGTCACAATCTGTGATTTCAAGCTTGAAGTGCCCGTTTGGTGCCTCAAGTTCTGGGACTCGTCCCATGTCAATTGGAACATAAAGTCATCCGGGAACCGATCGAGGTTGCGTTTGACTGCCTGATTCAGAGCTCTGGTGGTCACGCCGTAAAGGGCGCCCAAATCGCCGTCGAGCATCACCTTCTGACCGCGGATCAGCAGAATCGCCGACTCGATCCGCGCCAACGGAACAATGGAATTGGTTTTGCTCATGTCTGGTCCCCTTTCGTCTCGACCCGCCAGCGTCCCGCGGACCGGCAGGCGACAGCGTCCGCGCGCCGGATTATGCCGCCGGTATGTCGGCGATGTCCAGCCGCAGTCGCACCCGGCCGGCCGCTGCGGGTATTCCGACAGTCTCTCGCGGTCGTCGCGGTTCGGTGGGGCCGCCCTATCGCGGGCGTGCTTGTGCGAGATTCCTATCTCGCACGCAGACTCGCGGGATTCCGATCCCGCGGGCACGCAGGAAGGGATTCCTGCAGGTCTGGGTGCGAGAAGGGATTCTCGCACCAGCGGCCGCTTCCTGACGGGCGCGGTTCGGAGCAGAGGCCGCTTCCTGCCTGGCGGCAGGCACGGCCTTACGGTCGCGGTTCAGAGCGGCCATTGGGTTTGAAGATCGCCCCGCGGCGGGTGCGGCCGTCGAGGCGCACCTCGGCCGGCGCCGCCAGGCGGATGTGGCGGAGAAAACGGGTCTCTTCCACAACCGGCTGGGTCGCCAACCATTCCCAGTCCACGTGCCCCTCTCCCGCGGTCGGCTGACGGAGCGACACGCACACGGTACCGACTCGGGAGTGACAAGCGAACCACAGGCCTGATACACTGCATGCGTCGCCTTGCGGCTTACAGCGTCTAACAAGAAGATGTGGGACCGGCTTTCCAGCCGGTCAGCGACAGGCTAGAAAGCCTGTCCCACAAGGTCCATTCTATTAGAAGCTCGTAGCCACGCCGCGGAGGAGTACACTTGGTGAGCGAACTCGAGGGGAACCACGGAAACGGAACGTCACCGCAGGGAGTCTTTGAGAGAATTAAGGACTTCCTAACGGCGTTTCTCGACCTGCTTCGCGTCCCGCGCGCGTTCTGGTTCATCAATGTCGCTTTCATGATCGACTCGATGGCCTACTTCGGCATCCTGACGCTCATGACCGAGTATCTCTACCGCGACGGGGGTTTGAGCGACTTGCGCGCGGGTTGGGTCGTCTCATTCTTCACCGGGCTCGTCACCCTGTTCATGATCGGCATCGGCGGACTGGCGGAGCGGCTAGGCGTCCGCCGGGCTGTGCTGCTCGCCGTTTTCTTTTGTCTCGTTGGACGAGTGGCGTATGCCGGAGCTCCGCTGCTCGAGAGCAGATCCCTTCTGCTGATGGGGGTGCTCTGCGGGCTCCTGCTGAGCGCGCTCGGCGAGGGGATCTTTCAGCCGGTGGCCTACGCCGGGATCAAACAGTACACCGATCACAAAACGAACGCGATGGGTTACGGCGCGATTTACGCCCTGATGAACCTGGGGATCGTATTCATCGGGTGGCTCTCGCCTCTGGTCCGCGTGCCGGTGGACAACATCCTGGAAGCCCGGGCCCAGGGCCGGCTCGAGCCCGAATCCATCTGGCACTTCCTGGCCGACCGGGTGACCAGCGGCATTATGGGCGTGAACTGGGTGTGCGTGGTGGTCACCGCGGTGGCGTTAGGGTTCTACATGGTGTTCATGACCAAGCGGGCCGAGGCCGACCGGATTCGCCGGCCGGAGGAAAAGAAACAGGCGGGGCAGGGCGCGGTCGAAGCCCTATTACCGTGGTACACCCGCGTCGCCGGATACTTCAGTGAAGGACCGTTCAGCAACGTACGGTTTCTGTTTTTCATCTTCATGCTCCTGCCGGTGCAGACGCTCTTCGCCCACCAGTGGCTGACGTTGCCACCCTACGTTTTGCGGGCGTACTCAGAGGGCGTGGCCGACAGGATGGAGTGGATCGTGAACTGGATCAATCCGGGGATCATCTTCTTCGGCGTACCCATCGCCACCGCTTTGACCCGCCGGGTCAACATCTACACTATGATGATCGTGGGGTCGAGCGTCTCCGCTCTGCCGACCTTCCTACTGGGCACGGGCCCCCATCTGTCTATGCTGATCGTCTACCTGGTCCTGTTCTCGATCGGCGAGGCCTTGTGGCAGCCGCGGTTCCTGCAATACGCCGCGGAGTTGGCGCCGGAAGGAAAGGTGGCCCAGTACATGGGGTTGGCGAACGTCCCCTGGATTACGGCCAAGATGACGACGGGGCTGTACTCCGGGTACTTCCTTGGGCAGTACTGTCCGGAGCGTGGGGTCCAAGACACCGGGACCTTGTGGACCATCTACGGCATCATTGCCATCACGAGTCCCATCGGCCTGCTCCTCGGACGCAAGTGGGCCCTGCGCGGCATGCGCCCGGCCTGACCAGGGTCGGCGTCTTAGTGTGGTATCCCAGTGAAACGGCCTCTTATCCGAACCGCGACCGTGAGGAAGCGGCGTGACCGGGCGGCGTGCCGGACCGCTTCCTGACGGTCGCGGTTCGGCGAAGAATACGTTGCGTCGATTGTGAGGCACTGCACCAGCCTGTCCCGATCCGGCGGCAAACCGGTTTCTGCTCCAGAACAACCCGCGGCAGGTAGTTCGGGCCGGAGACGGGGATGGATCTGCCGCGGGAGTTCTGCAACGGGGTACCGTGTGTACCCTGTTCCTCAATCTATGTTCGGCCTGGAGCGTCCGGTAGCCGATCAGGCGTTCGCCCCAGATTGTTGACCTGTTTATTCGGACCACCCGGCCGGCATTACCTCACTGAACATCACCGCCATACGCGATTCAGCGGGGCGCAAAACGGCCGACGGTTTGCCCCGGCTGGCACCTGAATCGTACATCTATCTCGGGACACTATGAGAGCAACCAGTCCATCCCTTCAACCGGTATTGGGGGCCGAACTGCGCCGCGCGATCAGCCGGTTCATCCGCACCACCCGTGAGCGGGGCGAGTTCGATATCGACCGCTGCCGGCGGACCCAGCGCCGCTGCCATCGTTCCTGGCCGTTGTTGGTTTCTTTCCAAGACCCAGCCCTGGGTCCCGATATGGGCGTGGCGATGCACAACGCTTCGCCCCTGGGCATCGCCTTTCTGTGTCCGCGCTATATTCCGGTGGGCGCCACCGTGCACGTCAAGCTCTTCTGGGACGACGAAAACTCTCCTTTCGTGCCGGCGGTGGTGCGGCATGCGACGCGCAACGCCCACGGGTATCTGATTGGATGCGTTTTTGCGGTCTGCGGTCCTTAAACCGCTTTCGGCGAAAGCCACATCTGCAGACCGATCAGAATGACGATCACGCAGAAGCCCGCCAGCGCGCCTTGCAGAAGCTTGACGGGCAAATTCACCGGCCAACGCTCCACGTGGCAGGGGCCTGCCGCCAGGTGATCGGGATGGATCACGTTCATGCGTTTGGCGGCGAGGTCGTTGAGTCGGGTCTCGATTTGCCGCAGGTCACGCCGGAGGTCCTCGATCCGTGGTGCGTAGAAACCGGCCGCCGTTTTCGATTGCAGAAACTCCTGGAGTACGGGCGCCTGTTCATCGACCCGTTCCTGCGTCGCCAACAGGGTATCCACGGAGGCGTCCAGGGTCTGGCGTAATTCGTGGAGTTGGGTCTGGAGCGCGGCGACGCGCCGCTCGCGCTCCGCCCGCAACTCGTCCAGCGCCTGGGCCGACAAACGCTCCTCGATCTCTGCAAGTCGCTGGCGTGTCCTATACCGCAGGCCCGTGGCCGACTTCAGCGCCGCCTCCAATCGAAAGTTGTTCGAGAGCCGGGCGTCCGCGGCCGCAAACTCCAACCGATGGTGGGCCGACTGGAACGCGTGAAACGTGCGTAACAGCGCCGAAACGGCCTCGTGGTGCTCAGCCGGAGCGGCGGACGCCGTCGCCAGGGCCCGAACTTCATCGCGGATGGCCGCTAAGGGAGCGGAGGACTGAAAGAGGAACCCACCCAGGGCGTCATTGAGGGCGGTCTGAACGTCGATCACCTCAGCCTGCCCCAGGTCGTCCGGGAGCGTCCGCAGCCGATTGAACTCGATCGTCCAAGCCCGCGCGAACTCCGAGAGCGGCGCGCGATAGTCGGCGGCCGACTGCCCGATCCGCTCCGCCGCGCGGCGGAGCTCGACCGTCGCTGACTGGATCTCTCCCCCGCCGCACAGCGTCTCCAACTGCCCGGCGGCCGTGGTCAACTCCTCGAGAGCCGGCGCGGCCACATCCCAAACCTGGAGCAATTGATGTCGCGCCTCCGCCAGTTGCACGCGGAGGGCCCGGAAGTCTTGTTGCACCTCGGGGTCTGCCTGGAGGGCTCGTTCGCGGACCTCAGCATCGACCGGGCCCCGCTCCGGGAGTGGTGCGGCGCTGAGGGCCGCCAACTGCGCTTCGGCGTCTTGGATCCGGCTGCGGTTCTGGGCGCACGCGGTGCGCCGGGTGGTTAACTGCCGGCGCAGCTCAGCTTCCACCGCTTCACGGTCCGCGCCGGAAAGGGTCGGTTCCATCTGACACATGGCACCCGTCAGGGCGGTGAGTTCGCCGGACCAGCGCTGGCGAAGTTCCAGCAAAACCGCTTCATCCGGCCCCGGCTCGCTACGGGCCTGGTCAACGAGCCCGCGGATGCGGTCCATGAAGGCCGTCCCTAAGGCCTCGAGCGAAACACGCGCCTCACCCGGATCGGGTGACAGAATCTCGACGTGCAGCCTCCGCGCCGGCTCGTCGAGACCGATGCGCCATGGGGCAGGCGTCGCACTGAACTTCGCCCAGGCCTGGTCGAGCAACTCACGACGCAGGCCGTGCAGGATCGGCAGTGAAACGGTCACATCGGTGATGGTCAAGTCCAACGACGCCCAGTACTCCCCTTCGCCCACCCGGAAGCCTGCGACCGCCACCGTGGCGGCGACTAGCCCGCTGATGACCCAGTGGACCCGTCTGCGCCGGGCCGTCCGGGCGCGTCGGGCCGGCGGTCGTGGCACCACGGCCTCGGCAACCGCGACCCTGTCGGCAGGCGCGGGGCGGCGACCGGCCATACCAGTGTGCGGTTTCGCCTCGAATTCACGTGACGTCATGGGGGACAAGAGGTTACGATCCTGCTACGAGGGTTTCGATCGCGGCCAAGTCTGCGCCCTCCAAACACCAGCCCGCCCCGCCAACGTTTTCGAGAATCTGGGAGGGGCGTTTGGCCCCCACCACGGCCGCCGTCACCCCGGGGTGTTGGATGACCCACTGACTGGCCAGTTGGGCGACCGTCCTGTCATGACGCAGCGCGATCTGGGCCAGCTTGGCCACCCGCCCGAGGTTGCGGCGGTAGCGGATCCCGATGAATTCCGGGTCGGTGGCCCGGATGCCCGCGATCCGGCTGTTTTCGGCGAACTTCCCGGTCAAAAGACCCTTGGCCAAGGTACCGTACGCCAATACCCCGATATGGTGCTCTATGCAGAAGGGGAGTAAGGCCTCCTGCGCCCGCCGTTGGAGGAGGGAGAGCGGGGACTGCAGGGCATGGACCGGGCCGAATTCCCGCGCGGCCGCCACCGTTTCGCAACCGCAATTCGACAGCCCGAGCGCCCGAATCTTGCCCTGCTCCATGAGATGTTTCAGGGCCGACATGGTCTCTGAGATCGGCGTCGTCGGATCGGGCCAGTGGCACTGATACAGATCGATGTAGTCGGTTTGCAGCCGCCGCAGGCTGGCTTCGCAGGCACGGATGATGCCCTCGCGAGTCTGGCGCCAACCACCAAACGTCTGGGGTTTGTCGGAAGGAACCAGCGCGCAGGTAGTCACCACCAACACCGAGGCCCTCCGGTCACGGAGGGCCTTGCCGACGATCTCTTCGGCGTGCCCGTCACCGTATGTCGGAGCGGTATCGATCAGGTTCACCCCAAGTTCCAGGGCCCGCTCAATCGTGGCGATGGACTCGTTATCGTCGACCCGCCCCCAGGTGTTCACGTCCCCGCCCATGGCCGATGTCCCAAGGCAGACTACGGACACATCCAGCAGGCTCGTGCCGAGTTTTCGATGTTCCATCGCCCCTTTGCTCCCTTGTGGTGAAGGCCCCGCGCCCGTGTACCCTTGCCTTAACCGGCGGTGGGTCCGCGTCAGTGTATCGTTCGTCCAACGATCGCTCAACCGGTGCGCGCGCCCGCCGGAGGTCCACCGCGTTGGAGTGAAGGCTAGCGTTATCGAGCCGCGCGTTAAAGTACCACTGAAAACGTCACTGGTAGGGGCGTAAGGCGATGGCCATCGATGCCAGCCAAGAGCGCCCGGTGCGCAGCCCGCATTTCTCACCACCACTGGGGATTGGCCGCTAGTCTGCCCCCTCTCCCCTTGGGAGAGGGTTGGGGTAAGGGCTATTTATTCCTCCCTTTCAGGGCACAGGAGTGCGGCGGCGCGCCGTGGTGAGAAATCCGGGCTAGTCCAACGCCAGCCCCGGACGTGGCGAGAGAATCTCCTTCTGCCGCCCTCCGGGGCTCGAAGTCGGGGGGGGGCGGCTCCCCACGGCTCGCGTCGTGGGCTACATCCTTATACCCCTGCCGGGGCTACCCCAAGCACCTGCCAAACCCCCCAGATACCAATCCATTTTTGCGTTTGACAAGGCCGAGCCGAGCTCTATACTTGCGAGGCTCGGGGCGAGGGTGAGCGACACGGTGGCCCGTAACCCCCTGAGACAGAGGACGTTGGAGTTTCTGCTTCGTCTTCCCGCCACCACCCGTGGGTGAGTCGTTCCGCAGGTGCGCCGAACGCTGGTGTCGCGGAGTGGGAAGAGATGGCGCCTCCAAGGAAGTCAATCACGCTTCTGTAGCTCAGTTGGTAGAGTGCGTCCTTGGTAAGGACGAGGTCATGGGTTCGAATCCCATCAGAAGCTTCGTACAGAGTTCAAGGCGGTCCGCATTACGGCGGCGAGTGGAGTTCGAGGCCAAGTGGTCCCGCGTTAGCGCTGCGGCGCGGCAGACAGCAGAGACATCTGGAGGATGGTGACTGATGGCTAAGGAGATTTTCGAGCGAACCAAGCCCCACGTCAACGTGGGCACGATCGGGCACGTCGACCACGGTAAGACCACCCTGACCGCGGCGATCACTATGGTGCAGGCGGCCAAGGGTCTTGCCCGATCGAGGACCTACGATGATGTGGCCAAAGCTTCCGAAGCGCATGGGCGCCGGGACGCAACCAAGATCTTGACCATCGCGACGGCGCACGTCGAATACTCGACGGTCAAGCGCCACTACGCACACATCGACTGCCCGGGACACGCGGACTACGTCAAGAACATGATCACCGGTGCGGCCCAGATGGATGGGGCGATCCTGGTGGTCTCGGCGGCCGATGGCCCGATGCCGCAGACGCGCGAGCACATCCTTCTGGCCCGCCAGGTCAACGTGCCCGCGCTCGTGGTTTATCTCAATAAGGTGGACCTGGTGGACGATGCGGAACTGCTGGAGCTCGTGGAACTGGAGGTCCGCGAGCTGCTCAACAAATACGACTTCCCCGGCGACGAGACGCCGGTCATCAAGGGCTGCGCCCTGGCCGCCATGCAGCATCCGAAGGACCCGGAGAAGATCAAGAGCGTCAACGAGTTGATGGATGCGATCGACGACTTCGTTCCCGAGCCGATGCGCGAGATCGACAAACCTTTCCTGCTTTCGGTCGAGGACGTGTTCAGCATCAAGGGACGCGGGACGGTGGCCACCGGGCGTATCGAGCGTGGGAAGGTCAGAGTCGGCGACGAGGTGGCGATTGTGGGGCTGGCCGAGACGACCAAAACGACGGTCACCGGCGTCGAGATGTTCAACAAGACCCTCGAGGAAGGCCGGGCTGGCGACAACGTGGGCTGTTTGCTGCGCGGGGTGGAGAAAACCGGGGTGGAGCGCGGGCAGGTGCTGGCCAAACCCGGTTCGATCACGCCGCATACCAAGTTCGAGGGGGAGGTCTACGTGCTGACCAAGGAGGAGGGCGGAAGGCACACGCCGTTTTTCAACGGGTACCGGCCGCAGTTTTACTTCCGCACCACGGACGTGACCGGTAGTTTGGAACTGCTCGGTGGGGCGGAGATGTGCATGCCCGGCGACAACGTGACGCTGAAGATCGAGTTGGGCAAAGCCATTGCGATGGAACAGGGACTGCGCTTCGCCGTGCGCGAGGGCGGCAGAACGGTGGGCTCCGGCGTCGTGGCCAAGGTGCTCGAGGTGCTCGAGTAAATTCAGGGGCTTCGCAGGCGATTAACCGGCGGCGAGCGGTTCGGATCCAGTCGGTCGCCGCTGAAAACGGACTCCACTGATGGCCAAAGCGGCGAAACGGGAATATGTGTGGCTCCAGTGCAAAGACTGTGGGGCGCTGAACTACCGCACCTCGGTGAATGTGATGGGCGGCGTTCCGAAGCTGGAACTCAAGAAGTACTGCAAGCGGTCACGTACCCGGACGGTACATAAAATCAAGCGCAAGTGAGCGCCCGTGACCGTGTGATCTGGAGGAGCGTAGCTCAATTGGCAGAGCACCGGTTTCCAAAACCGGCGGTTGGGGGTTCAATTCCCTCCGCTCCTGCTTGAAGGTCGGGGAGCGGCAGCGCGTTTGAGGTGGCCGATGGCGATGAATTCCGACAGGGGGGTGGAGCCCGAAGCTGCAGGCGAGCCGGGTGCTGGGGGTGGAGCCGCGGTGGTAGACCCGAAGCTACGGGGCGCCAATGCCCACCAGGCGCCTTCGGGAGCGGCAAAGATGGCAGAAAGCCCAACAGCGCGGGATCGGGCGCCGACCCCGGAAGCGCGGCGCTCCTTTTTCGAGGTCTACAAACGTACCCAAGGAACGCGGACCCGGATCGGGACGGCCAGCGGAGCTGGGGTGATCGTCGTCGCCGGCGCGAACTTCCTCCGTGAACAGTTGCCGTTTGAGTCGGAGGCGTGGTGGGCTCCGTGGTTGCAATCGGGTATCCCGGTGATGGTGGTCCTTGGTTTCGCGCTGTTGCTCTGGTGGGTGCTCGGGGTCAACCGCAAGAGTTGCGATTTCATGATCGCCACCGAAGGGGAGATGAAGAAGGTGAGTTGGGCGAGCCGGAAGGAACTGTTCGGCTCGACCCAAGTGGTCATCCTGTTCACGGTGGCGTTGGCGACGGCGTTGTTCGTGGTGGATGTGGCCTTCATGGCTTTCTTCAACTCGATCGACGTGCTCCGCGGGGCGTCCATCAGGGAAACACTCGGTCTGACGTAGGGTTCTAGATCATGGGCGAGGAAGTCGCCGCGCCGCTTTGCGCTCCCGGAATGAAATGGTATGTGCTGCGCGTGGCCTCCAACAAGGAGGACCAGGTCCGCGAGACGCTGGAGCGCAAAGTCAAAATCGAAGGCCTGGATGAGCGGGTGGGGCGGATTCTGGTCCCCACCCTCAAAGAAAAGCGGATGAAGGGGGGAAGGGTCAAAGTTTACGAACGCAAGCTTTATCCCGGATACGTGTTTGTGGAAATGGCCTGCGAACTCGATGGGGCGGTCAGCGAGCAGGTCTGGTTCATGGTCAAAGAGACCACGGGGGTGGGCGATTTCATCGCCTCCGACGGCAAGCCGATCAGCATGCCGGAGCACGAGGTGGCGGGGATGCTCGTCGCCTGCCAGAAGGCCGAGGACCAGCCCAGCCTGAGTGGCTTAGACTTTAAGAAGGGCGACGCGGTCAAGATCATTGATGGGAGCTTCGAGAGCTTCGAGGGGGAAGTCGACACGGTGGACTCGAAACGCGGCATCGTGACCGTAAACCTCATGATTTTCGGGCGGCCGACCCCGGTCGAGCTGGAATACTGGCAGATGGAAAAGGTGGTCTGAACCGTGGCGAAAAAAGGTAAGGGAATCACGGGGGTCATCCGATGCTGGCCCAAGCTGTCGGAACGGCGCCTCGCGATGCTTCTTGTCGGGCTGTTGGTCACAGCTACTTCTGCATATCAGGGTAGCGGCGACTTTAACAACGACTGTGTGGTGGGTCTGCAGGTATGAGAACTACCGTGAAGCATATCGCACTGGGTATCTGCCTGCTCGTCGTGCGAAGTGGCCTTGGAGGAAGCCCAGCCACGGGACCGGAGCCCGTTATCGGGACGCCCGTGCGTGGCGAGGATCCTTCCAAATGGGCTGTTCGGGAGAAAGACCAAGCCATGGCCCAGGCTCGTGAATTCCTCGGGGTGTCGGGGCGCGAGGATTTGCAGACAGACGCGGAACTCGTGCTTCTCGCCGACGACAACACTCCATTCTTAAGTGGCCAAGTTATTGGGCATCCCGTTTGGCATGTGGTGATCAGCGATTGGAAACTACAACTCAAATCCGCGCCGCCCGACGTCAGGGACCGATGCGCGAGGACGTTTGACGTCTTCCTGGGTGCTCAAGAAGGGTGCCTCCTGAAAATCGTCTCTCGTTGGCCCAAGGATGTCCCTCCGATTCCGCCCGAACCCGGACCCGCGTCTTACACCGACCAGTTGCGGCGGTCGGGTGATGAGAAATACCACGGTTTTCCCAAAGAGAAGTCCTCCATCCAGTTCGTTGATGCGCTCGACAGCGTGTTGAAGAACGCGGCAAACCCGCTGGCCGCGGATCAGATTGTGGGGCAGTATGTGGTGTGGTCCCAAATGGGTCGCGATCCGAAGCCGGTGTGGGCCGTGACTCTCCGGGACACCGATCCTCTCTGGGAGGCGAGCTACCCAGGTGTGTCCGTCGATGCACGAAACCACTTGCGGTGTATCGTGGACGCCAAGACGGGCGAATTCATCTGCGGAGGGTCAGTGCCCCAGCCGGAGGAAAAAGAGAAGGAAAAGGGAAAGAAATAGGCTGTCGATTAGCGAGCGGTTATTTGTTGAAGACAAAGATGCCGCGGAGTAGGAACTGGCAAAGAGAAAAGGTGCTATAGAGCGTGGCGAAGAAGAAGACGAAAAAAGAAGTAGCAAGCATCATCAAGCTCCAGGCCCCCGGCGGGCAGGCGACGCCTGCGCCACCGATCGGCCCGGCGCTGGGGCAACGCGGGGTGAACATCGGACAGTTCGTACAGCAATTCAACGCGCAAACCAGCGCCCTGAACGGCATGCTGGTGACCGTGGTGATCAGCGTGTACACCGACCGTTCGTTTACGTTCGAGGTGAAGAGCCCGCTGACCCCGGTGTTGCTCCGGGACGCCGCCAAGATCGCGAAGGGCAGCGGGGTCCCCAACAAGGAGAAAGTGGGCACCGTGACCCGCGCGCAACTCCGCGAGATCGCCGCCCGCAAGCTCCCCGATTTGAATTGCATGGCCCTGGAGTCGGCGGAGCGCATGGTGGTGGGGACCGCCCGCTCCATGGGGATCGACGTAGTGGACTGACCGGCTGGAAAGCCGGTCCCGCAGCGGGTTAACGGAGAGGCAGAAGGATGCCCGTCAAGAGTGTGAGATATCGTAAGCAGCTCGAGATCCGCGGGTCATCGGGCCAACCGCTGCCGGTGAGCGAAGCGGTGGCCAAGATCAAAGAGATGGCGGCGGTGAAGAGCGATCGCACGTACAAAAACGGTAAGCGGCGCAAGGACCCGGACCAGACTATGCACCTGGTGGTGCATCTGGGCATCGACCCGAAGCAGGCGGACCAGTTGGTGCGCGGCTCGCTCTCGTTGCCGCACGGCACCGGTACCACGAAGAAAGTGGTGGCGTTCTGCGACGGGCCGTTGATGGAGAAGGCGAAAGCGGCCGGCGCCATCGAGGCCGGAGCGGACGACCTGATCGACAAGATCACCAAGGGCTGGATGGATTTTGACATCGCCATCGCGCACCCTGCGATGATGGGCAAGATCGCCAAGCTGGGGCGGATTCTGGGTCCGCAAGGTAAGATGCCGTCTCCCAAGTCCGGCACGGTGACCGCGGATATCGAAACCGCGGTCAGAGAATATGCCGCCGGGAAGCTGGAGTACCGCAATGACACCGGCGGGAACGTGCATCTGCCGGTGGGGAAAGTGAGTTTTCCGAGCCCAGCCCTCCAGGAAAACATCGAGGCGATCATCAGCCATCTGCAGAGGGTCAAGCCCGCGGCGGCCAAGGGAATGTATCTGAAGCGCGTCTGCCTCGCAGGGGTGCGGACGCCTTCGGTGACCGTGAGCGTAGGATGAGCACCGCGGGACCGGTAAGGCAAGAGCGGCCCGCCAGGGGAACGCGATCGCAGGACGAATCATGAGCAAACCACTCAAGAGAATGCTGCGCGAGAGTCTGTACCAGCGTTATGCGGGGGTGGACAGCGCTTGCGTGGTCGATCTGACCGGGTTGAACGTACGGAAGACCGAGCAGATCCGCCGGGACTTGACGAAGAAGGACATGCGCCTGCAGGTGGTGAAGAACAGCGCGGCCCGGCTGGCTTTTCCCGACGGGCCGCTGGCACCGTTGGCCCGCGCCATGAAGGGGCCCTGTGCGCTGGTTACCGGCGGCCCTTCCATCGTGGAAGTGGCCAAAACGCTGGTGCAGTGGTCCAAGGAGTTCCCGCAACTCACCCTGAAACAGGCGATCGCGGAGGGCGACCCGGACCTGTTGACGATCGAACAGCTGTCGAAGATGAAGGGCCGCAGCGATCTGCTCGGCGAGTTGGCGATGTTCATCGTGTCGCCGGGCCGGGCAATCGCCGGCTGCCTGCGCGGACCGCAGAGCAAACTGGCCGGCTGCCTGAAGGCGCTGGGGGAGAAGGTTGAATAAACAGGTTTCGATCAGACTGGTCTGCGGCAAGCGGATGAAATGACGCCGCGTCGGCGTCGCCTATCTGGTCGGCGAACAGACGGATGGAGTGGCAACTGATGGCTGAAGCACCCGTGAAGGAGTTTTCCCCGGAGATCACCGCGCTGGCCGACAAGCTGGTGAATTTGTCCGTGAAGGATGCGCAGGCACTGGTCAACTGTCTCAAGGACGTGCACGGGATCGAACCCGCGGGCGGCGGGACGGTGATGATGGCACCCGTCGCCGGGGGCGAGAGCGCCGCATCCGAGGTCGAAGAGAAGACCTCCTTTGACGTCATCCTGGCTGCCACGGGGGACAAGAAGATCCAGGTCATTAAGGTCGTGCGGGCCGCGACCGGCCTGGGTCTCAAAGAGGCCAAGGACCTGGTAGACGGGGCGCCCAAGCCCGTCAAGGAAGGGCTGTCCAAGGAAGAGGCTACCAAGCTGAAGAAGGAACTCGAGGAGGCCGGTGCCGCCGTCGAGCTCAAGTAGCGTTTGAGAGGCGGGGGGTGTTCCTCCGCCACCTGCCCCGCGAAGCGGGAACAGCCGAGTGAACGGGAGCGCGCGGCTTACCAGATGGCTTCGCCTACGGGCCGACAAATCCCTTTTGTTGAAGTGAGCATGATCCGCGCCGGCTCAGCGCGCCGCGAGCGCTGCTGCGCCGGGCTTGAACCCGTGGACCTTGGGTTTGCGAAAGGGTGTGGCGGATGGTTCAGAGCAAGACGATACGCAATTTCGGCAAAGTGGGCGATGTGCTGCCGGTCCCGAACCTGATCGACATTCAGGTGGCGTCCTATGCCCGTTTTTTACAGCAGGAGGCGGCCCCCGAGGCCCGGAAGAACTGGGGGTTGGAAGTCCTGTTGCGCGAGATATTCCCGATCGAGAGCTATGACGGGAACATGTCGCTGCAGTATATCCACTACGAACTGGGCAAGCCGCGCTATGCGCCCGACGAGTGCCGCCAGCTCCGCCTCACCTATGGGGTGCCGTTCAAGGTTCGCCTGCGGCTGATTCGCAAGGACACCGACGAGATTCAGGAAGACCTGATCTACATCGGCGAGCTGCCCCTTATGATCGGGGGGGGCGAGTTCATCATCAACGGTGCGGAGCGGGTCATCGTGTCCCAGTTGCACCGCTCCCCCGGCGTCGACTTCGTCAAGGAACAAGTGGAAGGCGACCGGGCGCTCCATGGCTGCCGCATCATCCCGGAGCGGGGCAGTTGGATCGAAATCAACGTCACCAAGAAGGACGTGCTGGCCATCCGTATCGATCAGTCCGGCAAGATTCCGGCCACCACCTTCATCCGCGCCATGGACGCGCGTTACGGGACGGACGAGGCCCTGGTGAGCGTGTTCTACAAGACCAAGGCGGTCCGGCCTTCGGCCTTGAAGCCGGAGATGTACGCGGTGACCACGATCGTGGACGAGGCCACCGGCACGGAGTTGGTCCGGGCCGGTTGCCAGATCGGCGATGCGGTGACCGCCATCCAGAATTCCAGCCTCAAGCAGGTGCCCGTCATCCCCAAGGTCATTGATCCTCTGATCCTCAATACCCTGGCGGAGGACACGGCGAATTCCCACGAGGAGGCGCTGCTGAAGATCTATGTCCGGCTGCGTCCGGGCAACCCGCCGCAGGTGGACAAGGCCAGGAAGCTCTTTGCCGAGAAGTTCTACGATGAGAACCGTTACCGCCTCGGGAAGGTCGGGCGCTTCCGCCTGAACCGCAAGCTGGATCTCACCAACGGCGATCACGCGATGACGCTCAACGTGGAAGACGTCATCGCCTGCATGAAGTACGTGATGCAGTTGCGCTCGGGCGACGGCAAGTGTGCGGTGGACGACATCGACCATCTGGGCAACCGCCGGCTGCGGACCCTGGACGAACTGGCCTCCGAGGAGCTGCGCAAGGGGCTGTTGAAGTTCCGCCGGACGGTCCAGGAGCGGATGAGCATGAAGGACCCCGACCAGATCGGTCGCATCGCCGAGTTGGTCAACAGCAAGTCGATCAGTTCGAGTGTGGAGTTTTTCTTCGGGCGCGGCGAGCTGTCGCAGGTCGTGGACCAGACCAACCCGCTCTCGCAGCTCACTCACGAGCGGCGGCTCTCGGCGTTGGGCCCCGGCGGGCTGAATCGCAAGCGGGCCGGCTTCGAGGTCCGCGACGTGCACATCAGCCACTACGGGCGGATTTGCCCTATCGAGACGCCGGAGGGGACCAACATCGGGCTGATCGCGTCGCTGAGCATCTACAGCACGGTAGACGATTACGGGTTTCTGGTCACCCCGTATCGCCGGGTCAAACCGGACGGCGTCATTGCCGACGTCGTCTACCTGCGGGCGGACGAGGAGATGCGGACCGTGCTGGCCCCGCCGGAAACCATCGAGCCGGGCGGGGCGCGGATCACCTCGGGTCCGACCATCGCCCGCGCTCGCGGCGACCTGGCCCAGGTGGATAGCTCGGAAGTGAACTATGTGGACATCTCCCCAAAGCAGACGGTGGGCGTGTCCGCGGCGCTGATTCCCTTCCTCGAGCACGACGACGCCAACCGCGCCCTGATGGGGTCGAACATGCAGCGACAGGCCGTCCCGCTGCTCCGAGTGGAACCGCCCGTGGTGGCGACCGGGATGGAGCAGGCCGTGGCCCAGAACAGCGGCATGCTGGTCCGCGCCGCCAAGGGCGGGCGGGTGACCGATGTCGATGCCCAGCGGATCGTCATCGACGGCACGGACGAGTACATCCTGCGCAAATTCCAGGGACTCAACGAGCGCACCTGCCTCAACCAGAAGCCGGTCGTCCGCCCCGGCGAGCACGTGAGCAGGGGCCAGATTATCGCCGACGGACCGGCCACGGCGAACGGGGAACTGTCCCTGGGCAAGAACCTGTTGGTGGCCTTCATGACCTACGACGGGTACAACTTCGAGGACGCCATCCTGATCAGCCAGCGGTTGGTCAAGGCTGACGTCTTCACCAGCCTCCACATCGAGGAATACGAGATTGAAATCCGCGAGACGAAGCTGGGGCGTGAGGAATTCACCGCCGACATTCCCAACGTCTCGGAAAGGGCCCTGGCCAACTTGGACGCTGACGGCGTGGTGCGCATCGGGACCAAGGTCGGGCCGAGGGACATCCTGGTGGGTAAGGTCAGTCCCAAGTCCAAGACCGAGTTGAGCCCGGAGGAGAAGCTGCTGCACGCCATCTTCGGTCGGGCGGGCGAGGATGTGAAGAACGACTCGCTGGAGGTGCCTTCCGGCGAGGAGGGGATCGTCATCGACGCCAAGCGTTTTAGCCGCCGGATGCACCTGACTGATGAGCAGAAGCGCGAACTGAACCGGCAGATCGAAGAGACCAAAGCCCACTTCGGGAGCAAGGTCGTCCAGGTTTTCCGGCAGATGTGCGTGGCCATCGAGACGGCCGTCGGCCAGCCCATGATCGACCCCAACACCCGCCAGATCGTGGGACGTAGCGAACTGTCCGAGGTCGTTCTGGAGCAGGTCGAGTCCTTCAAGGAGCAGGTGCGGGCCCGCGATTTGAAGTGGGTCAAGCCGGCTGGCGAGCGGGAGACCGCCCTCAAGATCGTCGATCGGTTCTGGCCGCGGATTGCCGAACTCGATGAAGAGTCCGAGCGCCGGGCGGCGCACCTGCGCCGCGGAGACGAGTTGCCCTCCGGCGTGTTGGAGATGGTGAAAGTCTACGTCGCCACCAAGCGGCAACTGGCTGTGGGCGACAAGATGGCCGGGCGCCACGGGAACAAGGGTGTCATCGCCCGCATCCTGCCGGAGGAGGACATGCCGTTCCTGGAGGACGGGACGCCGGTCGACATGCTGCTCAACCCGCTGGGGGTGCCCTCCCGCATGAACGTGGGCCAGATTCTGGAGACGCACCTGGGGTGGGCCGCGCACATCCTCGGGTTCCAGGCGATCACGCCCGTGTTCGATGGGGCCCACGAGGAGGAAATCCACGCCGCCGTCGAGGAGGCCAATACGGAAGTGCGGGTGCGGCGCGAGAACCGCGAGGCCATCGTCAACGCAGGCGCCACCCGCGAACTGTTCTGCGAGATGCCCTTCGGGGGCAAGATCGCCCTGTACGACGGCCGCACGGGAGAGCCTTTCGACCAGGTAGTGACTGTAGGCCACATCTACATGATGAAACTGCACCATTTGGTCGACGACAAGATCCACGCCCGGGCGACCGGTCCGTACAGCCTCATCACGCAGCAGCCCCTGGGCGGCAAGGCCCGGACCGGCGGGCAGCGCTTCGGGGAAATGGAGGTCTGGGGATTGGAGGCGTACGGGGCGGCCTACATCCTCCAGGAGTTGCTCACGGTCAAGAGCGACGATGTGGAAGGCCGGACGAAGATTTACGAGTCCATGGTCAAGGGCAACAATACGCTGGAAGCGGGCACGCCGGTGTCCTTCGACGTGCTTTGCCACGAAATTCGCGGGCTGGGGATGAACATCCAACTCGAGAAAAAGCGGGTGATCTAAAGGGCGGCGCGCCGACGAGGGACGACCATGGTCGAGGACCTGGTTTACGACGTGGTCGAGCAGATCGACGTGGCGGAGCTGCTCGACTTCTACCAGAGGCAGAAACATCCGACGACCCAATCTCTGGAGAAGCTGCAACGCATGGTGGACGGCACGTTTTGTTTCGTCGCCGCGCGGCGCGGCGGCCAACTCATCGGCATCGCCCGCGGGGTCACCGACGGGGTCCGCGGACAGTTGGTGGAATGCAAGCTCGATCCCGCCCACCAGGGGCCGGGCTGCGTCACCAAGATCGACGGGCGCATCGAGCACGACACCGAGGGCATCGCCCGCGAGATGGCCCTCCGCGTGATCCACGCCCTCTGCGATGGCGGCGTGGAACGGATCGACGTGCTGGCCTATGGGACCGAGGTGGATTTCTGCGAAGAGTTGGGATTCAAGAAGGCCCCGGGTTTGGTACCGCTGGTGCTGGAGACAGAGGGAAAACCGGCCCGATCATCGGGTGAGCCGGCCTGAAATACGGATAACGTCTGGTTCTTCGGAGGAGTTGTGCCGTGTTATCCAGATGGCTCGCACTTGTGGCTCTGGGGTCGTGGGCAGGTGTTGCCTCCGGGGGGGACGCCGGGTTGGTTCCGGTGATCGGGGAGGCGCCTCAGGCCGTGGAGTTCACGCTGCCGGCTTTGTCGGCGTACAAGTTTGACTATGACCCCGCGCGCATCGCCTTGTGGGACTCGGTGAGCATGCAGAGCCTTATTCCCCCTGGTTCCGAGTTTACGGCCCCCGGGCTCGCCGGGGATTTTGACATGGATGTGGACATCGACCTGCGTGACTTCGCTTTCTTCCAGATATGCTTCACCGGCGACGGCGGCGGACCATTGGGGTCTGGATGTCAGACGTTCGACTTTGACTCCGACACCGACGTGGACCTGGCCGATTTTAGAGGTTTTCTCGGAGTTTTCACCGGACCACCTCAGGTTACGGGTGACGCGACCGGTGACGGCGTTGTGGACCTGCTCGACTACCGCGTTTTAGCCGGTTGCCTCGGCGGACCGGCTCAAGCTACGCCCGGCAGTTGCCAAGCCACTGACCTCGACGAGGATGGGGATGTCGATCTGGAAGACTTCGCTTTCTTCCAGAGGGTGTTTGGGAACATGCAGGAAGCGCCGCCGGTGACCCTCACCGTTTTCGTGGAGGGGCTGACCGCCAGTGTCGCCCTCGGCGATGCGGTGATTACCCTACTCGACGACCCCGATGATAATGGAGTGTTTGAGGTCGAAGCGACCCAAACGGTTACGGTGGTGTCGATCAACATCGCGCCCTCCTCCGGGCCGCCAGGCACGCCTCTCACTGTGACCCTCCAGCCGGCCATCGCTCCGCTGGCGTTTGACTCAGCCACGACGGCTGACTGGGTGGGGGTGTACCAGCCGCCGGTGGGCCCGCCGACCGCCCCGTTCCAGATCGCGTACAGCGCTGCGCAGTTCCGGGAGTCGTCACCCGGCCAGGCCGTCCTTGTTGTCGGGGACGGGACGGTGACGAACCCTCCCGATTTTGCGAACTTGGAGGGTCCGGGGACCACGCCGGGTACGTTCACATTCCACCTGACCGCGTTGACTCTCCAGCGGACCTTTGCGTTCGCGCCGGAACTGGGTAACGCAGCCATTTGGGAATCGATCGATTACGTGTTCAACCCGAACACGGGAATGATGGACCCCCCGGTGCTCGCCGGCCATCCCGACCACCTGGACATGATACTCCTCTCGGTAACCCGCCCTGATCCGCTCCACGTGTCCGAGAGCATTCTGCTGGTGAGTTATACATACCACTTGGCAGCGGTGCTTCGGATCGATGAAAACCCCACGACGGCCGCCGATGCGCCGGCGACGGTTCTGCTGGACTTGGTCAGTTACGCTACCGGCGGAACGGAATTGGACCGGGTACAGGATGTAGTGCTGACCAAGGTAACCGGGGATGACGGCGATCCCGAGCACATCGTGTATCACAGTAACCTGGAAACCCCCATCATCTTTGTTGATGTGCCCTTGAACAAGGCGAATTACCCGAGCGTTATTCTCCTGCAAACCGAGGCAGGTGGCAGCGTTGTGATCGTGGCCGCGGTGGACTAGAAAGTGGGAACCAGAGTGACCGATAGGCGTCGAATGATAATGTGGGGGCTGCTTCTCGTTGCCATCGCGGGATGCAGCCAGAACAGGGAGCCGGTGCAACCCTACACGGGTAACGTGCCCGTCACCGCCTGGGTGGTCCTGGGCCCAGGTGAGGAGGTAGGCGGGCGGGCCAATCGTGGGTGCCGACTTACGATCGATGAAATGCGTAGTTTTCTTACTCAGCTTAGGATCAATGCCGACGTGTTCGGCGGAAACCCCGACTTTATCCTCCCGGCGGATCTCCTCGGGGTCGTGGACCCTGTTCTCCTATTTCCGCCTCGTGTCACCTCCTTCGAGAACTTCCAAAACAACATTCTGGCGAACTACTGGGAATCCGGGCATTTGAACGTCTACTTTGCCGGCGCGTACCAGTCGCCACCGCCCATCGTTCTTCCGGTGGCGATGACCATGGACCCATCACAGAATCCGCCATGGGGGCGTTCTTTCATTCTGATGAACGATGGAGGATTCTCGGAAGGATCGTGGTTTAAAGATGGCTACTGGCCATTCGATGTCCTGTCTTATTTCACGTTCGAACATGAGGTGGCGCACTTTTTCCTTCGGCGAACCAATTGGGCACTGTATGACAACGGTGAGCACATTCCGTGCCCTGGCGGCCCGACCGATCGCCCGGAGCATCTGTTGGATGGTTGCGGCGTAGGCCCTCCGCCAGATCCTCCACCCTCCGGGTGGATGTCGGGCCACCACCTGATTCTGCCGTCAAGCGAGAGACGGGAAATAGGATGTCGGGTGTGGGATGGCGTATGGCTTCAACCCTCGCTCCAGTGTGGTCCGCCTGCGTCGTTTGTCACAGGAGAAGAACCATGAGACTGCTGGTATCTATCACCATGGGTTTGGCGGGTCTGATCTTAGAAGCCCCCGAGTCGAATGTGCCTTCAAGGGTAGAAGAAGCTTTGCGTGAGTGGGAAACACCCGGAAAGAACGTGGATTACAGAATTCCGCGCTACCGGAAGGAGCTGCAATCTCGGGCGGATACCGTGCGAACCCAGACGCCCAAGGGAAATGCTCCGGTCATCGATCGGCTTGTGGCAATCGCGACCAATGAGGATCTGCACATCGAGGCGCGATGCCTGGCGCTGCAGGTGGGGTGCGAGCTCGCCAACGAGGAGATCGTTCAGCGCCTTTTGGGGACTCTGACGGCGTTGTTGAGACTTCCTGATATTCTGGATAAGAGCAAACCCTTAGAGGCGGGCGTGCTTCGATCTCCCCAGGGCCGTCTGGTGACTACGCTGGGCTATGCCACGAGGGAGTATTGGTTTCCTTTGCTGAACGACCATACCCCCCTCTTCGATGTCATCACGGCCTACCACCTGGTCGCGGGATGCTCCGGGGAAACCGCCCAGTGGGGAGAACTCTGTGTGAGTCGACCGCGGGGGTGCTTCGATTTGATCCAACAGTGCAGGGTACCGATCGAACAGAAGCGGGAAGCCGTGGTCAAGATCGTCGCCAAACGCTGGCGCCGCGGCGTCTCTGAAGAAATCCAGTTCCAGTTGCCCGACTACCTTGAACTGTTCGACCCCGTTGTTTTCCCGCGGCTGCGGGAACTGGTGCGCGCCGAGAACACACCGGATCAGTTTCACTGGGGAGCTGCGGACATCTTGTCGTTCTTCGGGGACACGGAGATCGTAGCGGACTTAGAGCGACGGCGGGCCCCCTTTGGTGCGGTGCACATCTATCACGAACAGGAGTTGCAGCTTCGCCTGTGGCGGATCCAGGCCCAGCACCCCCCGACGGGGTTGCTTGAGCACATCGCTGGCCCCGATTGGCGGGTCTGCTGCCGCGAGCGACGCGCCTGGGCGGTGTGCCGGGCGCTTTCCCTGGGGATACCCGCGGCCCAAATCCGCGAGGCCATCCTGAAGCACCACAAACGTGCCAAGACCAAAGAGGAACGCGTGGACCTGGTGGAATTGAAATGGCTGGGCCTGGAACTCGGCATCCTGCAGAAGGACGACATGCCGGACATCGACCTGTCCTCACAGCCGAAGGTTACGATATGAATGGTACGGCCCCCCAGACGTTCTCTCCTATTTCACCTTCGAGCATGAAGTGGTCCACTTCTTCCTTCGTCGGGGCAGTTTCACCCCGTATGACAGTGGCGAACACCTACCATGTCCCGACCCGACCAATCGCCCGAACCATTTGTTGGATGGGTGTGGAGTGGGGCCTGGGTGCCGGAGCACACCCGCCCCTCTTCCATGGGGCCACGACCTTATACTGCCCCCGAGTGAAAGACGCGAGATCGGATGTCGTGTTTGGGATGGGGTGTGGCTGCAGCCGTCCCCTCAGTGCGGTCCGCCGGCCTTTTTCGCTATAGGAGAAACGCCGTGAATCTGGTGTGGCTTGTATCCGTGGCGATGTGTGTGTCAGGTATGCTTCCTGGTGCACCCGAACCCGGTATTCCGCCGGAAGTAGAAGAAGTTCTCAGGCGTTGGGAAGCCGCGGGCAAAGAGCTGGATTTCCGAGTGCCACGATTGTGGGACACGCTCGGTTCCTGGGAGGAAATTGTACGGACTCAAACTCCCAAAGGAGACGCCCGAGTAATCGACCACCTCGTAGGGATCGTCACCAACGAGGAGGTACACATCGATGCTCGGCGCCGGGCCCTCGGCCTCGCCTGCGCCCTGGCAGACGATAAGCAAGCCCCGCGACTCCTGGACACGTTCATGACTTTCCTGAAAGTACGCGACCTGCTCGATGACCCCAAACCGCTTGACGAAGGGCTTTTCCAATCCGCGCAGGCGCGGCTCTACGGGGCATTTGCCTATGGGGTACTCAACCACCTAAAGCCCTTGCTCAGCGACCAGAGGGCGATCCTCGATGTCGTCACCGCCTCCTATATTCTCGGAGGAACTGGCATGGCGAGAGAGGGCGAACTTTGCGTAGCCCAGCCGCGGGGGTTTTTTGATCCGATCAAATCGTGCGAAGCACCACTGGAGTTGAGACAGGAAGCCGTGTGCAGAATCATCGCCAAAGGGTGGCGCCGCGGCGTCTCTGAAGAGATCCAGTTCCAGTTGCCCGACTATCCTGAACTGCTCGATCCCGTTATTTTCCCGAGGCTGCGGGAGCTGGTGCGGGCCGAAAATACGCCAGATCGGTTTCACTGGGGAGCGGCGGAGATCCTGTCGTTCTTGGGGGACACGGAGATTCTCTCGGACCTGGAGGCGCGGCGGGCGCCTTTTCGGGCGGTTCATACCTACCACGAAGAGGCGATCATGCGTTACATTTGGCGGATCCAAGTTCAACATCCGCCGACCCAGCTATTGGAGTACATCGCCAGCGTGGGTTGGCCTCTCCAACGCGACCGGCGGGCGTGGGCGGTTTGCAGGGCGTTGTCCCTGGGGATACCTCCCGCCCAAATCCGCGAGGCCATCCTGAAACACCACAAGCGGGTGAAAACCAGGGACGAACGAGTGGACCTCGATGAACTCAAGTGGTTGGGCCTGGAACTCGGCATCCTGAAGAAGGACGACATGCCGGACGTGGACATTGCCTCGGGCCCAAAGGTGAGCACTTGAGTGGGCTCCGGCGATGTCGCGGGCTATTGCCCCAGTGAGTAAGGATCCGCTGTGCGGTCCGTGAGGGGGATGAGGTGGCTCAGGTCCGCAGAGCGGACCCTACGCAGGAGGCTGAACGCATGGCCGACAGTATTTATGATCGCGTCAACGACTACGGCAGCGTCTCGATTTCGCTGGCCAGCCCGAATGACATTCGGGCCTGGTCGTTCGGCGAGGTGAAGAAGCCTGAAACGATCAATTACCGCACCTATCGTCCCGAGCGGGACGGGCTGTTCTGCGAACGGATTTTCGGCCCGGAACGCGACTGGGAGTGTGCCTGCGGCAAGTACAAGGGCACCAAGCACAAGGGGATCATCTGTGATCGTTGCGGGGTGAAGGTGACCCATTCCCGCGTGCGCCGCAAGCGCATGGGGCACATCAACCTGGCCGCCCCGGTGGTGCACATCTGGTTCTTCAAGGCCATGCCCTCCCGGTTGGGCAACCTCCTGGCCATGAAAACCACCGACCTGGAGAAGGTGATTTACTTCCAGGACTATGTGGTGGTGGACCCAGGTGACACTCCGCTGAAGTCCAAACAATTGCTCACCGAGGAGGAGTACCGCGCCGCCGCCGAGCAGTATGGTTCTTCGTTCAAGGCCCTGATGGGAGCGGAAGCCGTCAAGGAATTGCTCAGCCGGATGGACCTCAGCACGTTGAGTCAGGAGCTACGGGCGGTCCTGGCCAAAACCAGCAGCAAACAGAAGATCAAGGACGCCAGCAAACGCCTGAAGACCGTCGAAGCCATCCGGCAATCGCCTAACGAGCCGGCCTGGATGGTCCTGGAAGTGATCCCGGTGATCCCCCCGGACCTGCGTCCGCTGGTGCTGCTGGAGAGCGGGAACTTCGCCACCAGCGACCTGAACGACCTCTACCGCCGGATCATCAACCGCAACAACCGGCTCAAGAAACTGGTCGACCTGAACGCGCCCGAGGTCATCATCCAAAACGAGAAACGCATGCTCCAGCAGGCGGTCGACGCCCTTTTCGACAACGGGCGATGCCGCCGACCGGTGCTCGGCTCCAGCAACCGTCCGCTCAAGTCCTTGACGGACATGATCAAGGGCAAGCAGGGCCGTTTCCGGGAGAACCTCCTGGGCAAGCGCGTGGATTATTCCGCCCGGTCGGTGATCGTGGTCGGACCGGAGTTGAAGCTGCACCAGTGCGGCCTGCCCAAAAAGATCGCGCTGGAACTCTACCAGCCGTTCATCATCCGCAAGCTCAAGGACCGTGGGCTGGCCGACACCATCAAGAGCGCCAAGAAGATGCTCGAACGGCGCGATCAGGAGATTTGGGACATCCTCGAGGAGGTCATCTACCAACACCCGGTGTTGTTGAACCGGGCCCCGACCCTGCACCGCATGGGTATCCAGGCGTTCGAGCCGGTGCTGGTGGAAGGAAACGCGATCCGCATTCACCCCCTGGTGTGCAAGGGCTTTAACGCGGACTTCGACGGCGACCAGATGGCCGTCCACCTCCCGCTTTCGGTCGAAGCCCAGGCCGAGGCCCACGCGCTGATGATGTCCACCAACAACATCTTCAGCCCCGCCAACGGCAGCCCGATCATGTCCCCCTCGCAGGACATCGTGCTGGGCATCTTCTATCTCACCACCGACCACGTGAGTCCGCCGGTGACCGACCCGGCCAAGCTCAAGGCGTTCGTCTCCCCCCACGAGGCCATGTTGGCGTATACGTTGGGCAAGATCCGTCTGCACGACAAGATCCAGGTGCGCATCGCCCACCGGCAGATCATCACCGGCCCTGGGAAAGATGCCGAGGACGTGCCCGCCAACGGGCGGATCGTCACCACCGCCGGACGCCTGGTTTTCAACGACATCCTGCCGGAGGCGATGCCGTACTACAACTACTCGCTTTCCCAAAAGGGGGCGACCCGGGTGGTTGCCGACTGCCATCGCCTGCTCGGCCGGGCCCGCACCATCGACCTGCTCGACGAGATCAAAGCCATCGGCTTCACCCGCAGCACGCTCGCCGGACTGTCCTTCGGGGTCACGGACCTGCGGATCCCGGCGGCCAAGCCGGCGATCATCGCCGCGGCCCAGAAGCAGGTGGACCGCATCGAGCGTGATTTCGCCAAGGGCGTGCTGACCCCGATGGAGCGTTACAACCAGTTGATCGACGTGTGGATCCACGCCCGCGAAAAGGTCACCGAGGAAATGATGAAGGGACTGAAGACGGACTACCGCGACCCGCGCGGAGAGCCGGTCTCCGCCGACACCCCCAACGCCCGGCTGTACCTCAATCCCATCTTCCTGATGACCGAGTCCGGGGCCCGCGGGAGCGTAGACCAGATCCGCCAGCTCGCGGGCATGCGCGCCCTGATGGCCAAGCCTTCGGGCGACATCATCGAAACGCCGATCAAGGCCAACTTCCGCGAAGGTCTCAGCGTGCTCGAGTACTTCAGTTCCACCCACGGGGCACGCAAGGGCCTGGCCGACACCGCCCTCAAGACCGCCGACTCAGGCTATCTCACGCGCAAGCTCGCCGACGTGGCCCAGAACATCATCATCACCCAAGAGGATTGCCGCACGATCATGGGGATCACCAAGGGCGCTATCTACAAGGGCGAGGAAGTGGACATCCCCCTGCGCGAGAGCATCATGGGCCGCGTCGCCCGGGACCCCATCCGCAACCCGGTCACTGACCGGTGGATCGTGGCCGAGAACGAGATCATCACGCACGAGATCGCTTTGAGAATCGAGGAACTCGGCCTGGACATGATCCGGGTGCGCAGCCCACTGACCTGCGAGAGCCGGTTGGGCATCTGTGCGAAGTGCTACGGCATCGACATGTCCACCGGCAAGCTGGTGGAGGAAGGCCTGGCGGTCGGCATCATCGCCGCGCAATCCATCGGCGAGCCCGGGACGCAACTCACCATGCGGACGTTCCACACCGGCGGCGTTGCCATCCGCGACGTGGTGGAGAATGAGATCCGCAACACCCAGGGCGGGACCGTGGCGTTCCTCAATTTGACCCATGCGACCGTGCCGGCCCGCGGCGACTTCCCCGCCCGGACGGTGGTGCTCAAGCGCAACGGCGAGATCGCCCTCCTGGACGCCAAGGGACGCGAGCTGGAACGCTTCCGAGTGCCCTACGGCGCCGAACTGCTGGTCAAGGAGGGGACGAAAGTGCCGGCCCGGACCGTCCTGGTCACCTGGGACACGCACTTGACGCCCATTCTCGCCGAGGTGGGCGGCTTCATCCACTTCCAGGACATCATCGAGGGCGAAACCGTCCGCGTCGAGCAGGAACGGGCGAGCGCCAAGCTGGTCGTGATCGAGCATAAAGGCGAGAAGCACCCGCAGATCGTCATCGAAGACAAGCAGGGCAACGTTCTGGATTACCACTATTTGCCTGCCAAGGCCCACATCGAGGTCCAGGAAGGACAGGAGGTGGTGCCGGGCGAGCTGCTCGCCAGGCAGCCCCGAGCGATGGCCGGCACCCAGGACATCACCGGGGGACTGCCCCGCGTCACCGAAATCTTCGAAGCCCGCTGCCCCAAGGAACCGGCCGTCATGGCCGAAATCTCGGGTAGGGTCGAGATTCGGGCCGACAAACGGCGTGGCAAGATGACCATCATCGTCTGCAACGAGAGCGGGATGGAAAAGGAACACCACGTGCCCCAGGACAAGCAGTTGCTCGTCCACGCCGGGGACGTGGTGGAAGCCGGCGACCCGCTCATCGAAGGACCGCTGGTTCCGCACGATATCCTCCGCATCAAGGGCGAAGAGGCCCTGCAGAACTACCTGATCGCCGAAGTGCAGGCGGTGTACCGCAGCCAGAACGTCACCATCAACGACAAGCACGTGGAAATCATCATTTCGCAAATGCTCCGCAAGGTGAAGGTGGAGTCGCCCGGAGACTCGAACATCCTTCCCGGCGAAGTCGTCAACCGCCTCAAGTTCCGCGAGGAAAACGCCCGACTGGCCAAGAGCGTCAAGATCAGCAACACCGGCGACACCGAGTTCAAGGAGGGGGACATCGTGCTGAAGACCGCCCTGGCGGAAGCCAACGAACTCGTCGAAGAGCAGGGAGGTGAGCCCGCCACGGGCAAAAAACCCAAACCCGCGACGGCGACGACGCTACTACTCGGGATCACCAAGGCGAGTTTGCAGTCGGAATCCTTCATCTCGGCGGCGTCGTTCCAGGAGACTACCAAGGTGCTCACCGAAGCCGCCCTGTACGGCAAACGCGACCCGCTGCTGGGGCTGAAGGAGAACGTGATCCTCGGGCGCCTCATCCCCGCGGGGACGGCCTTCAAGAGGCACCTCCAGATGGGCGTGGAACTGGTCGGCGAACCGTTGCCGATGGTCGAAGAGGCGCCGGCGGAGCGACCGAGGGTCTCCGAGAGGGACCTGGCCGCCACCCTCGGGATGTCCATGTCCGTGCCCATGCCCACCGGCCCGTTGGGCGCCGGGTATCCCTTCGGCACCTCTGACGCGGAGACCGCCCTGGACGGCGGTGTGCAGGTCGCGGAATCCGACCTCGCGGAGGAACACGGCGAGCCGCATAAAGGCGATGACGAAGTGGTCCCCGAGACGGATGTTTTGAGTAGCGCAGTGGCCAAGTGGCCCATTGATGAGCGGGCGGAGAAGCGATAGAATGTAGGACTTCCGGTGGTTCCCCACGGTAGGGGTGTTTACAGCAGCCGGAGCGAGTAGATAGAGGAAAACGATGCCGACCATCAACCAACTGGTTCGCCGTCCGCGCCGCGACGTTCTGAAGAAGTCCAAGGTGCGTGACCTGGCTCAATGTCCCCAGCGTCGCGGAGTGTGCGTGCTGGTCAAGACCCAGACGCCCAAGAAGCCGAACTCCGCGCTCCGCAAGGTGGCCCGGGTACGCCTGACCAACGGCAAGGAGGTCACCGCCTATATCGGCGGCGTGGATCACAACCTTCAGGAGCACTCTATGGTGCTGGTGCGCGGGGGACGGGTGCGCGATCTGCCCGGCGTACGCTATCACATCATCCGTGGCTCGTTGGATTGCGGCGGGGTCGAGGGCGACAAAGACGGCCGCCCGCGCAACCAGGGACGCAGCAAGTACGGCGTCAAGCGGAAGAAGAAGTAGCGGTCGTGGGTCTGCGGCGCGGACCAGGCTATACGCGGCGGGAATAGAGCATTGAGCATGAAGAATGGGGGCGATGGTCACGGGCTTCCCCGCAGAGAGATCACCGACTCCCGTTTTCCGCTGTCGCCTGCCGCGCTTGGCGTCGATGGTGCTGCGGTGCTCAAAGTGGCGGTAGCGGTGTTGGCCACCGCCCTGGCGGCGCAGGTGAAGGTGCCGGCGCTGGGCAGCCCCGTGCCGATCACCTTGCAAACGCTGGCGGTGCTGCTGACGGGTTTCGCTCTGGGAGCGCACCTGGCCCCTGCGGCGATGCTGGCGTATCTAGTGCTCGGTGCGTTCGGCCTTCCGCTCTTTGCGGTGGGTGGGTTCGGGCCGACGGGTGGGTACATCGTCGGCTTCGTGTTCGCTGCGGCCTTCGTCGGTAACTTCGGGCAGGGCGGCCGCGGGAGTTGGCCGCGGACGGCAGCCGTGGCGGCGGCGGGTACGGGCATCATTTTCGCCACCGGCCTGATCTGGTTGACGGCCTGGCTGCACGGGGATGGGTTGGCGGCTTGGCGGATCGGCGGGCTTCCCTTTTGGCCCGGCGAACTGTTGAAGACGGCCGTGGCCGTCGCGGCGGTCCAGGCCTGGCGGCGGTCCGGCGGCGGTTTTCGCGGAGGGTAGGCGCTCCTCGGCCGTTTGCCCTAGGGGAGTACAGGCGATACAATGCACGCTGCCTAGGACGCCGAGGCGGACGATGCACCGCCCGGTCTTTGGCGGTAATAACAGGATCGTTTGGGAATGGCTCGCAAGAAATTCACGGGATCGGCTAAGCAACTGAAACCGGACCCGCGCTACAACAGCAAGTTGGTGTCCAAGTTCGTCAACTGCCTCATGTGGCAGGGCAAGAAGAGCGTGGCGGAGCACGTCTTCTATGGCGCCATGGATGTGGTCGCCAGGCGCGTCAAGGACGTACCGCCCCTGGAGGTCTTTGAGACGGCGGTGAACAACGTCAAGCCCAACATCGAGGTCCGCTCGAAGCGCGTCGGCGGCTCGAACTACCAGGTGCCCACACAGGTTAATCGGCGACGCCAGCAGTCGTTGGCCATGCGCTGGATCGTCAAGGCGGTGCGCAGCAAGAACGGCAAGGCCACCAGCGAATTCCTGGCCCAGGAACTATGCGACGCCTACAAGGGCGAGGGCGGCGCCATGAGCAATCGCGAGAACGTCCATCGGATGGCCGAGGCCAACAAGGCGTTTGCGCATTTCGCTTGGTAGCCTCGCTCGGCGGGTGGTCGGATATCGAGAGCATCAGCGCGGCCGGCGGGCCGCGTTTTTTTTGCCCGGTACGGCTCAGCCGGCGACGTTTTCCGGGCAAGGCCCCGCGGCGGGAAACCATGAGGGCGCTTTGCGGATCACTCATCTTGGGCGCAGGGGGGCTGATTGCTGTGGCGGCGATCGGCTGCGTCATGGGGCCGGGCGGGAGAGTCGCTGAGCAGTGGGAACTCGTCGGCCCGTTCAAGGCCTTCGCCCCGAAAAAACCCGCGCCGCCGCAGCCGTCCGGGCAGCAGGACCGGCGCGCCACCCAGCCCCCGGAAGGCGGTGCCCGACTCCCGTCCCAGTCCGGTCCTTCCCAAGACTTGCCTGACCAGGCGCCCGGGGCCTCCTCCAACGGCGTCTTCTCGCTTCGAGTGGGGCAACTGGACTTCGGCAGCAATGGGACGGAGCCGGTCGGGCCGGCAATCAATCCCGCGGAGCACAGCTTGTTCGCGCCGGTTCCTGGCGTAGAGGACACCTTCTGGTATCTCGACCTCGGCTTCCGCATGGGTATCACGCGCCTGCACAGCACGGAGGACCGGCTCGATCGTCGCCTCAACGACCCCCTCAAGCTCGACGCCTTCGGCGTCTTTGAACACCCCACCACCCCGATCGACCGCAAATCTGACTTCGCCCTGACCACGGCCTACATCGGCATCGGCTGGCGCGAGACGGAGTGGCTGACCTGGAACTTCTACCTCGGCAGCGGCGTGGGCGGCGACCGGGACCACCAGCGGTGGCTCAACTCCAACCTGGAAGTGAACTTTGACTACGCCCTGTACTACACGGGCATGACCGTGGACGTCTACCCCTGGGGCCTGGCCCGCCGCGGCCGGTATGCGGACTTCAAGGAACATCTCAAGGCCGGCCGGCCCTATCTGGTCACCGGTATCGAGATCGGCTATCTGCGGGCCCGCGGCTGGGGGCACTTCGCACTCGCCCCCATCACTTTGTACTCCGACAGCCAGAGAATCGAGGACTGGTTGTTCAGTTACCTGGTCGGTTGCGGCTGGGAGGTCCCCATCAACGAACGATGGGCGTTCAACCTGTCCGTCCACTACACGTTCCACTTCTACCGGCCGGAGGAGTACAACGGCTGGAACGTCACGTACGCCTTACGGTACCGTTTCTAGGCAAGAATGTGGGACCGGCTTTCTGTGGGACCGGCTTTCCAGCCGGTCTGTAGGGTGGGTGGAGCGAGCGAAGCGAGCGTAACCCACCGTTGAAGTCGGCGGTGGGTTGCGTCCCCCGGGTCGCCGTGGGCCTCCACCCACCCTACGTGCCTCCGTTCGAAGTCCTCGGGGTTCGCTACTGCGCGGTGATGCCGATGAAGCGGACTTCCTCGCACAGGTTGGCGGCGCTGAAAATGAGCACGCAGTAACGGGCCGCACCCGGGTGGGTCCAGCCGCGGGCGTCGTAGAAGCGGGCGGCCGCCCCGCTCAGCGCGCTGTGCATGGTGAAGACCGGCTCGCCAAGTTTGGCCTCCGCCTCGCACTCCCGCAGGGTCTTACCATAGACCAGCGCGGCCAGGTACTTGGTTTTCTCCACGTCTTCCAGGCCGTCGGCATTGCGCTTGCATTTGAACAACCCGGTGATGTGACCGTCGGGCCCGGTTTCGACGACGTAGAACGATTCACTGAAACTTTCGCCGGGCTCGCGATAGATCAGCCATTGGGTACCGGCGGCATCATCGACCAGGGTATCGTGTCGCTGTCCGAACATTTCGTCGCCCGCCGCGGCTCCCTTCCCCAGCAGCAGCGGCTTGCGCTGCTGCACGTCGTGGTCATCCACGGCTTCGCCGACCAGACTGATGGCCAGGCTGATCGGGTGCAGACGGCACCCCGCCACCAGGGCGGCCGCGGTGGTGATAAGCAGCCCGGTAATGGCGCCTAACCCAAAGAAGCTGTGGCACCGGCTTTCCAGCCGGTCCTCCGTTTTCGTGTTAAAGGCTCGTAGGAGCCGTGCAAAGGCGCAACGCATCAGCTTGTCTCTCGGCCTCGCCGGCCCCTTGTTTTTTAACCGTATATCCGGAGGACGGTCAATCTCCGTTCGGCGTCCGCGCCGTCTGGATGAGGTCGAGCAGGCGGGCCCGATCGGGATGGTTCGGCTGCAGTTCCAGCGCGATACGCCACTGCCGCACGGCTTCGTCTCTCCGACCGCTCTCCCATAGGGCGTTGCCCAGACGGTAGTGCAGATCGCTCGATGCCGGGGCGCGCTCGACCGCTCGGCGCAAACACTCGACGTGTTTTTCCAAGTCGCCTTCCTGGTTATAAAGCTCGGCGACGCGGACGTAGGCCTGATCCAGGGCCGGGCCGTAGGTTCCCCGGTCGTGTTCGGCGGCCTTTTGCAGCCGGGCAAGATACCCCTCAGGATCACCTGCCCCCCACAACGCCCGCGCGTAGTTACCATAATAGGCGGCCCGCCGGGCCTGAGGTACCTGGGTCTCAACCTCTTGATATTCACCCAAGGCGCGGTCGTACCGTCGGGCCTCCAGCCAGGTATCCCCCAGCAGCAGGCGGAGTTCGGGGGTGTCCAAACCCAGGGTCCGCGCTTTCTGGGCGTGGAAGACCGCCGACTGAGGCGGACTCACGTAGAAGGCGTCGCGCTCCCGGGGAATGGGTTCAACCACGTAGCCCTGCTCGCAAAAAGTTCCGGCCGCTCCACCGGGGAGCGGGTGAGGCTTCACCTCGCCCAGATAGTTCCGCAGTCGGAAGTACGCGGCGGCGAGCTTGAAGTGCCACGCGGCATCATCCAGGCCCAGGCGACCCGCCCGCTCATACGCTTCGACCGCCAGGGCAAATTTCTCCTGTGCCCCATAAACGTCGCCAAGCAGGGTATGGTCGTCAGGATGGGAGCCGTCGAGGGCGATGGCCCGGACCAGGCTGCGTCGCGCCTCTTCAAGCTTGTTTTCACGGAACAGCTTGGCGCCCCGAAGGTGACAGATCTCGTAGTCGGCGGCTTCCCCGTCGACCGGCTTGCCAAGGTCAGAGGCCTCGGGTGGATCCGCCGCGTGTCCCGCCACCGCGGCGAAGGTCAGCCCCATGAGCACGCCCAAGCACGCGTACTGCAGGGTTCCGCGTAATCCAGGGTTGTGTGAGAAGCAGCCCACCATCGATGCCAGGCCCCCTTCGTCCACTACATGATACCTCCAGAACGAGGTCCTCGGAACCGGACCATGGTCCCCGACCCATCACCTGGGTGCACTACCGGGCGAGGTTCTCTCGTTACAAGACTGTTACTCGTCTCACTGGATTCTACTCCGGCTGTCCGGCGGACGGGAGCGGGCCGGCGACACCCGCTACCACCGGCGATCGCCCCGACGCGTTCATGCCCCGTCCGCCAGCGCCCGACGCCGGTTCCGCGGAATCCGGCAACGGGAGTTGCAAAATCCCAAACCGGCTTCTATACTGCTTTGTCTGCGCACGTACTGAAGATCACTCTGGGGATCTCGAAGGAGGCCAAACGTGGCGGAACCGCTGGATGGCAAATGCGTGTTGCTCGTGGACGATGATCCGGACATCGTCCTGACCATGAGATCGCTCTTCGAGAATTTGGGGGCGTCCGTCATCACCGCGGGGGATGGTGATGCGGCGGTGCAACTGGCGCTCAAGAACCAGCCGGATCTCGTGGTTCTCGACGCGATGTTGCCCAAGCGGAGCGGCTTTCTGGTTCTGGAGAAGCTCAAGAGCAAACGCAACGGGGACAAGCGGATGCGGATCATCATGATCACCGGGAACCTGGGCAAACGGCATCAGGCTTGGGCGGAGACTCTCGGGGTCGACGACTACATCAACAAACCGTTCCGTATGGATCGCTTGATGCAGTCGGCAGAGAAGCTCCTGGGTGCCTAGGAAGCGGCCCGGCACATCCGATTCCAACGACCCGGCTAACCCCTGTAATGGGTACTTTCGCGTCGGCGAAGCCGAGGTTCTCGGGAGTGGGCATGGCCTGCCGGGGCCAGTACCGTGTTGGCTGGAAGTGCTTAGGGTCGCGGAGTTCACTTGTACTTTAATGTGTAAGCCCATCCCGCAATTAGAAACGATGACGGAGGGGTGTTGCAGAACTGCCTGCTAAGCGTTAACTTGGCATTTCTGTAGATCTAGCGGAGAGCGCGGCGACCGGCAAGTGGTGACCGGTCCGCGGAGTTAGGCTTTAAGTTCGCAAGAGGTTACATCGCGAATGTCGCTGACGACAGAAGTCAAAGAGGGGTTGGTCCGGAACTATAGCCGGCACGAAGCGGATACAGGTTCGGTCGAGGTGCAAGTGGCGCTGCTGACCAGCCGGATCAACGAGCTTACCGAGCACTTGAAGACGCACAAGAAGGATCACGCCTCCCGTCGCGGTTTGTTGAAGATGGTGGGCAGGCGTTCCGGCCTGCTGAAGTACCTGACGCGGACGGACCGGGAGCGCTACCAGGCCCTGATCGCCCGACTGGGCCTGCGCAAGTAGCGCATTCTGTGCACCTCCAAAGTCGCCCTTCTGTCGAACGCGCTTGTGGCAGGCACCGGATCATCGAGCGGGACATGGCCGTTTTGCGAGGCGGGTTGATCAAGACACGGCTCTTGCCGGCGGCACGAGGGAGGAGACTCCAGTTCGTGCTTTTTTTGTGGGTGTGGTAGCTGAGTGAAGTCAGTATTGTTGAGAAGGTCTGATGGAAAAGATTGTAATTGAACGAGAGCTCGGCGGGAAAGTGCTGCGGATCGAGACCGGACATCTGGCGAAGCAGGCGGCGGGCGCGGCGTTGGTTTCCTACGCCGACACCTTCGTGCTCGCGGCCGTGGTCACTGGTAAGCCGCGCGAGGGCATCGATTTCTTTCCCCTCACGGTGGACTACCGGGAGAAGGTTTACGCCGCCGGTAAATTCCCGGGCGGCTTCTTCAAACGCGAAGGGCGGCCGACGAACAAGGAAGTCCTGACCATGCGGATGATTGACCGACCGCTCCGGCCGCTGTTTCCCGAAGGCTATATGGATGAGGTGCTCATCCAGGCCATGGTGCTGTCGGCGGACCAGCAGAACGATCCCGACATCCTGGCCATGGTCGGGGCGTCCGCGGCGCTGTGTCTATCCCCCATCCCCTTTCAGGGCCCCACCGGGGCGGTACGCATCGGCCGCGTGAACGATCAGTTCGTCGTCAACCCCACCCTGGCACAGATGGAATACAGCGACCTGGAAATGGTGTTGGCCGGCCATCACGAGGCCGTCAACATGATCGAGGTGGGCGCCCACGAGGTCTCCGAAGGCACCATCGTCGAGGCGCTCGCCGTGGGGCACGACACGATCAAGGTCGTGTGCGACATGATCGCGGAACTCGCCGCCAAAGTCGGCGTCACCAAGAACTGGACCCCGCCGCCTCCCACGGATGACTTGCTCCAGCGCCTCCGTGAGCGCTACAAGGCGCGGATCGCCGAGTGCAAGAGGATCTCCGGTAAACAGGAGCGCAACCGGGCCGTCGCGGCGGTGATGGAGGAAGCGCTCAACGAGTTCTGCCCCGAAGACCAGGTGAAGCCGGAATTCCCGCGCGGCGTGGTCCGCGGGTTGCTCGACCGGATCGAAGGTGAAGTCGTCGCCGAGATGATTTTGGGCCGGGGCTTTCGCCCCGACGGGCGCGGTTTAACGGACGTGCGCAAGATTACGTGCGAAGTCGGGGTCTTGCCGCGCGTCCACGGCTCGGCCATCTTCACCCGTGGCGAGACGCAGACCCTGGCGGTGGCCACCCTGGGCACCACGCGCGACGAGCAGATCGTCGACGGCCTGATCGAAGAGTATAGCAAGAAGTTCATGCTGCACTACAACTTTCCTCCCATCTGTATCGGGGAGGTCAAGCGCGTGGGCGCGGTTAGCCGGCGCGAGATCGGGCACGGACAGTTGGCCGAGAAGTCCCTCGAAGCCGTGTTACCCTCCCCCGACGAATTCCCCTACACGATCCGCCTCGTTTCAGACATCTTGGAGTCTAACGGGTCCAGCTCCATGGCGTCGGTCTGCGGCGGGACCCTGGCCTTGATGGACGCGGGTGTACCGATCCGTCGGCCGGTGGCGGGCATTTCCATCGGCATGTTCCACGACGACCAGCGGTACGTCCTAGTGACCGACATTCTGGGCGAGGAAGATCACTTCGGCGACATGGATTTCAAAGTGGCCGGTACCCAGCGGGGGATCACGGGCATTCAGTTGGACCTGAAGGGGCGCGGGCTCGCGCGGGAGATCGTCGCCGAGTCGCTGGAGCGGGCCAGAGAAGCCAGGCTGGCCATCCTCAAGCAAATGCTGGCCGTCCTGCCCAAGCCGCGGCCCTCGATCAGCGAATACGCGCCGCGCATCTTCACCATCAAGATCAACCCGGAGAAGATCGGCAAAGTCATCGGCCCCGGCGGTAAGGGCATCAAGGGCATTGAGGCCGAGACGGGCGCACGGGTGGAAATCGATGACGACGGCACCATCCAGATCTGGTGCGTCGACGCCGCCGGCGGCGAGCGCGCCCGCGACATCATCGAGGCGATTGCGCAGGAGGTGAAAGTCGGCAGGATTTATGAGGGCCGCGTCGCCAGCATCAAGGACTTCGGCGCCTTTGTCGAAATCGTCCCGGGCGAAGACGGGCTCTGTCACATCAGCGAACTATCCATCGACTACGTCCGGAGCGTGACGGACGTGTGCAAGGTGGGCGATATGTTGCGGGTGAAAGTGATCGACATCGACGCGCACGGCCGCATCAAGCTGTCCGCCAAAGCGGCCGCCGTGGATGACAATGGTGCGAAAGAGACCGCCGGCCCGCCCCAATCGGGGCGGCGCGGCGGGTAGGGTGGGTACCGCCCACTTCTACCTGGTGCGGTGGGCATTGCCCACCCTGGGACTGGGGGACCGGCTTCCCAGTCGGTTGGTGACTGGCCGGGAAGCCTGTCCGCCCTCTGAGGCCGGGTACACGACGAGGAGGAACCCATGGCCAGAGTCGTCCGGGCCGGGTTAATTCAGGCGACCTTGTGCGAACCCTCCACCTCGAGCATCGAGAAGATCAAACGGGCCATGATCGACAAGCACGTCGGTCTGATCGCCCAGGCGGCTGCCCGCGGGGTACAAGTCGTCTGCCTCCAGGAGTTGTTCTACGGGCCTTACTTCTGCGCCGAGCAGAGCCCGAGATGGTACGAGCTGGTGGAGCGGATTCCCGATGGCCCCACCACGCGGCTGATGTGCGACTTGGCCAAGAAGCACCGCCTCGTCCTGGTGCTGCCGATGTATGAGGAGGATTTGCCGGGCGTGTACTACAACGCCGCCGCCGTGATCGACGCCGACGGCACCTACCTGGGCAAATTCCGCAAGATGCACATCCCGCATTGTGCGCCGGGTTTCTGGGAAAAGTTCTATTTCAGACCTGGCAATCTCGGCTATCCCGTCTTCGACACGAAGGTCGGCAAGGTCGGCGTGTACATCTGTTACGATCGGCACTTCCCCGAAGGCGCGCGCGCCTTGGGCTTGAACGGGGCCGAGATCGTCTTCAACCCCTCGGCCACCGTGGCCGGACTGAGCGAATACTTGTGGAAGCTGGAGCAGCCCGCCCACGCGGTGGCGAATCAGTATTTCATCGGGGCGATCAACCGCCCGGGTTTTGAGGACCCTTGGCGCATCGGCGAGTTCTACGGCACCAGTTACTTATGCAGCCCGCGCGGCCGAATCCTTGCTGAAGGCAAACGCGCCGAGGATGACATCGTCATCGGCGACCTCGACCTCGACGAAATCCGCGAAGTACGGAACGTCTGGCAGTTCTTCCGCGACCGCCGACCGGAAACGTACGGGAAGATCGTTCAGTTGTAGTGTTCCGGCGGGCCGGTCCCGTCCGCACACTAGTGGTCTGATTCAGAAATGATGCAATCTATGAAGGCCTTGCGGGTATCACCTTCTGAACGGAGGATGATGTCATGCGCGTCGCCCCTCAGATTGGCCTCAGTGACGAGGAAAGCAAAACAAGACCATCGCTGCGG
>JAZDKM010000273.1:0-12548 GCA_043803085.1 Planctomycetota bacterium
CGAGCTTTACTACATGGACAACACGCTGATGGTGTTTGGTGATGCCAAAGCCGTCGTCGGAGACTTGGTGAAGGAGCTCGCCGGACAGAGCGGTATATGACGCGAAAAAGGGGACATTCCTAATTTCGCCGGCAAACAGCACCGGTGACGCAAGCGTGTCGCAGACGAAATTAGGAATGTCCCCTTTTTCTTCAACGCCAGCGGCGCCGCAGCAGGATCAGGAACAATGGTGCCCCGATCAGCGCCGTCATCACGCCGATGGGCAGTTGGGCGGCGGTCAACTTGTGTCCTATGAGCATCCCATACCCGCGGGGGATCGCCCAGGTGAGCCAATCACAAGCGATCAAAAAAATGCCGCCCGCCATGGCCGACACGGGAAGGAGAATCCGCTTGTCCGGCCCCACCAGCAACTGCACGATGTGCGGTACAATGAGGCCGACAAAACCGATCGGGCCGCACATCGAGACCACCATCGCCGTGGCGAGCGAGGCGACCAGGATGCAGACCAACTGCAAGCGGCCGGAATGCACGCCGCGGCTCGCCGCGATCTCCTCACCTAACTCGAACTGGCCCAGGGCCCGCGCCTGGAGTAGGAGCATGCACCAGCACGGCACCAGCACGAACCAAACGGACGCCGACGGCGTCCCCACGGCATCCAAGCTCCCCATCATCCAGCGGACGATGCGGAACGTGTCGGATACGTCCGCCAGGTAGGTGACGAACATCATCATCGCAGAGCAAAAGAAGCCGATGGTCACCCCAGCGAGAAGCAGGGCATGCTGGTTCAGCTTCATGGAGGACCGGGCCAGCACGAAGACGACGGCCACTACGGCCAACGCACCCGCGAAGGCGAAGAGCTGGACCGCGGAAAGGCCCGCCCAGACCCCGACGTACCCGAGCTTAAACGCCATCAGCGCCCCGAGCGATCCGCCGCTGGCGATGCCTAACGTGTAGGGCGTGGCCAGCGGGTTGCGGAAGAGCGTCTGAAAGACCGTGCCGCACAGCGCCAGCGTTACACCGGCGATCAGGGCCTTGAACGTGCGCGGAAGCCGCAATTGAAAGGCGATGCCGTATTCGATCGAGTCGGTCCGGCCCTCGAGCCACGCTTGCCATGCCTGCACCACGCCTATACGGTGGGGCCCGATCCCCGGACTGATCAGAAGGAGGGCGACCAGCAACAGCAGGCCGGCGGCAAGCGTGGCGACGTATCGGTGGGAAGACAGCGTCCTCATGGCGCGCTCGAATCCGCAATCCGCATCGAGGTCTTCGCTCCTGAGGGAGCAGCCGGTAGATCCTGCGGGAAGATCCACGGCCGTTCGTTCGGATCGAAGCGATAAACCGCAAACCGGACCCCGTACACCGGAGCGAGCACGTCGTCGGTCAGGACCTGCTCGGGCTTTCCGGAGGCAACGATCGAGCCGTTGTCCAATAGCACGAGACGGTCGCAATGGCGGCCGACCAGATTGAGATCGTGCGTGACCACGACACAGGCCAAGCCCTGCTCGCGGGTCAGGCGGACCAGCAAACCAAATACGACAAGTTGGTGATACAGGTCCAGCGCCGAAGTGGGCTCATCGAGCAGCAGGACCTCGGGCTGTTGGGCCAACGCCGCCGCAAGGTGTACGCGTTGCGCTTCACCGCCGGATAGGGTAGCCATATTGCGGTCACCCAATTCTGAAGTGCCGGTGAGCCGCATGGCCTCACGACAGATTTCGACATCCCGTTGCGACTCGAACAGGTGGTAGGTACGGTGCGGGAAACGGCCCATGAGCACGACCTCCAGGGCGGTGGAAGCGAGATCACTTGGAGGTTTTTGCGGGAGATAGGCGAGACGGCGGGCGCGATCGCGCGTGGATGTTCGTGTCAGGTCGACGTCCGCTAATCGAACCACACCGGCCTTCGGCTTCAAGATTCCGGCAAGCAATCGCAGCAGGGTCGTCTTGCCCGCGCCGTTGGGTCCGATAATGCCTGTCAGGCCGCCCCGCCCCATACGCACGTCCAACGGACCCAGAAAGTCGGGGCGATCAGGAAACCCATAGCGCAGGGCGCCGGCGCTCAGGATGCTGTTACTGGGAGCCAACCGAAACCTCGGGATGGATGAGCTTGACTAAGTCCGCAGCCATGTGCACCACACGCGGCGAGGGCACGGTGGCATAATCGGCTGTCATGATGTGGATGCGACCGGAGAGCACTGCGGGTATCGGGCCGACCGCGCGCCATTGCCCGACCACTGAGTCACGCAGGCCCGGAGCGTCCGTTTCGCCAAACAACGATTCGAGGATCACCTCCGGCTGCCGGGCGACAACCTCTTCCAGACTGACCATGGGGTAAGCAACGTCCTGATCGCCGAATATATTTTCGCCGCCGGCCAACGCGATCAATTCGTCGAGGTAGGAGCCTCTAGCCACGGTGTAGATGTTTGCCAGTTGATCGGGGTTGCGGCTGGTAAACAGGACGCGAGGCTTGGGTGACCCCGCGACGGCATGGCGAATGGTTGCCAATTCGGCCCGCATGTCGGCCACGATTTCGGTGGCCCGATCCGGCAGGCCCAGCAGGCTCCCGATCTCGAAGACCGCCCGTTCGATGTCCGCTAAGGTCTCGGTCGGATCGTCATAGATTGAGATTCCGTTGTCCCGACAGAGCTTATCGAGCAGGTCGCTACGGCCGCGGACCATCACCAGATCAGGCCGAAGGATCAGGATGGTCTCAAGTTCCGGATCGCGCAGCCCGCCGATTTTCGGCAGGTTGGCGATGGCGGGGGGGTACACACAATAGCGGCCGACCGCCACCAGCCGGTCGGCGGCCCCAAGGTCGCAGACGATCTCGGCGGTGCTGGGGGCCAGGGCGATGATCCGCCGGGGAATCACCTTGCTTGAGGCGCGGGCAGGGTCGCCCGGTTCCCGGCCCGGCCGAGGAGTGAGGACTGAGGGCTGAGGAGTCGAGGGCGTCGTGGGTTTTTCCGAGCCGCGGTCGGTGCAGGCCGATCCCGCCAGGAATCCCAAGAGTGGGGGCAACAGCTTCCTCCATTTGTGGAATCGGGCCATCGGATGCTGGCTTCTACCGGGACGCCTATTCGGGTACACGACCCCATTCTCAGGCGAGCTAGCCGTCAGCGTCAATCCAATGTTCCGGCACGCGGCCATGACGACGCTCGCGTACCGCAACCGGTCATGCCGATGGGATGTAAGAGAGGCGGACATGCGCGGTGGATCGGCCGCGCGCTGGGGCGGCGGCTGCCACGCTGGCGGAACGTTCGCCGTGGTTCCGTCTGGACAAAGGCGAGTTTTTGGGGAGAATGCACGGCCGATGCGGTGCCAAGACCGAAACAGGACGAACACCACCGGCTGGGCAACGGCAGAAGGTTACGTGAGACATCATAAGTTCATTGTTTACATGATATTACTATCGATGCCGCCTGCGCTCAGAACTCCCGCCCGCGCTCAGGACGAAATCCAACTTCGGGCGATGATTTCGGTCGTGAGCCGGCAAGTCCCAGTGGGCAAACCGGTTTGGGTGGATTTTACCCTTCAGAACCTTTCCGGCACACCCGCCTTGCTGACCGTGCCCGGTACCCAACCCGAGCGCGCCGCTACGGCGATGGGGCTTCCGCTGTCCCACGTGTTCAGCGGCAGGGCGTTCGCTGGTTTAGCGATCGAAGGGAGTCAGGGCCGACGGTGGGACGTGGCGGTGGACTATCAGCCCCCAGGTACAACGGAGGTCGTGGAAATCGCCCCGTATGGCAGCGTCGGCATCGCGGTGGACGTGAGCCGGTTCTACCCCGTGGTGCGGACGCCCGGGCGATACCGGTTACGTTGGGAGCCGTACGGTGGGGCGCTACACTCTAACGAACTTCTGCTCGAGGTGGCCGCGCGCAAGCAAGTTACGCTGGTGACCGATTTCGGCGAGATGACTATCAAGCTATGCTACGAGGAGGCCCCAAAGCACGTGGACAACTTCCTCGAACTGGCCCAAAACGGGTTCTACGATAACCTGACCTTTCACAAACTCTGGCCGGGAACGTTCATCCAGGGCGGCTGCCCGCTGGGCAACGGGACCGGCATCCGCCCGGACGGCAAGAAGCTGCCCGCCGAGTTCAACGGGCTGCCCGAGGACCGCGGGGCGGTGAGCATGGCGCGGCTGGAGTCGGACCCGGACTCGGCAAGCTGTCAGTTCTTCATTTGCAACACGCGGATTCCGGAGTGGGACGGTCGGTACACGATCTTCAGCCATCTGGTCGGCGATACGTCCTACGAGACGCTCGACAAGCTGATGGCCGTTCCCGTGGACGAGCAAGGCCGCCCCCGCAAACGCGTGTACATTCGAGGGGTACGGATCGAAGACGTCCGCGGCGAAGATTCGCCGACCCCCCTGCTCAGTCCCGCCGACAACCCATAGCAGCCTGTGGCAAAAGCGGTGGCACAGGCTTCCAGCCTGTGTTTTCACGGGCAGGATGCCCGTGCCACACGGCTCTTGGTGACTTTCGCCACGGGCTGCCAGGCTGGGAAATCGTTCTCCGCACGTTTCCAGGCTCGCGGCTGTCGGGTACAATTCCATCGCGACTGTCTTTGTGGCAGCAGGGGTCCTTCGCAGGTGGTGGACATTGACGGTCGGGTCCCATGCAGTGAAAGCATCAGGTAACGGGTCAGGCGGGAGACCGAGCAGCCCACCTGGTGCGTTCAGGTGCCGTGGCTAACCCGGCCGTCAATGTCCCCCATGGCGGGGCGACGGTTGGCATGGCGAGTGCTGAGGCATGGCCTACACCGTGTTAGCACGGAAGTACCGCAGCCGCACGTTCGATGAGATCGTGGGGCAGGACGCCATTGCCACGACGCTCAAGAACGCGGTGGCGTCCGGGCGTATCCACCACGGCTACCTGTTCACCGGCACGCGCGGCGTCGGGAAGACTTCGATGGCCCGGATTCTGGCCAAGGCACTCAACTGCTTGTCCTGCGACGCCCCTACACCCAACCCCTGCTGCACCTGCGAGGCCTGCCGCTTGATCGCCGAGGGGGAAGACATCGACGTGGTGGAGATCGACGCGGCGAGCAATACCGGGGTGGACGATATTCGTGTGCTACGCAGCAATGCCTCGTTCCGCCCGGCCCGCTCGCGCTTCAAGGTCTACATCATCGACGAAGTCCACATGCTCAGTACGAGCGCGTTCAACGCCCTGCTCAAGACGCTGGAGGAACCACCCGACCACGTCAAGTTCATTCTGGCGACCACGGAGGCCCAGAAGGTTCCTGCCACCATCCAAAGCCGGTGCCCGCGCTTCAATTTCAAGACCATCGACCTAGAGACCATCGCGGCCCAGCTTCGGCGAAACCTCGATGCCGAAGGCCTCCAGGCCGATGAGGCCGTGCTCCGCCGCATCGCACGCCTGGCGGCAGGCTCCATGCGTGATGCCCTGTCCCTGCTGGATCAACTGCTCTCGCTCGGAACGGACCGCCTGACGCTGGCGGCGGTCGAGGACGTTCTGCCCGCGCCGCTCGATGAAAGCCTCGCGGAGGTGATCGACCGGGTGGCCGACGCCGACCCCGCCGGTGGGTTGCGCGCCGTAGAGCGCTGTCTAGACCAGGGCCAGACGGCGGAACGGTTTTGCGAAACGCTGATCGAGTACCTGCGAACGCTGATGCTGATGTGCGTGTGCGGGCCGGACACGGACCTGGTGGACGTGTCGGAAGGGCTGCGCGAGCGCCTGATCGCCCAAGCGGCGCGCTTCGACGCCGCGACGTATGTATACATGATCAGTCTGATGGAGGAGGTCCGCCAAGCGGCCAAGTGGAGCAGCGCGTCACGCCCGTTAGTGGACGCGGCCGTCGTCCGGCTGGCCCTGGCCACGAACTTCTCCTCGCTCGAATCGGTCATCGCCCGGTTGGAGGGGCACCCCGTTGACCCGCCCGTCCCACAGGCCGCAAGTCGTGACGAACCAGCCAAAGTACCGACCAGGACGGCAACCCGGCCAAGTGCAGGGGGGGCCGGACGCAAGGAGGTGCCGCCGGGCGACCGTCCGCCCGCACCGGCAGGGCGGCCGACGAAACCCGCTCCGCCGGCCGTGGATGCCGTCGCTCGGGAGCTTCCGAATTCCGAAGACAAGCGGAGAGTGATGTCCAATCCTGCGGTACGCCGTACCTTGGAGTTGTTTGAAGGCAGTACGGTGATGGACATTCGGCGTCGCGGCTCGGGCGGAGAAACATCTGCGGCCAACGTGGAAGCCGTGGCCGGAGACGAGGCCGGGCCAGCGACGGAGACAGAGAATGGAAAATGAAGAATGGAAGACCGGGAGGCGAGGCGCTCTTCTTTTCCGTTTTTCATTTGCCTCGCGGCCTGAAGGGTTGCCGCGTGGAACGGTTGGAGCGAGGTAGACCGTTGCAAGGGGGTGCCGCATGTTGGGTGGGATCGGGAACCTGGTCGGCATGCTGAAGAGCGCCAAGGAATTACAGGCCAAGATGGCGGCCATCCAGAACGAGTTGGCCGCCAAGCGTTTCACCGCGGAAGCGGGTGCCGGTGCAGTGCGGGCCACCGTCGATGGTCATGGGTCGCTGGTGGACATCAAGATCGAACCGGGCGGGACGGGCGACGTCGAGCTGCTGGAAGACCTCATCAAGGCGGCTATCGGGGCAGCGATGAAGAAGGCACGCGATCAGATGAAAGAGGACGTCGCCCAGTTGACTGGCGGGCTGAATATTCCGGGTTTGAACGAGATGCTGGGAGGCGGTTAGCTGCGTATCGAGTCGCTGGAGCGCCTGAAAGAGGAGTTTCAGAAGCTTCCCGGCATTGGCGCGCGGAGCGCCGAGCGGCTAGCTTTCCATATCCTGCGCGCCTCGCGTACGGAAGCGGCGGGGCTCGCCCAGGCCATCCTCGACGTGAAGGACCACGTCAGGCATTGCCGCACCTGTTTCAATCTGACCGAACAGGACCCCTGTACGATTTGTACTGATCCTCAACGTGATCCGGGCGAGTTATGGGTGGTTGAACAGCCTAAGGACCTGATGACGTTGGAGGCGACGGGGCTGATCCGCGGCCGTTATCACGTGTTGTTGGGGCACCTGGCCCCGCTGGAAGGAATCGAGCCCGGCAACCTGACCATCACGGCGCTGGTGGAGCGGATCAAACGAGGCGGGGTCCGCGAGGTAGTGCTAGCGACCAATCCAACCGCCGAGGGTGACGGCACCGCCTTGTACCTGGAAAGCTTGTTGAGTGAGCATGAGGTCCGAATTACCCGACCTGCGCGGGGATTGGCGGTCGGCTCCCAGTTGGAGTACGCCACACCGGCCATGCTCGAGTCCGCAATCCGCGGGCGCAGACCGATATGATCTGGGGTCCCCTCTCGCCGGAACCGATAGAAGTGCTATAATGAAGTAGCAGGTCGCTCGATGTAAGAGCGCGCGGTCGGCCCGCCCGGGAGGTGGATCGAGCGGGTCGTCCGCGGATCGGACATCGGGGTTTGCCCCGAGAGGTACGGTGGGGTCAGGGTATCAACGGGATGGTGCATGCCCTGTCACAAGTGATGGGCCAGTACATGCGGCTGGAACAGCGGCTAACGCCGCAACTGATCCAGTCCATGGACATCTTGCAACTCAACAACCTCGCCCTAGAAAACCGGATCGCCGAAGAACTGGAGAAAAACTGCGCCCTGGAGTTGGTGGACACGCCGCCGAAAAACCCGGCCGCCGAGGAAGCTGCACCGCGGACGGAGGATCGGCCGGTATCTCCGGAAGGCGGGGACAGCTTCCGCCATCTCGACCGGCTCTCCGCCGAATACGATCTGGATCTCGACGAGTGGGCGTACCGACCGCGCCGCAGCTATGATAGCGGAGAGCGCGATCCGAAGCTGGACGCGATGGCCAATACCGCCAGTCGGCCGGAAAGTCTGGCGGAATACCTGCTGAACCAATGGCACGTGCTGGACCTGGACGAAGAGACCCGCCGGGCGGGCGAGGCCATCGTTTACCATCTCGACGACGACGGTTATCTGCGGACGCGACTGGAGGAGATCGCGGAGAACACCCGTCCGCGGATTCCCGTAAAGGCCCTGGAGCGGTCCTTGCCCTTGGTGCAGCGGCTCGATCCCGTAGGCATCGCGGCGCGCGATTACCAGGAATGTTTGCTCCTGCAACTCGAGGCCCTTCCGGGCGACAACCGGATCGAGCGTGAACTGATCCAGAACTACCTGCCCGACGTGGTCAAGAAGCGCTACCCGGTCATTGCCAAGGCGACCGGCTATTCCATCGGGGAGATCGCCGAAGCGGTCCGGGCCATTAGTTCGACGCTGGTTTTGCACCCGGCTTACCGGGTCGTCGAAGGGCGCGTGCTGCCGATCCATCCCGACGTCCTCGTGGAATATGCGTCGACCGGCAGCGGCCTGACGGTGCGTCTGACGCGTGGCAGCAGCCCGCGTTTACGGGTTTCGCACCAAGCCATGGACCTGCTCAAAAACCGGCGCAACGGGAAGAACGATCGCGACTTCGTCCGCAAACATGTGGAAGCGGCCAACGCGCTGATCGACGCGGTGCAATACCGGCGGAACCGCCTGCTCGACGTGGCCAGAGCCATTGTTGAGAAACAGCGCGACTTTTTTGAGATCGGGCCGGAGGGCCTGAAAGTGCTGCGCATGTGCGATCTGGCGGTCGAGCTGCACTGCGATCCCTCCACGATCAGTCGGACGGTGGCCGAGAAGTACATGCAGACGCCGCGCGGCATCTACCCGTTACGGTATTTCTTCACCGGCGGGACCGAGACCGGCGACGGTGAAAATACCAGTTGGGACAGTGTCAAGATTCGCGTGAAAGATATCATCGACGGCGAGGACCGCAAGAAGCCCTATAACGACGACAAGATCGCCGCCATTCTGAAGAAGGAAGGGATCGAAATATCCCGCCGCACGGTGGCCAAATACCGCCAGCAGCTCGACATCCCTCCGGCCCGACAACGCCGGGAGTTCTGAGGCCAGAAGAAGCGACGAAGGTGCAGTTGATGCGCACTGCGATCACGGTGGCCTTGATCGTCGCGGCCACGGTGTTGCTTTTGGAAGGCTGCGCCGGCCGTGCCTTCCGGCTCGGGAGAACGCCGCCGCCGACCGCCGAGGTTTCCGAGCCGGTTCTCGTCGGCGGCCAACCGATGCTCAGCGAGTCGGATCGTCCCGGCGAACTCGGCGGCCGCGAGGGTACCGTCACGCTGCAAATCACGTTCGAGGCGCTGCGTGTGGATATCCCCGTGCTGGGTATTCGGCACTCGCTGAAGATCTGGAACCACGTGGACGAAACCCAGTCGGACCCCCGTATCACCGCCTTGCTGGCACGGAACGGGCTACGCTGTGGGATCGCGTCGGCGGAGGCCTGGCCGGCCCTGCAAGTGTTGTTCGAGGCCAACCACGCCAAGAGCCTGCACACGCGGGAGGTGGTGCAGAGCGGGGCCCCCTTGAGCCTGTGTTTAGGCGAGGTCCAGACTGGCGAAGTCCTGTTCATACACCAGCGGGACGGGCGCTTGGTGGGGCGGACGTTTGACGGCGGGACCAAGTTCCTGCACCTCGACTACGCACTCGATCCCGGTGATCCAAGCCGTACACGCCTTAAGGTGACCCCGGAGGTGCGGAAGTTCAGCGCGGAGAAGCACTGGGAGACCCTCGACGGGCGCCTCCAGGAAGTGCCCCGCTATGAAGGGCTCGTGTTCTCCGAGTTGAGCGCCGAGTTCTCCGTCGGACCGGAGCAGTTTCTGGTGATCGGTCCGAGCGAAACCGCCACCCTGGAATCCCTGGTGGGGAGTCGGTTCTTGACGACCGAGGAGAACAACGTGACCTATGAGACGGTGATCTGTGTGACGCCGCAGCCGGTTCGCGTGGAGCGGTCCGGCGGATAGCTTATGCAAAACGACATGGACCGCATGACGCCCGACGCGCCGCCGCGCTGCTCCGATGCCTACCTGGGCATGCTCTGCCGGCACACGGGCGAGGCCGTGGTCGGAACCGATGCGGATCTGCGCATTCAGTTCTGGAACCGCGCCGCGGCACGGATGTTCGGGGGCGCAGCAGAACAGATGTACGGCACCGCGCTTAGTTCCATCATCCCCCAGGAGGCTCGGACCGAAGCCGAGCGGATGCTAGGGATGGCCTGGGGGGAGGGGGAGATCGGCGGGTTCGAGTTCTGCGCCCGTGATGGCCAGGGCAACCGCCGTCATCTGGCCGCGACGGTTTCCCCCGTGGTCAACGAGACCGGGACCATCATCGGGGCTTCGGCCTGCATCCGGGATATCACCCAGCGCATCCTGCTTCAGGAGCGGTTGGACCAGCAACGTAAGATGGTCTCCTTGGGCGCGATGGCGGGGGCGATGGCGCACTACTTCAACAATATCCTCGGCGGCGCCTTTACCAGTGTGGATTTCGCTCTCGCCTCCGACGACCCCGAACTGCAGAAACGCACGCTGGAGAAGACCGCCCAGGCTTTGGCCCGGGCCTCAGAATTGAGTGACAGCCTCTTGACCTTTGCCCAAGGTGACTTCCGAACAGCGGACGCGGCCGACCTCACCGAGACCGTTCTCGCCGCGGTCCAGGCGGTGGATCCGGAACTCCACGCCGCAAACGTCCGGCTGGACGTGCGTCTCGAACCGGTACCGGTGACGGCCGTTCCTGCGGTCCAGTTTCGGACCGTGTTGGACAACGTGATCCACAACGCAATCGAGGCCATGCCCGGCGGCGGCAAGTTGATGGTCGAGCTGGGACCGGTCGAAGATGGCTATTGCGTCCGCATCACCGATACCGGCTGCGGCGTTTCCGAGGAGGTGCGGGACCGCATTTTCGAGCCGTTCTACAGCACTAAGGGCGGAGGGGCTCCCCGTGCAGGGCTCGGGCTGGCGGTCGCGCACGGCATCCTTCACACGATCGGCGGGCGAATCGCCCTCACGTCCAAGGTCGGCGAAGGATCCACGTTTGAGATTACGCTGCCTACCCAGCCTAAGCTGCCCACCCTCGGTCTGGATTCGTGTCAGAGGTGATCGACCGGCACCCTGCACGGTGAAGACGCTGAATTTACCTGTTTGCCCTTCGCGCGTGGCTACGCCCCTCGGCCCCGTTGGGGCAGGAGGCTATCAGCCCCACTGACGACTGCCCGGACGTAGGCAGGAATCATTCCGCGTTCCTACTCAACCCGCCAGCACCGCCTGATGCAGGACCGCCCGGCGCTGAGAGCCGCTCTGGCCGATGCCAAGTTCCAGCACCCGGCCGCTCGGCTCGTCGATGTTCCCCAGGTGGCGCTGCAGGGCCAGGGCCTCCACCTCCTCGTCTTCGCTCGGCAGGGCCGTCTCCTCGAAGCTCCCGAACAACGTGAACGACAGCATGGTGGCATTCTGCCAGCGGTCCAGATCAGACATGGAAGCATCCCATTGCACGATGCCCACCGCCTTACTGCGGACGGCCTCGCGCAGGTCGATGAACTCCTCCGCGAGTGTGGGGCACTTGATCGCGGTGGAGCCGAAGATGGTGATGACCACCCGCTTGCCCACGTCGGGAACAGCGGTGTGCATCCGCCGCATGGCGAGAAGTTGCCGAGCCACCGTCGGACGCCGCAACTCGCAGCCGCCGAACATCGTGAAGTAGACCTTTCTCTCGGGCCCCAACAGCCCTTCATACCCGCCGAACATGCACCACTGCAGCATGGTCTGACTCCCGCGCACGGCCTCCCTGGGTTTCTCACCTGGGTATTCGCGCACCTGACGGAAATATTCTGACCTCGCGCTCCGTCAACACGAAACTGGCGCCTTCGACTGGGAGGGCGAGGCTCCTGCCGAGCCATTTCGGGAGAGCGAGCCGTGGGGTTCATCCCCACGGTCTTCACCGGCGCCGGGATCAACCCGGCGGCTCGCCGGGAGGCTCGCCCTCCCGCGACCCATGCCACCCGCCCGCTACTGCGTCGTGGCCGGGAATAGCTCGCCCAGCTTATGGTTCAACTCCGCATCCATGGTGATGACCAGCGCGCCCAGGTTCTCCCGCAGTTGTTCCAGACGGCTCGCCCCCAGAATCACGCTGGACACACCTTCCTGGGCCGCAACCCAGGCCAGGGCCAACTGCGCCCGTGAGCACCCAAGAGCGTCGGCGTAGGCCTTGAACTTGCGCACCCGCTCCAGGATTTCCTCCGTATAGCGTTCTCCTCTCAGCCACTCCTCGTGGGCCATGCGGGAGTCGGGCGGCATTCCGCCGTCGTACTTGCCGGTCAGGAGACCCATACCCAGCGGGCTCCACACCACCATCCCCATACCGTATTCCAACCCCGCCGGCCGGACATCGGTTTCAAACTTGTCCCGAGCGATAAGGCTGTACTGCGGCTGCTCGACCTGCGGCCGGTAGAGGTTCCTTTGCTCGCAGAGCCCGTGGACCTCGCGAAGCTGTTCCCCGGTCCACTCGCTGGTACCCCAATAGCCGATATTTCCCATTTATCAGACCTTAAGCGGCCATCGTACCCGGGTGAGCCACCCGATTCAAGCAAAAACGGCCTATCTTGCCACGGTTCCTGCCCATCTGGCCGACCTCCCGGCGCGCCGGGACGCCGATCTCATCG
>JAZDKM010000274.1:0-2056 GCA_043803085.1 Planctomycetota bacterium
GGCCGAGGAACTGACGGCCTGCAGGGACGCCTGTCCGCCGACAGGCAGGCAGGCCGCTACGACGCTAATCACGTGCAACTCCCGGCGATACCAATTCGACACCCGGCGGCCGGTCGGTGTATAATGTCCGGGGTAGCAACCCATGCACCGAGGTTTGACCATGACCCGCATGATGCAACTCAAAACGCTGCTCGCCGAGCACACCATGCCCTCCGCGCCCGAACTCGTACGCACCGGACCTGACGGGACCGTGCAGTGTTTCGCCTGCGGCCACCGGTGCACGGTGCAGGTCGGTCGCACGGGCGTCTGCCGGGTGCGGTTCAACGAGGACGGCGTGCTGCGGACCCCGGCCGGCTACGTCTCCTCCGTTCAGGCGGACCCCATCGAGAAGAAGCCGTTCTTCCACGCCTTCCCCGGCCGCAACGCGCTCTCCTTCGGGATGCTCGGCTGCGATTTTCACTGCTCCTATTGCCAGAACTGGATCACCAGCCAGACCCTGCGCGATGACCGCGCCGTGACCCGCCCGCACTTTACCACCCCGAAGCAACTGGTGGACGTCGCTGTCGAGCACGGCGCGCCGGTCATGGTGAGTACTTACAACGAGCCGCTGATCACTTGTGACTGGGCGGTGGAGGTGTTCAAGCCGGCGCGGGCACGCGGCATCGTATGCGGCTTTGTGAGTAACGGCAACGCCACACCCGAGGCGCTGGAGTTCATCCGGCCTTACGTCGATCTGTACAAAATCGACCTCAAGACGTTCAACGACAAACAATATCGTCGGCTCGGCGGAGTGCTGGACAACGTGCTCGACACCATCCGCCGTGCGCATGCCATGGGCTTCTGGGTCGAGGTGGTGACTCTGCTCGTCCCCGGGTTCAACGAATCCGACGAGGAAATCGCGCAGATGGCCGAATTCCTTGCGGGCGTTTCGGTGGACATCCCCTGGCATGTGACGGCCTTCCATCCCGACTTCAAAATGGTGCACATCGGCCGAACGCCGGCCCAGACCCTGGCGCGGGCCTACGACCTCGGGCGTCGGGCGGGGCTGCGTTACGTTTACGCAGGCAACCTCCCCGGTTCGCTGCCCCATCTCGAAGATACCTTGTGTTCGGAATGCCACACGACGCTTATCCGGAGAACGGGCTTTTACGTCGGACAGAATGTGATGGTTGACGGCTGTTGTCCGTCATGCCAGGCCCGCATCCCCGGCGTGTGGGAGAAGAATCCGCCCGGTCGTTCCAAAAGCTTCGGCATCCCTCAGCTCGTACACCTGTAGGGTGCGTCTTTGACGCACCTTCTTGGGGATGCGGTGCGTCCGGGACGCACCCTACGGGGGATCCGCTTCGTGCCCGCCGCCGGAATACAGCGGGCGATCGAGTGGGAAAAGTTCGTTGCTGCGCAGGCGCGGAACGATCACCGCCTCGATGAACCTGGGCGAAGTGACGCTCGTGTGCCCGCCGTTCCAGCCGTAGCCGGCGTACGCCGGTCGCCAGGGCAGGTTGACCACCTTGCGATAGGGCTCACGTCCCGTGCGAGCCAGGACTTGCGGCATCCGCGCCCCGGTCCTCCCGGCGGGCGGTCCAGAGCCGCCATCCGCGTTCACCGGCATCATTGCCAGCAGGTTGTCACCGCGGCTGGCTGTCACATAGAGGTGCCCCCGGACGTGCCCCAGCGCCCGACTCAGATCGCGCTGGGCCGAGATCGACGACGAGAGCAAAACCACATTGTCCACCAAAACGCCCTCGTCGAGCTCTTCCAGGGCTGCCACCAAAACGGCCGTGCCCGCGCTCAGACCCATCAAATGGATGGGGCCCTCGGCGTCCGCAGCACGGATCCGCTCGATTTCGCGCGCTAACCCGGTCGCACGCATGCCGGCCCGGGCGACGACCAAATGATCGACCGCCGGGTTAACCCAAGTTGAACAGTTGTGATGCTTGAGTGGCCCTGGTAGTGGCGCCAGGGCCGTTTGGGGGCGAGAGTCGTGACTACATTTGGGCGACCTCGTCGATGCGCCGTAGACGCTGGGGAAGGGTCAGGCCGAGTCGGTTGAGCAGCA
>JAZDKM010000275.1:0-11764 GCA_043803085.1 Planctomycetota bacterium
CTGGCGACGTCCACGAAGTGCTCGGAATCGATTCTGCCTGCGGTCTCGGCCTTGCTCTACGCCGCCGCAGGCTGACGATTGCCGCCCACCGTTGCACTCAGGCAAACTGCCGGCGGGTTACAAAAGGGCCAAACCCCAGACCCTCTCCCCCTGAGGGGGAGAGGGGTCGGGAGTCCTCGCCCTCAAAGGGGGAGAGGGGTTTTAAGCACGTCGGCAGGCTGCAAAAGGTTCGAGGTAGGGTGCATAAGGTCCGATGGTGGCTCGGCACGTGGACGGAGGCGTACGGGTGGCTGATCCGGCCGCACTGGTTCGCCACCGGGCTGGCCGTGCTGGCCATTGGATCGTTCCTCTTTCACGCCGTGCACTGGTTGGCTCTGCCGGTCTGGACCGTGCCGCCGAGCCCATGAGGCACCCCCGTATGGCATGGCCGAGCCCGCCGCAGCCGGGCGCCGGCATGCTGGACGCCGCCGTGTAAATGTATGGGCAGGTGGTATAATGAGTGCACGCGAATGCTTCAGGAGGAGCAGGCGATGCAAGCCATTCGTAAGAGGATCGTGACCAACGAGAACATGCAGCCCGTCGCCGTACAAATCGAGTACGCCGATTGGCTCAGGATTGAGCGCTTGCTCGATCTGCGCGGTGATGGCAAAGCTCTCACCGATCTGTCGCGCCACGTCGGCCGGCTTGATTGGCCGATCGACGGCCTCGAGTATCAGCGCCGCGTGCGGAGCGAGTGGGCGTGAACTACGTCCTCGACACCAATGCGGTAATCTACGCCCAGAAGGGCAGCTTAGCCGAGGCCTTGCCGGTCGGGCACTACTTCGTCTCCGTCATCACCGAGATCGAACTGCTTTCCTTCCCAAACCTGAGTCCGGATCAGGAGCGGATCTTGCGCGAGCTACTCGCGGATGTCACCATCGTCACAATCGACGAGGACGTGAAGCAGGCGGCCATCCATCTCCGGCGCGAACATCGGTTGCGGATGCCCGACGCAATCATCGCGGGTACGGCCTTGTCCTTGGACGCCGAGTTGCTCACGAACGATGCCAAACTCGGCGGCGTACCGGGTCTGCGCACGCGGTCGGTACCCCTCAAGGGGACCTGAAGCGTACAGCCTCCGACGAGGGACCAAGTGGCACGCCGAAGCCCGCTGGAGGTGGGCGCCGGCATGCTGACCACCCTCGCCGAGTGAGTGCGTGAGCATGGCGGCGCTCGCCGACTGGCGAGCTTGGCCATGCCACCCCGCCAAGCGAACCGCGGCCACCCTGCCAAGCGGAGCGCGGCCATGTGAGAGCTTGAAGTCTTCGGGGCGTTCAACATGCCCGCGCCCGCCGAAGGCGGGCTCGGACATGCCACCCCGCCGCAGGCCGTATGGCATGCCACCCACCGAGTGACTGTCCTTACGACACCCCGGCCAGGTAGGGGTTGGTGTGGCGCTCGACGCTGATGGTGGTGTCGGGGCCGTGGCCGCTCAGGACGCGGGTCTCGTCGGGCAGGGACAGCAGGTTCTGCGTGAGGTTGCGGATCAGCCGGCCATGATTGCTGTGCGGAAAGTCGGTGCGCCCGATGCTCCCGGCGAAGAGCGCATCGCCGACGATCACGGTTTTCTCCGCGGCACAATAGAGCGACCGCCCGCCCGGGGAGTGCCCGGAGGTATCCAGCACCCGCCAGTCAGTATTCCCGAGGCGCAGCGTCATGCCCTCGGTCAAATCCAGAATACCGCCCCCGGAGACGGTGTGCGGCATGCCGAACGGGGCGGAGAGGTTGGCCTTCGCGTCGGTCAGAAAGTGGTGCTCCTCTTTGGCCAAGTAAACTTCGGCCTTGGGAAAGGCGGCCCGCGCGTCATCCAGACCGGCGAAGTGGTCGGCGTGCGCGTGGGTCAGAATGATGGCCGCGGGCTGGAGGTCACGGTCGTAGACGTACTGGACCATCTCTTCGACCATGGGCGGCAGCCCTGGATCAATGATCCAGCACATCTCGGTCCCATCGGGATGGACTACACGCCCGTTTTGGGCGAACACCGGATCGTTGGTGCAAAAGACGTGGAGCATTTTACTCGCTATCCACCTTCGGCGCCGCCGTCGCCGCGGCGGCCGCAGGCTCACCTTCCAGTTTCAGCCGACGGGCACGAGCCACCTCTGCAAGTGCGGCGGGTCGATAGTCCCGCTCCAGGCGCACGTACAAGGCGTAAGCCTCGGGGTACTTGTGCGCGTCCGCGAGGTCCTGGGCCCGGGCCAGCAGGGCACGTCCCGGCGCCTCCAACCGATCGAGGGCCTCCCGCACGAGCGGCACTTGGTCGTGGAAGTGCGTCTGGGAGTAGCGCAGGACGTTTTCCAAATCCGCGGCCAGGAGACCGGCCGCCCCTTCCGGTCCCTTGTAGTCGCGGGCCCGGTCGATGAGGGCCTGCACCTCGTCTCTGCACAGCCGCTCGGACCATTGCAGGGCTTCTTGGCCGACGCCGCGGTCGAGGACGTGCCCGATGCGCGGTCGGCGCATGGTAAGCCGCACGCCGGCCTCGCGCAGCAGGGCCGCCCCTTCCCGCATCCGTTCCTGATTCAGGTCATAGGTGCCGACGGCGTAGAACACGGGCACCTCCGCCCGTCCCCGAACCTGTTCACTCGTGATGCTCGGCGGCAGGTAATTGGCCGTAACCGCCACCGCGGTGGCCGGGAAGTGCTCCACGTACAGCAGCCGAAAGGCCATCGGGCCGCCGGCCGAATGTCCCGTCAGAAGCACCCGCTGGGGATCGAAGACCACGTTGCGGCGGACGTGTTCGAGCATCTCGCGCAAAAGCGGCAGATCGGACTCGCGCCAACCGGCCCGGGAACCCTGCGGGGCCACGAAGACGTAGGGCAGGTTCGCCGTCAGCGAGCGCCAGAAGGTCAGGATGTCTTCGGCGCTGTCATCCGTCCCGTGGAGGCAGACCATCAAGGGCAGGGGCGCGTCGGCACTCGGCTCGCTCGGCCGGGCCAGCAGGTAGTAGCCGTTTTCCAGCTCCACACGCTGCACCCCATTGACCGGCGGGGCCGCGAGGACCACCGCGCTCGCCATGCATATCACTACAAACATGCTGCGGAGTGTAGCGGGCGAGGGAGCGGCGTAAAGTCCAAGCTCCAGACTCGAGAATCAGGACCAAGGACCTTGGACCCTGGTTTTGGGACTTGGCGGGCTACTCCCAGTCCCATGGGAAACGCTCTTTGAAGTGGCGGTAGTAAAGCCCAATCAGCCGCATGGCGACGATCGAGAAGTACACCCTTAGGGCTGGGGCGAGGATCCGCAACGGTAGCCCGCTGGGCGTCAGTCCGCCCCCGGCCGAGGTGGCGGCCACAAGGAGAATAGAGGGCAAGAAGGTGGCCGCTGCGACCATCACAAAGATGGCGGTGTACGCGAGAAACGTTTTCGCCACGGCGACGAGGATCAAATCGACCCGGAACAGCGCGGACAAGCCGCCCATCGAGACACACATGAGCGCGATGGGCCACAGAAAAAGCCCGATCACGACAAGCACGAGCAAGGGCAGTACCGCTCCGCCGCCCGACGTGACCACGTTGTAAAGGTTGAAGCCTCCCGGCCCCACGAGACCACTACCCTGGAGGGTCTTCGCGATAAAAATCGCATAGACGAGGCCGGGCGCCAGCATCAGGAGGAAGGTGCCATAGTATTCCAGGTTCGGTCGGATCACGTCATCCCACCATCCGCCCGAGGTCGACATCCTGGGCAGATCGTCTTCGCCCGACGCGGTCTCGGCGATGATGCTCATGTACCAGGCGACGATGTACATGTTGATGATCACGACCGCAAGCCAGCCAAAGATGGGCACGAATACGGCGTACTGCGTACCCATGGACAACAACCATACGACCAGAAACATGACCAGATTCTGCGGGCTGATAAAAAACAACAGCGTCCAGCCCACATCGCTCCAGAAGCCGGTGCGCGGGCGAATCCGCGGAAGGTGATCGACGCGGGGCGCGGCGTCGGGGTCATAGGCGGTGGAGACCGCTGCTTGCTCGAACATGGAGCCGGAGGCCGTCTCGGCGGGCGGCGCCGCCGCTTCGGCCCGGACGAGGCCGGCCAGGTCCGGCTCGTCCGCCAGAGGAATCGGGCCGTCCTCTCGATCGGGGATTTGAAAAATGCGGCCGCACTTCTTGCAGCGGGCCTTGCGACCCGCCGAGCCCTCAGGGACTTTATAGCGGGCTCCGCAGACGCATTGAGCGACGGGCATGACCGCACCTCCTTATCGAAGGGCAACGGACGACGCGAGAAAGGTGCCGTACCCGAAAGGACATTCTATCCCGCGGCTCCATTATTACACAATCCTCGCGCTCGAGGGCCGGGTGGGGGGGCCGGGACAGACCTGCGCAATCCTCCGGGGCCGACCCGGTCCTATTTCGGCGGCGCTAGATTGCTCATAACTCCAGGCGCCGCCCGCAAGGGGCGACGCTACAGAGGCGGGCGACGTGGCCTTGAAAGGTAGCGTCACCCCTTGTGGGTGACGAAGTAGGGCTGTCGTACTAAGAACCTATCCGAAGAACCTTTGTGGGACCGGCTTTTCAGCCGGTCATGACAGGCTGGAAAGCCTGTCCCACAGTTATCCGGATAAGCTCTGACCATAGAGTTGACTGCGACGCTCCCCGGGGAATACCATCTATGGCGTCCAGGGTAGCGTCCGCCGCATTGGTGTCATCCCCAGCGGTCGGTGCCGTGGCCGTGGTTTCCATAGCGGCGTGGAGGGTCCGCCGCCGGCCCGGCGACGAGCGACGGCCAGAGTCAGCGCCTAGCTTCGTGAGCCACCCGAGTTTGCGTCGCCCGGCTTTACAGCCCGGCAGCATTCCGTAATACTTCGGCGGTACGGTTGCCGAATGCACCCGGGCGGTCGGCCCACTGCGAAGGTGCCGGGTGCATTCCGTAGCGGCCGGCGTCTCGCCGGCCGAGGAACGTGCCGGTGGACCGCGAAGGTGCTAGGTCGATTCAGGAGAAGCGCCGATGGCCAGCGGACAAACGGTGTGGGGACTCGACGTCGGCAAGTGTGCCCTCAAGGCCCTGAAAATCCGCGCCACGCCGGACGGCAAAACCGAACTGCTCGCCCTGGACTACATCGAGCACGAACAAATCCTCTCCCAGCCGGACGTGGACCGTGAGGCCCTGATCGCCGCGGCGCTGGAGCAATTCCTTTCCCGCAACGACATCACCGACACACCGGTGGTGGTGGGCGTCCCCGGCCAACACACCCTCGCCCGCTTCAGCAAGCTCCCCCCGGTGGAGGCGAAGAAGATCGCGGAGATCGTGCGTTACGAAGCCGAACAGCAGATTCCCTTTGACATGGACGAAGTCATCTGGGACTACCAGACCTTCCAGGAGGAGGACACTCCGGACATCGAGGTCGGCATCTTCGCCATGAAGCGGGACTTGATCCGCGACTACCTGCTGCACTATGAGAACGTGGGGATCGAACCGGCGGCGGTGCAATCCGCGCCGCTGGCCCTGTACAACGCGGCGTACTTCGACGGGCTGCTCTCCAACAAGACCACCGTGCTGCTGGACATCGGCGCGGAGAACACCGACCTGATCATCGCCTCCCCCTACGGCCTATGGACGCGGACCATCCCCCTCGGGGGTAACAGTTTTACGGAGACATTGGTTAAGGCATTCAAGCTTTCCTTCGGCAAGGCGGAGAGTCTGAAGCGCAGCGCCGCGACCAGCAAGTACGCCCGCCAGGTCTTCCAGGCCATGCGCCCGGTCTTCGCCGATTTGGTGCAGGAGTTGCAGCGCTCCGTCGGGTTCTACACCTCGACGCACCGGGACGCGGAGTTGGTCAAGGTGATCGGCCTGGGCAATGCGTTCAAGCTCCCCGGCCTCCAGAAATACTTGCAACAGAACCTGGGGATGGACGTGGAGCGTCCCGAGCGTTTCTCGAAGCTGACGCTCGCGGAAGGGGCGGACGCGTCCGTGTTGACGGAAAACCTTCCCGGCTTCGGCGTGGCGTACGGGCTGGCGGTACAGGGGCTGAAGCAGTCGAAGATCACCACGAACCTGCTGCCCCCGGAGATCGCCCGCTCGGTGGTCTGGGGGAAGAAGCGGACCTACTTCGGCGCGGCGGCGGCCTTCCTCCTGCTCACCGCCGGCGTCATTTGGGCCCGGTATCTCATCGACATGAGCACTCTCAAGATGAACGAGGGGGGCCCCACTCCCGTGACCTCCATCGAACAGGCCACGAGAATCATCGAGGAGAGCCCCAGCGGGACCACCCCAGGGGACCAGGCCCGGCAGATTCTCGCCGCCGCCCAGAAGCTCAAAGCCGAATACGACCAGGTCGCGGGAAGGGCAAAGACGAACTGAAGAAGATCGAGGACGTCCTGGCCCTGCGAGAGTACCAGGTGCTCTGGTTCAAACTCTTGAAGGTGATTCACGCCGCCCTCCCGGTGCCGCAAGCTGAGCTGGCCGCAGCCAACGGACCCGAGGAGTACCGGGCTGCCATCGCCGCGGCCGCCGACGGCCAACTCGAGCGCGGCAAACGCCGCCAGATCTTCATCGAGATCTTCGGCGCCCGGTTCGAGCCCGATCTGGATAACCCCGAGGTGGTGAAAGGGTTCGAGGACCTTTCCGGCGAAACCGCTGCGAAGGAGATCAAAGGCGAGAAACGCCCGGGCTTTCTGGTCCAACTCACCTGTCGCACACCCAACGAGGGCCGGGTCAAGTTCGTGACCGAAGCCTTCAAGGACAAACTCCAGGAGCTGGGACGGGTCCCGAATCAGGGCTTCTACATCAACCGGATCTGGTTGACCAAGGGGAAGGTCTTGGGGTCGAGTATGCCCAGCTCGGGAGAGCAGCCCCCGACCGGGCCCAGGGGAGGAAGAAGGCCACCCGGGCGCCGGCCTTCGGGATCCACTCCACCCCCACCGCCGGAGGCCAAGGATAAGGAACAGGCCGTCCTGCTTCCCGATCCGATCACCGGGGAACCGACGAACGACGATTGGGAGTTCGAGCTGGTTTTTGATGTGGTGCTGGAGGACCTGCCAGCCTCGGCGCCTGAACAGACACCGGATAAGGGCGAAAAAGACCAGGACCGGGGCGGCGGAGAGTAGGCGGCGCGAGGAACCTTTCCGAGGATAGATCAGGCACGGAGGGCAGGGGCCGCAAACCTCAAGCGGATGCAGAACCGATGGACCTACTCAAGAAGAACCTGTTTTTCATCATCTGCGGGGTGGTGGCGATCGCGGGGATCGCGCTATCGGCCGTGGGACTGAAGTCCATGACGGACGTGCGCCGCCGAATGGGCGCGGCCGACGAGCTCCTGAAGCGGTTGAAGAGCGCGAAGCCGGTTAATCGGACGGCCATCGAGGACGTGAACAAACGGATGGCTGCCATACAGTCGAGCTGTCAGGAGGTCATCGAGTGGGCGCACCAACGGAACCACCGGGACGCCCTGGTTGCCGGGGTTTTCCCGAAACCGAGCGCGGAGAAGAAAGAGGCGTTCCGTGACAGCTATGTCGCAAAGATCGACAGCCTGATGAACTCGCTCAAGGCGGGCGAGCCGCCCACGGCGCGCGAGGTCGCGGAAATGCGGGAGATCATCAAGAACGAACAGCCCCGCCGGACGGAGGCCGGCGCAAAGGGCGAAAAGGCGGAGAAACCACCGGACGCCTTCGCCGTGCTCACCGACGAGCAAGCCCGGGTGTCGGCCGCGGCTCGCGTCGCGCTGGTGAAGGCCAAGAACATCTACTGTTACGCCACGCTCAATTTCGAGGATCTGGCGGGTGCGTCCCTCCAGGTGATCCCCAAGATGTACACCGGCAGCCTCGAGTTGCCGCCCGAGACTTTGTGGGGCGCCCAACGCACGCTCTGGGTGCAACAGGACGTGGTCGAGGCCTTGGCCCGGCTCAATGCGGACGCCGCCGGCCGACTCAAAGAACAGGGCGTCGAACCGTGGGTGGGCGTCCTGCCGGTCAAGGAACTGGTTTCGATCCGGGTCTCCGATTACGTGCTCAAGGACTCGCAGGGCAAGGCGCCGGCCCCGCCCGGCGATCCCGTGCCGGCCAACCCGCCCGGAACGGCAGATGAGTCTTTTACCGGCTATTACTCGGCCGACTTGTACGACGTGGTGCAGTTCACCGTGAAGCTGGTGGTGGATGCCCGGCAAATCCCCGTCCTCCTCGACGCGATCTGTAAGGACCGCTTTTATACGCCGCTGCGCGTAGCCTATAAGGTGCTGCCCCCCAATATCTCGATGACCGACAAGATTCACGGCGAAGACCCGGTGGTCAGCCTGGTGGTGGATTTTGAGGCCTATTACTTCGCAGACATCTATGGATGCCTGATGCCCGACGCCATCCTCGCGGAGATCGGACGGCAGCGCCCCGACTGTGAGAAGAAACCCTAAGGCATGAGGTGGACCCCGGCCGGGGGACAGGAGCCGGTTCACCTTCTGAACGGGAGCTCTAGCGATGGCCAAGGAAGCCGTCAGCCCGATCGAAAGACACCTGGAGAAGGGCGTCCTCGCCCTCACCGTCCTGCTGTTTGTGGGCGTGGTGGTTAAGTATGTGGTGTCTTCCCCAAACACCCTCCTGATCGATCGGGAGGCGGTGGGGCCCAAAGAAGTCTATGACCAGGTGGCGGACGAGGCGAAGGCCCTGCGCGAACGCGTCCGGAGCCACAAGGTGGAGGTGTCCCTGCCCCCCAAGCCCGAGCTTGGCGAACGGGAGCTCGTCGTGGCGGCGCTGCCCGCTCCTGTGCCGTTCGGTCCGCGGGTGCCCCGGCTCAAGACTGAAGAAACCGGCAACATCGAACTGATTGCTGTGCTGCCGCCGGGCGCACCGCAAGCGGTCATCGGGCGGAGCGGGATGGTGCTCAGTCCATCACTGCCGGTCACGACCATCCCCGACAAACTGGACGATTATTACGGCAGTTGGAACGTCATCGCGGCGCAGGATGAAGCCTACATTCGCGCCGTGAACTGGGTGACCGTGGCGGCGACTTTCAACGTGGAGGCCCAGAAGCAGCGGGCGGTGGAAAATAAATATCCCCCCGGTCGGGCGGTCCCCTACCTGGTGGGCGCGGAGCTCCAGCGGCGCGAGAAGCACTGGGACGGCACCTACGGCGAGTGGCAGGAGGTCAAGACCTACGCCCCTCGGGGCCTCCCGGAAGTGCCCGTCCTGGAACTCGAGGAGGGAGAAGACGGAAAGCTGAGCCTTTCTGAAGAGCTGGCCAAGAAACGCGACCGGTTCGCCGCCGCCGTTAAAGACGTGAACTACCGACTCGAACTGATGCGCCCCATGCCGCCCCGCGTGGCCTACGGCGACTGGTGGCTCCGGGACGCCGTCAAGGTCGAAGGGCTCGATCTTCTGCGGCTCGACGACGAAGTGTGGTACGGCGAAGAGCCGGGAAGCTGTCCCCTGTGGGACCGCTATCCCCACCCGCGTAAGGAGAGACGCCAGGCGGCCGCCACGCCACAGGAAATGGAGAAGATCATCGAGGAAGAAATCAAGAAACTGGAGTCGTGGCTTGAACAAGGCTGTTACGAGGGACTGAAGAATCGCATCGAGGAGCTCCGCCGTACCGACTGGAAGCAATTCAGCGAGAAGCAACAGGCCCTGCTCGAGAAGCTCCTCGAGAAAGCCTCCGCTTTACTGGCCAAGCAACAGAAAGAGGCGGTGGAGCAAAAGAAGCGGGGCGAACGCGAACCGGTCCGCGAGTTATCGCCCCTGCAGGTGCTGTGGGTCCACGACACGCTGCCCGACAGCGTGATCAGCGGCAAGACGTATCAGTACCGCACGCGGGCGCTGCTGTATAATACTTTCGCCGGGGCCGCCGGAGAGTTGAAGGACCCCAAGGACGCCGAAGTCGTCCTGTTGCCGGGCGAGTGGTCCCTGTCCTCCGACGACGTGGCGATATCCTACGACACCGAGTTCTGGCTGGCCGGCAAGAAGGACCGCGAACAACTGGCCAAGGTGGACATTTTCAAGTGGCACGAGGGGGCGTGGGTGAAAGGCGTTTTCGAAGTTAAGGTCGGCGACCCGATCGGCGGGAAGGAGAACGTGAAACTGACGGACCAGAAAACCACGAAATGGATCGACTTCAGCACCGGGGCCAGCGTGGTGGACCTGGATTTCCAACGCCTCCACCGGGAGCGGAAGAAGGACCGCAAGGGCACGACTACGCTCGACGATCCCAAGCCCACTCTGGCGATGATCTACCTCGACTCCACGGGCGAACTTCGCGAGAGGTTCCTCGACGCCGACAAGCGGGACGAGCGCTACAAGGAGATGAAGGAGTAGGTCGGCAAACCGACCGAACCGGGTCCGGGGAAGCCCTAGGGCGGCTGCACCTGCCCAAGGTGTGGAAACGGCGTCACCGGGCAAGCGTGGTCTCCGGCGTATGGCTTGTGGTCGCCGGACTCATACTGGCGGTGACCGGACTATTCATCCTCACCGCGGCCGCCAGCCACGCGAACGCCTGGGCGTGGTGGGCGCACGTGATCTGCGCCGCCCTGGTGCCGACCGGATACATCCTGCATCGGGCCGTGAGCTACGTTCAGCCGCGCCCGGTGAACTATCCTATCTTCGGGGCCGCGCTGGCTTCCATCCTGATCGTCTTGGTGGCCGGCTACGGGTTCACCCATCGGGAGGTGGTCCTGACGCAGGAAGCACGCATGGCCAGGGGCGCGGACTGGGGGCCGGGCTCGAAGAGCCGTAATCTCCGCGATTACGTCAAGGGGGCTTTTGTCCCCGCGGGATACGTATCGCCGGAAAGCCCTTTCTTCCCGTCGGCAGCGACGACCGCCTCCGGCGACCAATTTTCCTGATCGCGTTCGCCTTCGGTCTGGTCGGCACCGTCTGGTTCGCCCTCCGCGGCTGCGATGTCTCGGCCAGCCGACAGTAGGGCGGGCTTCGCCCGCCGAAGCCGTCGGGCAAAGCCCGACCTACGGGGTGGCATGCCTAAGCCCGCCACAGGCGGGCGCGGGCATGTCGGGAGTTTTGCAGCCTGGACGGTCTCACCGGGAAACGCCTGAGACATGCCTGCGCTACGCTTAGGCATGCCACCCGCCCGCCGTCCGCGGAAAAGCTGGTCTGCAACCGCGCAGTGACCCTAAACAATTCGTGGGCGAAGATCAAGAAAACGCAAAAGTAGGGTCCGCTGTTCGGACCAAGGTGCTATTCCAAAACTAACTCCACCCTGATGAAGCTCGGTCCTTCGGCAGCGAGGAATACGGACGAATTCTTCAGCAGGGCTTCCTGCGATAACTCCTTGTCAACAAAAGCAACGTAATCTCGCGTGGACATCACCAAGCAAAGTGATTCCGGGAAGGCCGAAGCATGCTCTCGAACAAAATTCTTGTGTCCGTATACAAAAACCACGCCGAAGTACTCCAGCTTCGCCGACCGCAATCGGTCACTTAGACGGCTCTTCATCAACACTGGCAGTATCTCCCCCTGCATGAACGCAGCAGCCCTCTTCTTCGGCGTGTTAAGGGACTGGTTGATATCGTTGAATATTGTATCAGAGGCTACACTGCCTATCAAAAGTGCAGGTCTGTCGTTATTGAGGGTAAAGCAAACTGGCATTTGTCGGCGCGCAGCGTCGTCGGATGGTCTCACGTAGTCCTCAAAACTCAAAGACTCTATCAAAGCTTATCTGCCGATCGTGAGGTATAACGCCGAACGGGTGGGGGCCAAACTGCCCGGGGAAGTGGAGCACGACGATCTGGTCTCGGCCGGGGTCTTCGGCCTGTTGGACGCGATCAACTCCTTCGACCTGCACCGGGGGG
>JAZDKM010000276.1:0-10803 GCA_043803085.1 Planctomycetota bacterium
AGATCGGGATAGTCCGCCAGCACTTCCTGACGCGAGGCCCCATGGGCGATTTGCTTCACGATGACCGAAACAGGGATGCGCATCCCGCGGATGCAGGCCCGCCCGCCCAGGATACCCGGGTCGAACGTGATCCGATCAAATGCTCCCATGGCTGCACCTCCACCTTTGGCCACTACACTTCCTGACGTTCCTTACAGTCCTCCCAACCGGACCGGCGGCCGCACGTCCACCAAGCATTCTTCTTCGCGCTCCTGACGATACAGCATCGACCCGCCATTGACCAGCCGTGGTGAGACACCCTGGTAAAAAGGGGCCGGGTGGCCCAGGTCCTCGGGACCTGGGGGAACGATTGGCTGCGGCGTGCTCCCCGAGCCTCTCCACGGAAACTGGAATCAATCCCCCAGGTTCAGAGAACCTGGGCCACCCTGCCCACGCCCCACCGGGAACAGACGCCTTTCAGGCTAAAGCGGCCGGTTCGCAGTCACAACCCGCATTCCAGGTCAACGCCCAGAGCGATACGCTCACGGGGGAGCCTTTTTGCGGGCAATGCGCACGGCTCGGCGGGAGCCTCGCCCTCCCGCCTCGCCCTCCCGTCTCGCCGAAATCTCAGGCCACACCCGCCCACAACCGACCGGTCCAGGCTTCCTTCCGATCCAGGCGGCGAATCGCTACAATACTGATTGAGGTCTCAAGACCAAGGAGAGCACGAACTCATGAGTAACGGAACACAAATCGAACTGGCGGTGGCCGGCAACCGCGCCACGGTGACTTTTCACACCGAGGGCGGGCTCAACGTGATGTCCCAGACCGTGTTGGAGCGGCTGGGGCAGGTTGTCGAGCAGTTGGCCGGGCAGAGCGGCGTACGTTTCTGCACTCTCAAGGGCGCCGGCAAGGTCTTCATCGCTGGAGCCAACATCAAAGAGATGGCCGCTTTCACGCCCGAGCAAGCCAGGCACCTGTGTGTCCGCGGCAACCAGGTCATGGACGCCCTGGCGGGCCTGCCCTGCGTGACCGTGGCCGTCCTTCACGGCGCGGCGCTGGGCGGCGGCTGCGAGATCGCCCTGGCCTGCGATTTCCGTGTCGCCGTCCCCTCCGCTAAGATCGGCTTGCCGGAGACGACGCTGGGCTTGATCCCTGGTTGGGGCGGCATTCGGCGCATGGCCCAGGTGGTCGGACCCCAGACCGCGCGACGGCTGGTATTCAGCGGCACACCCCTGACCGCCGACGAAGCCTTGGGCTGCGGCTTGATCGACGAAGTGGTAGGAGCGCCGGAGGAGTTGGACCAAGCCGTGGACAAGCTCTTCATGGAATTGGTCCGGGGCGGCCCACACGCCGTCGGATCGGCCAAGCGCGTCCTGCTGGGGGGCAGCGAGCCGGAGGCCTTCCGCGATTGCTTCACGGGCCCCGAGTCCCGCGAGGGCCTGGGGGCTTTCGTGGAGAAGCGACCGGCCAAGTGGATGGAGGGATAAGCGATGGGTACCCACGGGGTAAGACCATCGGGGACGTGTCGCGGGCCTTCCCCCGCACGGAGCAGCGAGACCGACTTAAGCTGCGGGCTTCAGCCCGCGCGGAGCGGCGACACGGGAACGACCCGCCGGGAACAGAAACCGTTCTATGGGCCCGAAGACCTCGCGGGCTTCGACCCGACGACCCTGCTGGCAGTTCCCGGAGCCTACCCTTATACCCGGGGCATTCACGCCGACATGTACCGCAAGCGGCTCTGGACCATGCGCCAGTTCGCCGGCTTCGGCTCCGCCGACCAAACCAACCGGCGATTCAAGTACCTGCTGGAGCACGGGCAGACCGGGCTGAGTACGGCGTTCGACCTGCCCACCCTGATGGGGCGGGACGGCGACGATCCTCTGTCCTTGGGCGAGGTCGGCCGGTGCGGCGTGGCCATCTCATCTCTGGCGGACATGCGGCGGCTGTTCGACGGGATTGACCTCGGGCAGGTCAGCACTTCTATGACCATTAACGCCCCGGCGGCGATCCTGCTCGCCTTTTATATCGCCGTGGCGAAGGAACAGGGCGTCCCACTCGATCACGTCCGCGGCACGTTGCAGAACGACATCCTGAAAGAGTTCCACGCGCAGAACGAGTTTGTTTTCCCGCCGCGGCCGAGTGTCAAACTGGTCATCGATACCATTGAGTACGGCACGCGGCACCTGCCGCAATGGAACACGGTGAGCATCAGCGGGTACCACATTCGCGAGGCCGGGGCGACCGCGGTTGAGGAACTGGCCTTCACGCTGGCTGACGGGATGGCCTACGTCGAGGAGTCGATCAAGCGCGGGCTGAACGTGGATGCCTTCGCCGGGCGGTTAAGCTTCTTCTTCGACGTACACAACGATTTCTTCGAGGAGATCGCCAAGTTTCGCGCCGCCCGCCGCATCTGGGCGCGCGTCATGCGGGAGCGGTACCAGGCCAAAGAGGAACGGAGTTGGTGGCTGCGCACCCATGCCCAGACCGCCGGGGTGACCCTCACCGAACAGCAGCCCATGAACAACGTGGTCCGGGTGGCGTATCAGGCCCTGGCCGGCGTGCTCGGCGGGACCCAGTCGCTGCACACCAACAGCTACGACGAGACTCTGGCCCTACCTTCGGAGGACGCGGTCAAGCAGGCCTTGCGCACGCAGCAGGTGTTGGCTTACGAGACCGGGGTGACCCGGGTGGTCGATCCGCTGGGCGGGAGCTATTACGTCGAGAGGCTGACCAACCGCCTCGAGGCCGAAGCCGAAGCCATCTTCGCGGAAATTGAGGCCTTGGGCGGGGTGATGGCGGCCATCGACCGCGGCTACTTTCGCCGCAAGATCGCCGAGAGCGCCCTGCGGCAGGCGAAGGAGTTTGAGTCGGGCGCGGCGGTCATCGTCGGGGTCAACAAGTTCCGCGAGGAAAACGAAAAGCCGATCTCCATTCTTCAGATTGAGCAGACGACCGAGGATAAGCAGGTGGCCCGCCTGAGGGAGTTGAAGCGGCGGCGCGGCGCAGCCCGCCATCGGGAAGCACTGGAGAAGATCCGTCACGCCGCCCGCGCCGGCGAAAACCTGATGCCCGCGCTGATCGAAGCCGCCGAAGCCGACGCCACCGTGGGCGAGATGATGGACACCATGAAATCCGTCTTCGGCACCTACGACGGTGGGCCGGAGTGGTAACCCTCGATTTCCTTACAAGGTACGGAAAACAGCGTGCCGACTTACTCTGCGACACTGGAGTGACGCTGGATATGGGCCAATCAAGCTCGCAACGCATCCGACTTTTGCTGGCCAAGATCGGCCTCGACGGCCATGACCGCGGCGTGAAAGTCCTCGCCCGGCTGTTTCGCGACGCCGGGTATGACGTGATCTACACCGGCCTGTGGCAGACCGCCCAGGCCACCATGTGCGCCGCCCTGCAGGAGGATGTCGACGTCGTCGGCGTCAGCCTGCTTTCCGCCACCCACATGACCGTCATGCCCGAAGTCCTTAAGTGGGGCCGACACTACGGCATCCCGCACGTCCCCATCGTCTTGGGCGGGATCATTCCCACCGCCGACTACGAGCCCCTCCGTAAGATGGGCGTGGCCGCGGTTTTCAACCCCGGCTCCAGCCTCGAGGACATTCTTACCGAAATCGGCCGCCTGGCGGCCGGTGTCTCACACGGTACGCTCGAAGAGGCCCGCACGGGTTATTCCGCGGGCGACCCGGTCGGCCTCGCCAAGCTGATCACCCATGTTCAGCGTGGAACGGAGGGCGCCGACTGGACTCCGCCGCCCGCCCACGCCCTCGTGCTCGGCATCACCGGGGCGCCCGGCGTGGGCAAGAGCTCCTTCATCGGCAAGTTGGGCCGCCATTTGCAGGCCCGCGACTTGAAGGTCGCCGTCGTCGCCGTCGACCCGTCCAGCCCGGTGACCGGCGGGGCCTTGCTGGGCGACCGGCTGCGCATGATGTCCGGCACGCCGGACGAGGGTTTCTTCATCCGCAGCCTGTCTTCCGGCCAGGTTCTCGGTGGGCTGGGTCCCAAGGTGAAAGAAGTGGTGGTGCTGCTCGACGGTTTCGGCTTCGACGTGGTCCTGCTCGAAACCGTGGGCGCGGGGCAGGCCGACGTCGCCGTCCGCGAAGTGGTGCAGCGCACCCTTTTGCTGCTCATGCCCGATTCCGGCGATTCGGTCCAGTTCGCCAAAGCCGGCCTGATGGAGATTGCCTCGTGCTTCGTGCTGAACAAGTGCGATCTGGAAGGCGCCGACCGCACTCTGGCCCAACTGACCGCCGCGGTCGGCGGCGACCGTCCGGTCTGGAAGGTCAGCACGGTACGCAACGAAGGCATCGACCAGGTGGCCGACTGGGTTCTGGGGCTCAGGAAATGACCTGTAGCATGGTGTGTGGTTAGCCTCGCTACTCGGCCACACAGCCTTAACACCCTGATCGCGCTCGTTGACCGTCCCGTAGATCACCCGCCAAGTACTAAGAGCAGGGATTCTCCGTGCCTATGGGACCGGCTGTCCAGCCGGTCTTTAGTTCACCCGCCGGAGTATCTCCCGCTCGGACTAAGGGCCATGCGCGCACATGTAAAATTTCCAAACGAACCCATTTTCAAGTTACACTTTAGGTCGCTGCGCCGCCCCCCGCATATGAAATTACCAAACAAACCCATTTGGCCGATGGCCAGCATAGCATCATCTGAAGCGCAACATCCTATAGCTACAAAACCTACATTTGAAACCGAATGGCCGGATGGCAAGCACCCCACTACCGAACGAACCCATTTTCTTGGTACGCCCGGACGCGAGACCCGCGTGACAAAAGCCGAAAACGCTGGTCCGCGTCGCCGTTTGACTTTCGTAACCTGGGACGTTACTGGAAGGAGTGATCCGCGCAGACCGCTTGTGACCTGTCAGCGCGGCGCTGGACATGGGCTTCCCGGGGGAAAAGACACCGATCGGGCTCGTCCCAGACATAAGGTGAGGCCATGAGGGAACAAGTTCTCAAACTGTTGCCGGAGATCCAAGAAATCCAGGATCGCACGCTGCGCGAGAAGGTGATCGCGGTCTGGTGCGAGTCGATCGCCAGGGGCGGCTGGGAGCCGCAAGAGTTGACCCAGATTCCGTTTACTCTGCTGGCCGGCGAGATCGAGATGCGCTTCATCGAGCACATCCGCTCTTGTGCCAAGATGTGCATCGCGATGGAGCGCGTGCTTAAGGAAGTGTGGGGGGCTCGGGTGCCCATCCATCGTGACACGCTCCTGGCCGGTTCGCTCCTGGCCGACGTGGGCAAGCCGCTGGAGTACGCGAAGAAAGACGGCAAGATCGTCAAAGGCCGCTCGGGTAACATGCTGCGGCACCCGTTTAGCGGGGTAGGGTTGTGTTGGAAGCACGACTTGCCGGAGGAGGTGATGCACATCGTGGCCACCCACTCCAAAGAGGGCGACCACGTGCAGCGCACCATCGAGTCCATCATCTTCCACCACGTGGATTTTGTGGACTTCGATATCGCCCAAGCGTTGGGGAAGTAGGGTGGGCCCGGCCCACCCCTGAGAGCGACCATGCGTATCCGAGGATTGCTGCTGGATGTTGAAGGCGTGCTGGTGGCCGACAAGCGCTACCAGGCCATCGCCGGCGCGGTGGAGTTTGTGCACCGGGTCCGGGCCCGCGGCCTGCCGCTCCGGCTGATCACCAACAACACCACCGACTCCCGGCCGGCGTTGGTGGAGAAACTGTCCCGCGCGGGGTTCGACTTCACCCTCGAAGAGTTGCACACCTGCACGGCCGCTACGGCGGCCCACCTTCGGGCCATCGGAGCCAAACGCTGCCTGGTTCTCGGCACCGCCGCCCTGCGGAAAGTCTTCGCCGACGAAGGGTTCGAGGTGGCGGACGCCGGCGAGGTGGACGCGGTGGTCATCGGCCTGGACACGGATTTGACCTACGCACGGTTGACGCTGGCCTGCGACGCGGTCGTCCGGCATCAGGCGGCCTTCATCGCGCTCCACCGCAATCGCGTGCTCCCCGACCCGCAAGGGCGCTGCGCCCCCAGCGTGGGGGCGATTGTCGAGGCCGTCCGCTACGCGACGCAGGTCGAGCCCGTCGTCATCGGCAAACCGAGCCCGGACTATTTCCGGCAGGCGTTGGATGATCTGGGCGTGGCCTCCGGATCGGTGCTGGTGGTCTCGGACGATCCGCTCTCCGACCTGGCCGGCGCGAAACGGATGGGGATGATGGCGGCGTTCGTCTTGTCCGGAAAATATGCGGACCCCCACGTGGTGGAACAGGTCCCGCCGTCGGAGCGTCCCGATGCGGTGGTCCAGTGCATCGGCGAGTTACTCACCGACCAGAACCTTCAGTGGTGAGCCGCAAACGTAAGCATTTGTGTGAATCCGGGCCTCGTGGCCCCCGGATAGTGAAAAATGCCGAAGCCTGTAGTAATATGGGTGCAACGTACTTTCAAGATTGTTCGGTCCGTCTTGCCGACGCGTTCGTTTTTGGGAGGATTTCCCAGTGGGGCGACGCGAGCGAAGCCTCGCCTTTACCCTTGTGGAATTGCTGGTCGTGGTGTCGATCCTCGCCCTGTTGGTGGGCATCCTGGTGCCCTCGCTGACCAAGGCGAAGGACGCGGCCCGGCGCACCGCCTGCGCCTCGAACCTGCGGCAGCTCGGGACAGCCGTCCGCATGTATCTCTCCGACAGTAACGACGTCATGCCGGCGGCCACGCCGTTCGGGGGTATGCCCGTGCCCGGTGAGGAGGACCCTCCCGAAATCCCCGACATCGCCACGGTGCTCAAGCCCTATCTGACCAAGGAAGTCAGTAACCAGGATTTGGCTTTCCGTTGCCCGGCCGATGTGCCCGGCAAGACGCAGCGGTTGGGGGAGTTGGACGCGAAGAGTTTCTACGAGTCAGATGGCACGAGCTACGCATATAATTTCTATCTCAGCGGCCAAAAGATGTACGAGATCGTCCGCAACGACCGGGTCATCCGATACTTCGGCGGGCGTGTGACGGAGGAAGAAATCTGGGTCATGCGCGACGTGGTCGCGTTTCACGGTAAGGCCGGCACGCCGGGCGCGTCGAATTACCTGTACATCGACGGGCACGTGTCGGACTTGGCGCGGTAGGAGCATCATCATGGCTGGCGAGCTTAGTCGCGGGCTCGGGCCCGCACCGATCAGAACCCAGGGCACGAGAAGCTGGGGCAAGGTCCTGGGGATCGGGCTGGGTGTGGTCGTGTTGGGCGCGGGCGGGGTCTGGGGCGGCAGATACTGGCTCGGTCATCGGACGGAGAACGACCTGCAGGCCAAACTTACGGCCGGCAATGCGCAGGAAATGCGCGACGCCTTGCTCGCGCTCGATGAAGAGAAGCTGAACGGCGAGGAGGGCAAGAAAGCGCTCGCCGTCACCGCCGAGCGCATGAAGAGCATGTCCTTCTCGGAGATGATGGACGTCATGCGTTCGAAGGACCTGACCGAGGAACAACGCCGGCACCTGCGCGAGGTCGGGCGTGAGGTGATGATGGCCTCCGTCAACAAGAACGTGGACGAGTATTTCGCGGCGCCCAAGGAGCAGCGCGAAGCGCTCCTCGACCGCCAGATGGACGAGTGGATCAAATTCCGCGAGCAGATGCAGGCCTATCGTGAAGCCCACAAGGATGATCCCGAAGACCAGGCCGAGCGCGAGCACTGGCAGGCGCCGACGCGGGATCGCCAGGAGGCCAAGGAACGGATGGAAGGTGGCGACCCGGACCAGCAGAAGCGCATGTTCTATTACTTCGGCCAGATGCGGGCGCGCGCCGAAGCCCGCGGCATCAACATGTGGGGCGGACACGGGGGGGGCATGGGGGGCGGACGGGGGGGATCGGATTCCAGGGAGTCCGACAGACCCGGACGTAGTCGAGGTAAGGAGGACTAGGGCTCCAACGCAGTTGAAGTTTCGGGTGTGCCACTGCTCTGTGAGCAGTGCATCTTAGGGAGCTTCCTGCGACCGGCACTGCCGAGACGGCAGTGGCACACAACGGTGATCGACTCCGAACCCGCAGGTTGAGGTGCTTTGGAGCACTGGAAGGCCCCTCCGCGACACCGGGATACGCGGCGCACGTCGGGGGGGGGGCAGCAGCTCCCGGGGCGCGGCCCTGGGTGCGGGACGAAAACCCTCGGCACGCCCGAGCGGACTGCGTATCAGCATTGCCAGCCATCTCTGCTTGAAACCAGATCGTCCAGCCCAGGCGAGCATGGGGGGCTCAGAGCCATGAACATGGGGAGCGCTGCAGTGCGCCGGCGCGGAACCGGCCGGGGTCGGCGGTTGGCGCTCGGGGTCGCCGCGCGCCGTTTACAGTCAAGATCAATCGCCGACATTGCCGAAGAATGCGTGGTCCGGCTGATCCAGCCAATAGGTGGGCGGTGCCCACCCAACCAGGGGTGCTTCCATGGCGCGGGTTTGCGTGATTGATGACCAGGCGATGATGCGGGAGTCGCTGTCCCGGATTCTGAGTCGTGCGGACCATCAGGTAGAAGCCTTTGAGGATCGGAGCGCAGCGTTGTCGCTCCTGCTCGAAGGTCGCTTCGACTTGGTCCTGACCGACTTGAAGACGCCCAAGATGGACGGCCTGGCCCTCGTTCGCGAGTTGCGCGAGTCCGGCTGCGAGGCGCCGGTCATCGTGATGACCGCGTTCGGCACGGTGCAGACCGCCGTGGAAGCGATCAAGCTGGGGGTGTTCGATTACATCCAGAAGCCGTTTGAGGGGGCGATAATCGAGGCCCAGGTGGAGCGGGCCCTGCAACACGGACACATGTGCAAGGAGAACGAGGCGCTGCGCACGTCACTGAGCGACATGACCGCCCGGCATGAATTGGTGGGCGACAGTCGGCACATGACGGAGCTGCGCGTCAACATCGCGCGCGTGGCCCAGAGTGATGCGGCGGTGCTGATCACCGGCGAATCCGGGACCGGCAAGGAACTGGTCGCACACGCCATCCACCGGGCGTCAAAACGCAAGGACCGTCCGATGCTTTGTCTGAACTGTGCGGCCCTCTCGGGGAACCTGCTCGAGAGCGCGTTGTTCGGGCACGAGCCCGGCGCGTTCACCGGAGCGGACCGCCTGCGGAAGGGGCGTTTCGAACTGGCCGACGGCGGAACGCTGCTGCTGGACGAGGTTTCCGAGATGGCCTTGCCCTTGCAGTCCAAGCTGCTTCGCGCCCTGCAGGAGTGCCGGTTCGAGCGGGTGGGAAGCAGTATCACGCGTTACGCGGACGTGCGGATCATCGCCACCAGCAATCGTCCGTTGGAGACCTGGATCGCCAAGGAACGCTTCCACGCGGACCTTTACCATCGTTTGAACCTCATGCCCATCAAGCTGGCCCCGCTGCGCGAGCGGCCGGAGGACGTCCCGGTGCTGTTCCAGTACTTTCTGGAGCAGCTCGCCAAGCGCATCGGCCGGCCGCCGATCACGACGACCCCCGAAGCGCTCCGCATGCTTACGGGCTATGCCTGGCCGGGCAACGTGCGCGAACTGCAGAACCTCTGCGAGCGTTGTGCGGCCCTGGTTCCCGAGGAAAAGATCACCAGCGCCATCGTCGAAGGCTGGATTCAAGACAGCGTGGCCCCGGAGGAGACCTTCGCCAGGCTCCGGCCGGGACGCATGCTGGAAGACATGGAGCGACAACTGATCGAGCGCACGCTGCGGCAATTCGACGGGCACCGCGAGAAGACGGCCAAGGCCCTGGGGATGGGCGTGCGCACCCTGGGGATGAAGCTCAAGCAGTGGCGGGAGGAGGAGGAGGCCCAGTCGCGGCACGCGGCGGCGCGAGAGGCGCCTGCAGGAGACCGAGGCGCTGCGGAGGTGATGGTCGGAATGACTTGGCCGCGGTCTTGAAGTCGGCCGCGGCCGCCGGGTCGCCGACTGGATCGTCAACGGGGGAAGGCCGGCGCCATGCCCTTTATCCGTGGGACCGCAAAATTTTTGAAATACCCTCTTGCCGATCGCGGTTTCCTGCTGCATGATAGTAATGTGGAGATGGCAGTGCGGAAGCGTGACCCGCAGAGGTTGCGGTTTACCAAGTGCTCTGCCAAAAAGGTCGCGGCAAGGAGGCTGCCGACCCGTGGCCCGAACGGATGGGCATCGCGAAAGGGCTCTCCTGCGCTCTGTTTGATCCCTTTCCGCCAACCGATGACCGCCGTCCTTGGGTAGGCATTACGGAAGCGACACGGAAGTTGCGCAGATGATCGCACGGTTCTCAGGGGCAACCCTGGGACTTCTCGCGTTTAGCGTGGCCGTTCTGGGTGGCCTGTGGGTGGGCGACCCGGCCACGGTAATTCTATCCCGCGCCATTTGGTCATTGGTGGTCTTCTGCGTCCTGGGCTTGGTGCTGGGTACCGCCGCTCAGGCCGTCGTAGCCGAGTACGCGCGCCGGCGCTTCGATGCGCTGCGGCGCGACCTCGGGACGGGGACCCGGCCACCGGAGGCGCCGGACAAAGCCGGCGATAACGGTGCAGTCGAGGCGCAAAAGACCGGTTGATGGGTAATCCCAGCCGGACCTTATGGTGCTCTACGCACGACTCGCCGCGGATGCTGAGGCGGCAGGCCGGCTGTCGGATTCTCAGGGAGGAGTACCGATGCCTGCCGTGCGAACCAAGCCTGACGTGGCCAGTCTCTGGAGACGCTTCAAGGCCACGGGCAACCAGCGCTTGCGTAACGTGCTGATGGAAGCTTATCTGCCGATCGTGAGGTATAACGCCGAACGGGTGGGGGCCAAACTGCCCGGGGAAGTGGAGCACGACGATCTGGTCTCGGCCGGGGTCTTCGGCCTGTTGGACGCGATCAACTCCTTCGACCTGCACCGGGGGG
>JAZDKM010000277.1:0-4154 GCA_043803085.1 Planctomycetota bacterium
GTGTGAGACAGCCTGGTAGGCGGGCGCCAACTGTCGGGACAGTTCGGCCCCGATGAACTCCGCCTCGAACTGCAACGTGTGCTCCCACAACGCCCGTTCATACACTCGGAGGTTGGCGAGCGTGGCGTACTCAGCGTCCCCAACCAACGCGGGTGGGACGCCCATGCCCCGGCACACTTGGCGGAAGGTGAGGTTGGAGCCTTGAATCCATTCGGCGTCTTTGGGGGTGACAGCCATGTCCTTCAACATCAGCTGGTACTTGAGCACCTGCCACTTATGGGCGTTGTTCTGCCCGGTGAAACGATCCCGGATCAGCCCCTCAAGTTCTTTCGCCTGCTCGGAAGTGAACGAGCCTGAAGCGTCGGGGGGCATGGCGAACCCGCCGACCATCATGCCCTGACGGAACAGGGCACGGTTCGCCTTCATGGCTTCGGAAGCCACTTCGGCTGCGAGTCTGACGGCAGCCATCGGGGCCAACGGAGAGTACGGGTCGTTCGGGTTCGGGTACTGGATGTGAATGACCTCATCCACCCGCAAAGGGATAGCTGCTCCACCGCCGGGAGGCTGGTAGGAGTACCCGGAGATGAAGTCTGTCCGATGAGGCAACACTTTGACAGTGGTCGGTTTCACCGGCCACAACTCGCGGGGAGGAACCCTGGGATTCGGGGAGCCACGTTCCAGGATGACAACCGCTTCACCCCAGATCGCCAAGCACAACTCGAGCATCGCCTTGAACTTGACGCCGGTCATCCACGGGTTCGGATGATCCAACAGAACGGGGAGAGGCGCCGTTTCGGCTTGGACCCGATGCTGCGTGTCCATCACCTGCCACGGCAGTTTCGCCAGGTTCTTCGCCCTCAGCCAGGCGCACGAGTAGACGTCGTTCGAGGTGGCCAGGTAGTTGCCGTAATCGACGGGAGCCCACTCCTCCCGGCTGTACGGCTGTGCTTCAGCCCACGGCTCAACTACCGGCACCGGGACCAAACGGCGCCGCACCCTGTCGACTAGGCGCATACGGTTACCTCACGCAGAGGACGGTTGTCGCAACCGCCAGGGCGAGCAGTAGAGCGCCGAGGGCGGGCGCCCAACTCGACTCAAAGGTGTGCGCCCACCCGTCCGCTGCGGAGGCTCCGACCCACCTGAGGAGGGTGACGATGGAGGCGGCGATTGCGCCTGCCAGCCAGGGGATGGCAAGGACGGCCGTAGCGATGGTGCGACGCACGCTTCTCAGGGTAGACCGTTGGGGAGGCTTGTCTAGACCCCCTCAACGAATGGACCCCCGAGTTGTCGCCCAACCTCGGGGGTCCCACCCCCGGTTTCCTCCCCGTAGCAGGGCGGGAACTCCTGTTGCTCAGTGGAGTGAGCCGTCGCCGCCATCTGGTGAGTGGGCTAACGGCGGGAGGGACCCAAGGGGGTCCGGGTGTTGCTGAAGCCAACCCGTTCCCTGGTCCACGCGGGTGGTGTGCGGCTCACGGGAGTGAGGGCAGCCCGGGAGGACCTTCCTAGGGCGTCCGGGCTGACCTACCGTTCCGGCACGGCGGAAATCGTCTCTCCCTGGGGGCGGAGTCTTGCTCTTCCCGAGTCAGTAACCGGACGCCCAAGGCACGCGGCTAGTCCCCCTCATCATACACCTAGCGACCCTTCGTACACTCGACTCGATGAGGCGAACGCGAGCATCAACGCGTCAGCCTTATCCGGGGATCTCAAGCCTCGGCGCCGCATGTCCTCCTTCGACTCCACCTGAACCCGGCCACGAGAGTCCACCTGCCATCGGAGTGCCACCAGTTCGGCGACCAGCTCCCCGCCCGGGATCGACAGCTCGCCCATCCTCTCCCGGAGTGTCCAGAACCATTCGGCCCGAGCGTTCACGAAACGGTTGTGATCCCTCGGGGCTGAGCCGGCGTTCAACCCGACAACCTTCACCCCCTGCTCCCGCAGCGAGTCGACCACGCCGGCACCAACCCCGACCTCATCGACGTGCGCCGTACCACCGTGCTCGAGGACGGCTCGGACCACATGCCCTGTGACTTCAGTGAGGCTCGAGGAGGCGATGGTCAACAACTCCCGATACGTGTTGCCTCTCCGCAGGCCGATGACGGTGCGGTCCTGTCCGAAGCGGGCCACGTCGCAGGAGACGATGACCGGCCCGTCCTCGGAGGCTTCCCTGACCACCGCGGCTTGGACTGCCCCCAACCCGAAGAGGGCGTCCTGGGACTGTTCGGGGAACTCGCCCAGCACCCGGGACTGCCACAACGGGGTTCCTTCCCCCCACTCCGCCCGACGTTCCTCAACCCATGTCGGCGACACGAGGACACGGCCCAAGTGTGGGCTCACCTTCTCCCCCGTGAAGTTCGGGGTGTCCATGGCGCTGATCTTGATCGAATGCCACCTGGCGCAGCGTTTGGCGAACTCGCCTGACGGATCATCCGGGTTGCCGATCGCCAGGACTCTCGACCCTTCGGTGGTGGCGAAGCCTTCCACGGCGGCGAAGATCGACGGCCCAACCCCGGAGGCTTCGTCGATGATCCCCAACACTCTCTCAGCGTGGATGCCTTGGAACGCTGGTGAAGCCAACGCGGTTTGAGTCAACTGCGGTGAGCGCCCAAGCCCGACCAACTTCCCGTCGATCCACCACTCCGTCTGATTCGTAAAGCCCGGCAGTCTCCCCGCATGAGCTTTGCCGATCTCCTGCCAGAGGATCGCCCGCACCTGGGCGTAGGTTGGCGCGGTGGTCACGGCGAAGGCGGAGCCCGGGGGCCACACGGATAGCCACCAGCACACAAGCCGGGCCGCCGTCCACGACTTGCCCGGCCCGAAGCACGCTTGCACCGCGACATGCCGATGATCCCTCACCGCCTCCAAGATGGCCCGTTGGCCGGACCACAATTCCTCACCAAGAACCCGTTCCACGAAGCCGCAAGGGTCTGAGTGGTAGGAGGACATCGCTGGGGGTAGGCGTTTCGCGAGGGCGACGATCAGCCGCTGCTCCTCCGGCGTGAAGTCAGATGGGGAGAGTATCGGGAGCCATCAGCAGCACCCGGCGTCCGGAAAGTCGAAGACCCGCTCCGAAGGTTCACCTGCCAGGTCGTACACCGTGGCCGCCTGCCACTGCTTCTCGATGCTCCACTTGTCCCCCACACAATCCGAAGCACCGGCCTGCTTCCGGTTCTCCTCCCGCAACGCTTCGACCAAAGCGCGGGCGCGCTCCTTGTCGGCGGCGACAACCGCCACGCTGCCGCCGTTGTGATAGGCGCTCGACACAGGCCAAATGTTCTCAACAATCCAGAGCCTCATCGTTCCCTCCTAGTTCGGTAGAGCAGCGAGGTCATCGGCCAACCGTTGAACCTCAGCCATGAACTCGTCCCGGCCCAAATGCTCGATCCGGCTCGTCGCCTCCCCCTCGTCGAGCCTCAACATCTCCAAGCAAGCCTTGGTGGCCCAAGCGAACCCCTGCGCCGCCTTCCCGTCCCACGCTGCTTTGAGTTGCTCGGCGAGATGGACGAACGCCTCAGAGACGGCGGCCATGCCCTTCTCTCGGTTGGCGATCCGCTGCTCCCGCGCGCACGCGCGCGCGTTGGCCGCTTGGGCATGTGCCTCGTTACCGAGGGTTTCCCCGTCTTTGGCTGCCCACTTGTGAACGGTCCTAGGGTTCACCCCGTACTTCTCTCCTACCTGTGTGGCAGCCTTGTTGGCACTCATTCCCCCCGAGACGAGGAGACGGGCGTCCTGGACCGCTTGGAGATTCATGGTGTTCTCTCGATGATGAAGAAGTCGCCGCGGCATCCGCAGCCGCAGCCGTCGAGCACGCCTTGCGCGACGAGACGGCGGAGCTTGGCGAGCACTACCTTCTCAGGGTAGACCCCACCTAGGGCCTTGCCGATCTCCCACCGCGAGACCGGAGCGGTGCTTCCGAACAGCACGGCGCGATGGATTCCGGCGGTCCATATGGCATCGAGCACTATGGGGGTTGGGAGGTCCTTGGCTTGGGGGCGCCGCTTGCTTCTCGCTTCTTCGCAACGACGGCAGATGTGGGCGTCAGCGACGGCTTGGAGGTTCATACCGTGCTCCCGTACTTGCCGCGGTTGTGTTCCCCCGACATGGCTCGGCGTAGACACTCGCCGAACACGGGGTGTCCTTTGTAGGATTGGTCGCAC
>JAZDKM010000278.1:0-4025 GCA_043803085.1 Planctomycetota bacterium
CGCGAGATGCTCGCCGGCTTCCGCGCCATGGACGTTCATTTTCGCTCCGCGCCCTTCGCGGAAAACCTCCCGGTGCTGCTGGGGCTTCTCGGCGTCTGGTACAACAACTTCTTCGGCGCGGAAACCGTGGCGATTCTCCCCTATGATCATTATTTGGGCCGGTTCAGCGCCTACCTCCAGCAACTCGACATGGAAAGCAACGGCAAGCAGACCGCCCTCGACGGGCGCCGGGTGGAGGGCCAGACCGGGCCGGTGGTGTGGGGCCAGCCGGGCACCAACGGCCAGCACGCTTTTTATCAGTTGATTCACCAGGGGACGAAACTCATCCCGTGTGATTTCATCGGCTTCTGCCGGAGTCTGAACCCGTCCGGCCGCCATCACGACCTCCTCATGGCCAACTTCTTCGCCCAGACGGAGGCCCTCGCCTTCGGCCGGACGGCAGCGGAGGTCGCCGCGGCGGGGACGCCGGAGGCCCTGACGCCCCACCGCGTCTTCGACGGGAACCGGCCGACCAACACCCTGCTGATTGAAAAATTAACGCCGGAGACCCTCGGCAGTCTGATCGCCCTGTACGAGCACAAGGTCTTCGTGCAGGGAGTCATTTGGAATATCAATTCGTTCGATCAGTGGGGCGTTCAGCTCGGAAAGGCGCTGGCCGACAGGATCGTCCCCGAACTCGAAGGTCCGAACGATCCGCCCCCCGCCCACGACAGCTCGACAAACGCCCTCATCCGGCGGTACCGGAAATTGAAACGGTGAATGTTAAGTGGTCGGGCCGCCAGCGGCGGCTGTACCACATTGGCTTACTCCTCCTATTCCTTTCAGGTTTATTTCCCCGGTTGTTTCACCGGAATCCGCACGAACCGGGCACCTCCCTTGGTGATCGACCAGACGAAGGGCACGAAGTTGTCCACGGAGCGGGCCGGCGCGCCGATGTGGTGCACGCCTTTCTCCTCGTTGGAAATCTCCCTGGGTTCCGACCATGTCCCGCCGGTCGGCTTCTGGCTGGTAAAAAGTTTTTTTCCGTCGGTCCAGCAGGCGACCAGCACCTTCCCGGCCACGCTCAGGCGAGTTCTGGTGCACCCGGGGTACGGGAGCGTACCTTTGCCGACCCCGCCGGGGGGCGAGTCTTCAACCCACTTGTCGCCATCGAGCCTGTAGACCTTGCCGTCGGTGCCGGCCAGATAGACGGTCTTGCCATCGAAGTGCACCATACAGGCCGGCGCGGTTTTCTGGCCGGTTGGTTGGGGCGCTCCCCACTTCGTGCCGTCGAAGAACGCGCACACTAGGCGTTCCCCCTGCACGAAGGCGCACACCACCTGCTCGCCCCAGGGAGCCATCCACGGCTGGGCGTGCGGGACGCCCCGCCCCACCCTTCCGGTGGCCTGCTCTCGGGCCCAGTCGGGCATAGCCGGCTCTTGGAGCCACCAAGTGGTGCCGTAGGGATTGGTCTTGCCACGGGTGGTCAACTGAAGCTGCCCGTTGGAGCTGGCGTCGCGCCAGCTGGCGCCCTCGTCGTCCGAATAGCGTGCAACGAGGTCGTTCTTGCCGAAGCGGTTGTAGTGCACCCAGCAGGCCCAGACGCGCCCATTGGGCAGACGCACCAGGTTGACCATGTGCTCCGGGCAGTGGCGCACGTCCACGTCCACGAGGCCCCGCGGCTGGACCTTCCAGTCGGTCCCATCGAACTTGGTCAGGACCGAGTAGCTGTCGATGGGCGTGGCCCCGCCGGTGCACTTGGCCACTCCCAGGACCATGAGGTCCGGGCCCACGGCCGCAGCCACCCGTCCGGGGGCGTTGGTGTCGTGGTCGATGACCTTGGTGGGCTTGTTGGGGGCGCCATCGAGGCCGGTCCAGGTCTTGCCGCCGTCGGCGGTCTTGAGGACGCCGCACGTCCACACGGCCAGGAGCATCCGGTCGTTGTCCACGGGGGCAACATCAAAAGGTTGCAGGCCGTAGCTGCCGCCCTGAAGCGGGATCTCGACGGGCTCGGACCACTCGACCGGCGCGCGGTTGAGCTTACCCGAGACCTCCTCCCGGAGCTTGGGCTGGCCGGTGGCCAGCGGCGCCGGCACCGGGAAGGAGCTCTGGTCGGTGAGCACAGGAAGATTGGTCTCGCCCTCCTCGGCCCCGGCGGCCACCAGCCGGATGTTGTCGAGCTTGACCACACACTTGCCGTCGAGGTGCTCGATGGTGATCCGGAAGTTGGCCATGTCCGCCAAGTTGATCAGCCGGCCCTTGAGTTTCTTCGCGCCGAGTGCCTTGGCCTCGGCCTCGGTCAGTTCCACCTCGCGGAGCCTGGACGCCTCGGCCAAGTCGAACTCGACAGCGACCCACTTGTCGGCGGGCACCTGGTAGACCCGCCGGAGCGGCGGGGAGATAGCCGAGTCCTCAATCTCCACGCGCAGCCGGAGCGCCGAGCCCTCGCCCTTGATGTCGAAGCGCAACTTGGCATATCCCGACCAGTCCTGAGGGTAGAAGTCCCGGAAGGTTCCGAAGGTGTTCAAGAGCGTGCCGGTCCCGCGGCGGATGGACTCGATGGTCTTCTCGTCCTTGAGGAAAGCTAGGTTGTAGGCCGGCTCCTCCTTGCTGGGGATCGGCCGGACCATGGCGTACTTGCCCTGTGTGGCATCGCCCTCGGCGATGCCGCCGACCATGCCCCCGCCGCAAGGCATCCCGTCCTTGTCAATCCGGACCACCCGGATGTAATGCGACACCGAGACGGTGCGCCGCTTGGCCCATTCCTTGAGCACCTCCGGCTCGAAGACGTTGAGGAGCAGAACCCCGCTTCCGGCGACTCACCACGCCGCCGATAGCAATCTCGTTGACAGGGATGTAGCCACCAACGTCCAGACCATCTTTGCCCGTCGCGTTCGCGCTTTCATAAATATTTCCTTTCGATTTCAATTTTCCTTGAGCTTGTGCTCGCCGGCCCATGGATCGATGTGGTGGTCGGGCCGCCAGCGGCGGCTGTGCCACATTTCCCCGCGCAAAGGATCGATGCGCCGGTTCATCCAGTCGAGCAACCGGTCGTGAAGCGTTATCCGGAGTTCCGAAAGAGCCGGATCGTCGATGCGATTCTCCATCTCCCAGGGATCCGTTTGGAGATCGTAAAGTTCATCCATGTCCGTCTGATTCAGAACCAGTTTGTGCCGTTCCGTTCGGATACAGCGGATGGGCACGAATCCGAAGTGGTTGTCATGTTCCAATCCGAACCGGGCGTACTCCATAAAGACCGCATCCTGCACACCGGTCGTCGGGTTTCGGAGTACGGGGACGAGGGATTGTCCCTGGAACTGCGGGTGGGTCGGCACGCCGGCGAGTTCCGAAATCGTCGGCGCGATATCGATGTGACTCACCAGCGCGTTTGAGATCGAACCCGGCCGGGTCAGGCCCGGGGCGCAAACGATGAACGGCACGTGCGTGGTTTCTTCGTACATGGTCGGCCCCTTGGCGAGAAGTCCATGCGCCCCCTGGTGGGCGCCGTGGTCGGTGGTGTAGACGACGATCGTGTTCTCCGGACAGTGCCGGTCGACGGCGTCCAGCACCCGTCCGATCTGCCCATCGACAAACGTGTTGCAACCGTAGTAGCGCGGATCGTTGTTTGGCAGGGCGCCGGCAGGGACCCTTCCCGTTCCGTGGTAGTATTTCTCGAGTTGCTGATGGATAAACGGTTTGTTCTCAAGCATGTCGCTCAAATTGGGTGCGCGTTCCCGCTGGGTTCCCCGGTACATGGCGTAATACCGCTCCGGGGCCGAGGAGGGGCCGTGAGGTTCATCGAAGGAGACGGCGAGGAAGAACGGTTGGTTGTGAAACCGCTCGATGAAAGCGACGCCGCGGTCGGCCACGCGCGTTCCCCAGCAGTCCGCGTCTTGGAGATCCCTCCCCTTTCGCCATTTCTCGAATCCGCTTTTCCCGACATCGTTGATGAAGCGCCGGCCGTCGTACCAGTACTCATCCAGGAAGCCGCCGTCGGCGCGTCCCATTTCGTAATAGCCGCCTTCCATTCCGGAGAGGTGCCACTT